>DATCQX010000467.1:0-21674 GCA_036569285.1 Streptomyces sp.
GTGCGCGGCGCGCAGGGCGAGGTCGAGCAGGGCGGTGCCGGCCAGGACGCAGGTGCCGTTCACCGCGTGGTCGGCCAGCCACGGCTGCTCGGCCGGCGCGACCCGGCCGCCGGCCACGAACGCGCCGGTGCGAGCGGCCTCGGTGAACTTGCCGAGCAGCGGGTGGCCGGTCCTCGTCCCTTCCGGGGCGGTCGCGGTGAGCCAGTACCGCTGCCGCTGGAACGGTGTGGTCGGCAGGGGCGCGGGCCGCCCGGTGCCGGTGGCGAGGCGTACGCCGTCCCTCCCCCGCGTGTACAGCCGCGCGGCGGAGGTCAGGAACCGGTCGAGGCCGCCGTCGTCGCGGCACAGGGTCCCGGTGACGACGCCAGTCGTGTCGCCCTCCTCCAGCGTCTGTTAGATCGCGGTGGTCAGCACCGGGTGCGAGCTGGACTCCACGAAGACCCGGAACCCCTGGTCGACGAGGTGTTCGACGGCCTGCTGGAACCGCACGGGCTGCCGGAGGTTGCGGTACCAGTACGCGCCGGTGAGGGTGGAGTCGCCGACCCAGTCCAGGTCCACCGTGGAGTACATGGGCACCGACGGGGCGGTGGTGCGCACCTCTCCCAGCCGGGCCGTCAGCTCCTCGCGCAGTTCCTCCACCTTCGGGCAGTGCGAGGCGTAGCCGACGCGGACACGGCGGGCGTGCACGCCGTCCAGGGCGCACTCGGTGAGCAGCCCGTCGATCGCCAGGTCGTCACCCGCGACGACGGTGGTGGAGGGGCCGTTGAACGCGGCGGTCCAGAGCTGGTCCGGCCAGCGCTCCAGCAGCCACTCCAGCTGCGAGCGCGACGCGGTCACCGACGCCATGCCGGCGCCGCCGCCGAGTTCGGCGATGACCTGGCTGCGCACCGCGACGACGCGGGCGGCCTCCTCCAGTGTCAGCGCGCCCGCGACGCACGCGGCGGCGAGTTCGCCCTGCGAGTGACCGAGCACCGCGTCCGGTTCGACGCCGCGGGAGCGCCACAGGGCGGCCAGCGACACCATCACCGCGAACAGCGCGGGCTGGACGACGTCCACCCGCTCCAGGCGGTCGGCGCCATCGGCCAGCACCTCGGTGAGCGACCAGTCGACGTGGGGGGCGAGCGCCTGTTCACAGGCGGAGAGGGACGCGGCGAACACCGGCTCGTCCATCAGGCCGGCGGCCATGCCGGCCCACTGGGTGCCCTGGCCCGGGAAGACGAACACCGTCCTCCCCTCCGTGTCCGCCGCTCCGAGGACCACGTTGCGCGCCGGCTGTCCCTCGGCGACGGCCCGTACCCCGGCCAGCAGTTCTTCGGGGTCGCCGCCGATGACGACGGCGCGGTGGGCGAAGTGGGCGCGGGACGTCGCGAGGGAGTGCGCGAGGTCCACCGGCGCGGCCTGTCGGGCCACGGGGAGCAGCCGGGCCGCCCAGTCCCGCAGCCGCTCGGGCGTCCTGCCCGACAGCGTCCACGCGACGACGGGCGGCTCGTCGGCGGGGGCCTGCGCGGGCTGCCGCGGCGGTGCCTCCAGGATCAGGTGCGCGTTCGTGCCGCTGACGCCGAACGAGGAGACGGCCGCGCGCGCCGGCCGCCCCCGCTCGGGCCACGGCATGCTCTCGGTGAGCAGCCGGACGTCCCCGGACGCCCAGTCGACGTGCGGCGACGGCTCGTCCACGTGCAGGGTCTTCGGCAGGGTGCGGTGCCGCATGGCCTGGACGACCTTGATGACACCGCCGACCCCGGCGGCGGCCTGGGCGTGCCCGATGTTGGACTTCAGCGAGCCCAGCCAGAGCGGGGCGCCGCGGCCCTGCCCGTAGGCGGCGAGCAGCGCGCCCGCCTCGATCGGGTCGCCGAGCCGGGTGCCGGTGCCGTGGGCCTCGACCACGTCCACGTCGGCCGGTGTCAGACCGGCGTCCCGCAGGGCGAGCCGGATCACCTCCTGCTGGGCCGCCCCGTTCGGCGCCGTCAGTCCGTTGGAGGCGCCGTCCTGGTTCACCGCGGAACCCCGGAGCACGGCCAGCACGGGGTGCCCGGCGCGGCGGGCGCTGGACAGCCGTTCGAGGACGACCATCCCGGCGCCCTCGGCCCAGCCGGTGCCGTCCGCCGCCGCGGCGAACGCCTTGCACCGGCCGTCCTGGGACAGCGCGCCCTGCCTGCTGAACTCCACGAACGTGCGGGGTGTCGCCATGACGGTCACCCCGCCGGCCAGCGCGAGTTCGCACTCGCCCCGGCGGACGGCCTGCGCCGCGAGGTGGAGGGCCACCAGGGACGAGGAGCAGGCGGTGTCGAGGGAGAGCGCGGGACCGCGCAGCCCCAGCACGTAGGAGATCCGCCCGGAGGCGACGCTGCCGGCCGTGGCCGTGCCGACGTAGCCCTCCAGTTCGCGGGGGACCCGGTCCTGGTCGGTGACGTAGTCCTGGTCCATCAGCCCCGTGTACACCCCGACCTGCGCGCCGCGCAGGGACGTCGGGTCGATGCCGGCGCGCTCCAGCGCTTCCCAGGAGGTCTCCAGCAGCAGCCGGTGCTGGGGGTCCATCGCGAGCGCCTCGCGGGGCGAGATCCCGAAGAAGGCGGGGTCGAAGTCGGCCGCCTCACGGAGGAAGCCGCCCCACCGGGTGTGGGAGGTGTCGCCGAGCCGGTCGAGGTCCCAGCCCCGGTCGTCCGGGAACGCGCCGACGGCGTCGACCTCGTCGGCCACCAGCCGCCACAGCTCGTCGGGGGAGGTGACCCCGCCGGGGTAGCGGCAGCCGATCCCGACGAGGACGACGGGATCGTCGTCGTCGGCCTGCGCGGCGGCCGTGCCCCCGGGTGAGCCGGTGAGTTCGGGCGTGCCGGTGAGTTCGCCCCGCAGGTGCCGGGCGATCGCCCGTACCGAGGGGTGGTCGAAGGCGAGGGTCGTGGCCAGGCGCAGCCCTGTGACGGCGGCGACGCGGTCGCGCAGCCGGACGGCGCCCACCGAGGTGAGGCCGTACTCGCGCAGGGCCCGGTCCGGTTCGACACCGCCGACGGTGTCCAGCACTTCGGCGACCTCGTCCGTGACCAGGGCGAGGAGCCTGTGCTCCAGGTCGGTGCCGGTGAGTCCGGACAGGTCGGCCCTGGCGGGCAGCCGGTCGGGTCCCGCGGCCGGCGCCGACCGGACGGCCGCGACCAGCGTGCTGCCCGGTCGGCTCAGCGCGACGTCCACGGCGTTGCGGATCCGGTGGCCGGTCAGCCCTTCCGCCAGCACCAGGGTGGTGGGGGCGGCGCCGTCGACGGTGATCGTCACGGTGGAGCCGGTGACGGTGACCGTGGCGCCGGGCTCCGTGAGGTCCGGTCCCACGGCGCGGGCCTGGTGACCGGCCACGAGGTGGCCGGCGATCAGGTCCGCGAGGTCACCGGCGTCTCCTGTCAGGGCCACGTCGAGGCCGTCGAGCGGGCTGACGGCGGGCAGTTCGCCGGCCGGGAGCGGGGCGAGTTCCCCGGCGCCCTCCATCAGGTGCAGGCCGTCGTGGCGGCCGGTGACCGCGAGGAGCCGGCCGGGCAGTTCGGCCAGCGGCTTGCGCACGATCTTGCCCGTGGCCGTCTTGGCCAGCGAGGGCACGGCGCGGACCTCCACCGGCACCTTGAAGTAGGCGAGTTCCCGGCGGCAGCGCGCGAACAGCTCCGCGCAGTCGACGCCGTCCGGTCCTGGCACCACCAGCGCCACCGGGACCTGGCCCAGTTCCTCGTCGTCCCGTCCCGTCACGGCCGCGTCGCGCACCCCGGGCACCCGGCCCAGGACGGACTCGATCTCGCTGGGGTGGACGTTCTCCCCGCCCCGGATGATGACGTCGTTGCGCCGGCCGGACATGAAGAGGTAGCCGGCTTCGTCGCGGTGGGCGAGGTCGCCGGTGTGGTACCAGCCGCCCCGGAGCGCGGCCTCGGTGGCCTCCGGCAGGTTGTGGTAGCCGAGCATGACGCTCGGGCCGCTGACCCAGATCTCGCCGACCTCGCCGGTCGGCACGTCGAGGCCGGTGTCGGGGTCCACCACCCGCAGGTCGAGGCCGGGCACCGGCAGACCGCAGGAACCGGGCACCCGCTCACCGCCCGGCCGCATGGTGGCCATCGGCCCGCTCATCTCGGTGCAGCCGTAGTTGTCGGTGAGCCAGATGCCGAACGCGGCCTCGAACGACTCGGCGAACGCGGCCGTGGTGACCGCGCCCGCGATGATGCACACGCGCATCTCGGGCAGCTTGAGGTCCTCCGTCTCGGCGGCCCGGAGGAGGTTGTGGTACACCGTCGGCACGCCGACCAGGAAGGTGTAGGGCCGGGAGTTCAGTTCGTGCAGGACCTCGGCGGCGGAGAAGCCCGGGACGACGTGGGCCGTGGCGCCGACCGACAGCACGCCCATCACGCACAGGTTGTAGCCGAAGGTGTGGAACAGCGGCAGCGGCCACAGCAGCGTGTCCGCCTCGGACAGTCCGATGAGCGGGGCGTAGCAGTTGGCCGCGTTCCACAGCACGGCGCGCAGCGCGACCAGGACGCCCTTGGAGCGGCCCGTCGTCCCCGAGGTGTAGAGCAGGTAGGCCGGTTCGTCCAGGCCGAGGTCGTCACGGGCCGGGGTGGCGGGCTCGCGGGCGAGCAGGTCCTCGTACGACACCGCGTCCGGGTGGCCGCCGACCACGATGAGGTGGCGCTGCCCGGCCGGCAGCAGCGCGCGGACCTGGTCGGCGTGGGCCGTGTCGGTGATCACCGCCTGGGCGTCGCTGTCGGTGAGCGCGTGCAGGAGTTCCGCGTCGGAGGAGTGCGGGTTGACGGGCACGCCGACGCAGCCGGCGCGGTTGACGCCGAGGTAGCCCTCCACCATCTCCACGCGGTTGCCCAGCAGGAGCATCACCCGCGCGCCCCGCGGCAGGCCGAGGGCGACCAGGTGACCGCCGAGCCGGGCCGTGCGCCGGTCCAGTTCCCCGTAGGTCACGGCGCGCCGCTCGTCGGAGTACGCGACCTTGGTCCCGCGCAGCGCGGCGTGCCTGGCGAGCAGTTCGGGCAACGGGCGGATCAGGTCGGCACGCTGCGCCTCGGACATGCCTGTCTCCTGCCTGGATGCGGAAATGACCGGGCTCCCCTCACTGACGCGGCCGACATCGGTGCCAGGAAATGTTCTGGGCATTCACCCGTCACCTCCGCGTGCCGTACTGCGGCACAGGGGATTTCCCCGGCTCCGGTAACCGATGAGGCTGCAGCGCATGACGCGGACAACGGATTCCCTCATCCCGAAGCTCCAGGAGTACGTGGCGGCGAACGCGACCGCTCCGGACGAGATCCTGCTCGACCTCGCGGACGAGACCGAAAAGCTCTTCCCTGACGACAACTTCATGCAGATCGCCCCCGAGCAGGGGGCGTTCATGACGCTTCTCGTCCAGATCGCGGGCGCGGAGCGGATCGTGGAGATCGGCAGCTTCACCGGCTACTCGGCCCTCTGCATGGCCCGTGGGCTGCGGCCCGGCGGCACGCTGCTGGCGTGCGACATCAGCGAGGAGTGGACCTCGGTCGCCCAGCGGTACTGGAAGCGTGCCGGGCTGGAGGACACGATCACCCTGAAGCTCGGACCGGCGCTGGACACGCTGCGCGCGCTGCCGATGGAGCCGCAGTTCGACCTCGCCTTCATCGACGCCGAGAAGGAGGACTACGTCGACTACTGGGAGGAGCTGGTGCCGCGGATCCGTCCCGGTGGTCTGCTGCTCGCCGACAACACCCTCCACCACGGGCAGGTCGTCGACCCCGAGGAGAACGCGACCAACGTGCAGGGGATCCGCGCGTTCAACGCGCGCGTCCACGAGGACGACCGGGTGGAGCACGTGCTGATCCCGATCGGCGACGGCGTGAACCTGGCCCGGAAGAAGTAGGCACGGCGGACACGACAGAGAGGAGCCCCCGGAGAACCGGGGGCTCCTCTCTGTCGGCTGTCCTAGGCGAGGGCGGCTTCGAGACGGCGCACGAGGGCGAGGACGTCGGAGGGGGTGCCGACCGAGATCCGTATCCAGCCGGGCATGCCCATGTCCGAGGCGTCACGCACGTGGACGTCGTCGGCGAGCAGCTTCTCGGTGATCCGGGATGCGCTGCCGGGCAGGTGCACGGTGACGAAGTTGGTCTGCGAGGGCAGGTAGGTGATGCCGAGCCGGTCCAGGGACGTGCACAGCGCCCTGCGCGCCGTGGCGATGCGGACCCTCGTCTGCTCCAGGAACTCCTGGTCCTCCAGCGCCGCGCAGGCCGCCGCCTGCGCGAGCCGGTTCACGTGGTACGGCATGGCGTCCTGCACGGTCTCGATGCGGGAGACGGCGTCGGGGCAGCCGATCAGCGCGCCCACGCGCAGCGCGGCGAGGCCGTACGCCTTGGAGAGCGTCCGCAGCACACTGACGCCGCTCCCCTCCCGCGCCCACGGCAGCCCCGAGGTGAACGAGTCGTCGGCGAACTCCGCGTACGCCTCGTCGAGGACGAGGTGCGACCCGGTGGCGCGCGCCGTCTCGCACAGGCTCCGCACGGCGTCGGCGTCCAGGACGGTCCCGGCGGGGTTGTGGGGATTGCAGACGAAGACGAGGGCCGGGCCCTTGCGCATCTCCTCGATCAGCGACTCGGGGTCCACGCGGTGGTCTTCGAGGGGGACCTGGACGACCTCCAGGCCCACCGCTGTCAGGCTCTTCACGTAACCCTGGTAGGTGGCCTCGTTGATCACCGCGCGGCCCAGGTCACGCGAGGCGATGGCCAGCATCATGATGACCTCGTCCACGCCGTTGCCGACGGCGACCCGGTCGGCCGTGACGCCGTGGTGGGAGGCGAGGGCGTCGATGAGCGCGGTGTGTCGCGCGTCGGGGTAGCGGTGGACGCGCAGCAGTTCGGCGCGGGCCGCCTCCACCGCCTTGGGGCTCGCGCCCCAGGGGTTCTCGCTCCGGTGGAGCAGGAGCGGGACCGGGGGAGCGTCGGCGGCGACAAGGTGGACGGCCGGTGTCCTGGTACGCATCAGCGGCCCCCCTGCCGTGTCGCGAACATGCCACTCCCTTGTGGCGATTCGGTCATGGGTGAACTCCCGTCGGTGTTGAGGAACCACTGGGCTGCTACCAGCAAATGACCTCGAATCTCGCCGCGTCATTCGCCCGTTCCACACAGCGGCACGGCCGGGTCGGTCCGGATCAGGGAGCGATCCGGACCGCGGGGGCCCGTCAGCCCGTCTCCCCCGCCACCAGGTCGAGCGCGATGTCGACGATCATGTCCTCCTGGCCGCCGACGAGTCCCCGCCGGCCGACCTCCAGCAGCAGCGTGCGGGCGTCGACGCCGTACCGCTCGGCGGCGGCCTCGGCGTGGCGCAGGAACGAGGAGTACGCGCCCGCGTAGCCGAGGGTGAGCGTCTCCCGGTCGACCTGCACGGGCCGGTCCCGCAGCGGACGTACGAGGTCGTCGGCCGCGTCCTGGAGGGCGAACAGGTCGCACCCGTGCTTCCAGCCCTGGAGGTTGGCGACCGCGATGAACGCCTCGATGGGACAGTTGCCCGCGCCGGCGCCCTGTCCGGCGAGGGAGGCGTCCACCCGGGTCACGCCCTCCTGCACGGCGATCACGCTGTTGGCGACCGAGAGGGAGAGGTTCTCGTGCGCGTGGATGCCGACCTCGGTACGGGGGTCCAGGACGTCGCGGTAGGCGCGGACCCGCTCGCGCACACCGTCCAGGGTGAGCCGTCCGCCGGAGTCGGTGACGTACACGCAAGCAGCGCCGTAGGACTCCATCAGCCGGGCCTGCGCGGCGAGTTCGGCGGCCGGGGCCATGTGGCTCATCATCAGGAAGCCGGAGACGTCCATGCCGAGTTCGCGCGCCCTGGCGATGTGCTGGGCGGAGATGTCGGCCTCGGTGCAGTGGGTGGCGACACGCACCGAGCGGACGCCGAGGGAGTGGGCGCGCTCCAGGTCGGCGATGGTGCCGATGCCGGGCAGGAGGAGGGTGGTGAGGGTGGCGCGGGTGAGGTGGGCCGCGGCCGCCTCGATCCACTCCCAGTCCGTGTGGCTGCCGGGCCCGTAGTTGACGGAGCCGCCCGCCAGGCCGTCGCCGTGGGCGACCTCGATCGCGTCGACACCGGCGGCGTCGAGGGCGGCGGCGATACGGCCGACGTCGGCGGGGTCGATGCGGTGCCGGATGGCGTGCATGCCGTCGCGCAGGGTGACGTCCTGGATGTACAGGGGGCGGGTCATGGGCGGGCCTCCGCGAGGGCTGCGTCGTGCCGGGCGGCCGACTCGGCGACCTGGAGCGCGGCGGACGTCATGATGTCGAGGTTTCCGGCATAGGCGGGCAGGTAGTGGGCGGCGCCCTCCACTTCGAGGAACACCGAGACCCGGGTGACGGCGGGGCCGGCGTCCGGCGGGAGCAGGGTGTGCACCGGCTCGGCGGGGTCCACCGGGGTGAACTGGACCTCCTGCTTGAGCCGGTAGCCGGGGACGTAACGGGCGACGCGCTCCGCCATGGCCGCGACCGACGCGCGGACGGCGTCGTGGTCGGCCTCCCCGATGAGGCAGAACACCGTGTCCCGCATGATGAGCGGCGGCTCCGCCGGGTTCAGGACGATGATCGCCTTGCCGCGGGCGGCGCCGCCGACCTGCTCGATGGCGTGGGAGGTGGTCTCGGTGAACTCGTCGATGTTGGCCCGGGTCCCGGGACCGGCCGAACGGGAGGCGATGGAGGCCACGATCTCCGCGTAGTGGACCGGGGTCACCGCCGAGACGGCGGCCACCATGGGGATGGTGGCCTGGCCGCCGCACGTCACCATGTTGACGTTCGGGGCGTCGAGGTGGGCGTCCCCGTTGACCGGCGGCACGACGAACGGGCCGATCGCCGCCGGGGTCAGGTCGATGAGCCGCTTGCCGTACGGGGCCAGCTTGGCGGCGTTGGCCACGTGCGCCTTGGCCGAGGTGGCGTCGAAGACGACGTCGATGTCGGCGAAGCCGGGCAGCGCGATGAGGCCGTCGACGCCCTCGTGGGTGGTGGGCACCCCCAGCCGGGCGGCGCGGGCGAGCCCGTCGGAGTCCGGGTCGATGCCGACCATGGCACCCATCTCCAGGGTGTCCGACAGCCGCATGACCTTGATCATCAAGTCGGTGCCGATGTTGCCGGAGCCGATGACGGCGACCTTGGTTCTCTTCACACGTCCCTCTTCTCGGAGAATGCGGCGGTGACCGTGCCCAGCGGTCCGATCTCGGCGTGGATACGGGTGCCGGGCGGTGCCGGGACCATCGGGCCCAGCGCCCCCGACAGGACGACCTGCCCGGCCCGCAGCGGGTCGCCGTACGCCTGCGCGGTACGGGCGAGCCAGGCCAGGGCGTTGAGCGGGTCGCCGAGACAGGCGGCCCCCGTGCCCTCGGAGACCGGCTCGCCCTCGGCGTACATCCGCATGGTGACCTCGCGCGGCTCGAACTCGTCGAGGGTGAGGCGGCGGTCGGCGAGGACGTACAGGCCGCTGGAGGCGTTGTCGGCGATGGTGTCGGTGAGCCGGATGTCCCAGTCGGCGACCCGGCTGTCGACGATCTCGATCGCCGCGACGGCGTACTCCACGGCGGCCCGGACCCGGGCGGTGTCGTACACCCCGTCGGCCAGGTCCTCCCCGAGGACGAACGCGATCTCCGCCTCGGCCTTCGGCTGGAGCAGCCGCCCGGAGGGGACCTCCGCCTTCGCCGAGACGTCCATGTCGGCGAAGAGGACGCCGAAGTCCGGCTGGTCGACGCCGAGCTGGCGCTGTACGGCGGGCGAGGTGAGGCCGATCTTGCGGCCGGTGACGACCGCGCCGGCGGCCAGCCTGCGCCGGTTCAGCTCCTGCTGGACGGCGTAGGCGGCGTCGATGTCCTGTTCGCCCAGCAGGTCGCGGACCGGGGCCACGGGACGGCCCTCGCGCGACGCGGTGTCCAGCCGGGCGGCGGCCTGTGCGACCGCGTGCCGGTCGACTGTCATGCCGGTCACCGCCCCTGCGCCGTGGCCACGGCGAATCCGGCGATCCACGCGGGGATCGGCTCGTAGAAGCGGGAGGTCGTCTCGTACGGCCCGGTGGCCGCGAGCGAGGCGAACGCGGCGATCCAGGAGCGGACCTCGTGGGCGGAGCCGCCGCCCTCCTTCGCCATGCCCGCGACGGTCCAGGAGTCGAACCGCGCGAGGTCGCCCTTCTCCAGGTGGTCGAGGAACCGGTTGTCCCAGTCGGGGTTGATCGGGATCATCGACGTCGTACCGGCGGCGTACTCCTGGCCGGCCCGGACCACCCGCTGCTCGCCCCTCGCCCGCTGCTCGGGGGTCGGCGGCCGGCCCTCGATGAGCGCGTCGGCGACCTTGGGGGGCGCACCGTCGAGGACCGGTACGGGCGGGTCGTGGGAGAGGCCGCCGGAGGCCAGGAACAGCGTCCTGCGGCCGAGTACGGCGGCGGCCTCGCCGACCGCGGTGCCGAGCGCGCGGACGCGGGCGACCGGGCCGAGCGGGGTGGCCACGCCGTTGACGAAGACGGGTACCACCGGCACGCGGTCGATCCCGCCGAAGAGGACCTCCAGGGGCTGGGCGAAGCCGTGGTCGACGGTCATCCGGGCCGAGACGGTCAGGTCGATGCCCCGGTCGAGGACGCCCTGGGCCAGTTCCTTCGCGGCGGCGGTGTCGACCGACAGCGGGCCCGCCTGCGTGCCGAAGTCACCCACGGCGTGGGCCTCGGTGGCCAGGCAGAACGGGGGCATCTCCTTGTAGAAGAAGCCGTTGTAGTGGTCCGGGGCGTACAGGACGACCAGCTCCGGGTCGTAGGCGCGGACGAACTCCCGTGCGCCCGCGACGGCCTCCTCGACACGGACGAGGACGTCGGGGTCGGGGTCGTTCTTGCCGATGAGGGGCGAGTGGGACAGCCCCACGGCTGCTGCGGTCATGGCGGCTCCCTAGTTCCGGCCGGACGGATGGATGACGAGCTTCCCGGTGAGAGCACCGTCGATCATGAGCTGGAAGCCCTTGTGGATCTCGGTGAGCGGGAGGGTGCGGTCGATGACCGGACGGACACCCGTGGCCTCCATCAGGCGCAGCATGGCGACGTGTTCGGAGCGGGTGGCGCCGGTCGAGCCGAGGACGCGCTGCTGGAGGTAGAAGATCCGGCCGAGGTCGGCGGGCGGGTTCATGCCGCTCGTCGCGCCCGCGATGACGAGGGTGCCGCCGGGGCGCAGCGCCTTCAGCGAGTGCTGCCAGGTCGCCTCGCCGACCGTCTCGATCACCACGTCCACCCGCTCGGGCAGCCGCTCGCCGGGGGCCACGGCGGCGCGGGCGCCCCAGGAGACGGCCTCCGCGCGCTTGCCGGCGCTGCGGCTGGTGGCGTAGACGACGGCGCCCGAGGCCACCGCGAGCCGGATCGCGGCGGAGGCCACGCCGCCGCCCGCGCCCTGCACGAGCACCCGGTCGCCGGGGGTGATGCGGGCCTGGGTGAACAGCATGCGGTAGGCGGTGGTCCAGGCGACCGGCAGGCAGGCGGCCTCGTCGAAGGAGAGCCAGTCCGGCTTCGGCACCAGGTTGCGGGTGGGGACGGTCAGGTACTGCGCGAACGCCCCGTCGTGGCGCTCGGACAGCAGCGCGCGGTCCGGGTCGAGCGTCTCGTCGCCGCCGCCCGCGTCGGGATCGCCGAGCACCGGGTGGACGATGACCTCGTTGCCGTCCTCGTCGTATCCGGCCGCGTCACAGCCGAGGACGATCGGCAGCCGGTCCGGGGGGTGCCCCACCCCCTTCAGCGTCCACAGGTCGTGCATGTTCAGCGACGAGGCCATCACGCGGACGCGTGACCAGCCCGGCCGCGGGGCGGGTTCGGGTACGTCGCGCAGCACCAGCCCCGACAACGGGTCGGTGGCGCTCTGGGAAATGGCGATTGCAGCAAGCACCCGTCAACCGTCGACCCGAGCCGCCCACCTGCCCTAACCGCTGTGCCGCTGGGCAGCACGAAGGCCACGGGCCACGGCACGGCAGCGGGCCGGAAGCCTGGGGAGGTGGCTTCCGGCCCGCTGCGGCAGGGGGTTCGGCTCAGTGGGGCATGTCGTCGAGGGCCGTGGACAGTCCCGCGATGTGCGGAGGTTCGGCGGCGAACAGCACGACCGGGCCGCCGGGCAGATCCGCCTCGGCGACACGGCGGAAGCCGCCGTCCGCCAGGACGCGCTGGGTGCGCGGGTCGTCCTCGTGCGGCGCGGCGACGATCCGGCGGCAGCGCGGGTCGGCGGCGAACAGGGCGGGTGCGAGCGCCCGCAGCAGTCCGGCGGCGCGCTCCGGCGCGGACGGGTCCAGCCGTACGGCGATGTCGTGCGCGCCGATGGGGTAGGCGGCCCGCAACGGGTCCTGCCACACGCGCCGGACGCCCACCGTGAACGCCTCGGGGCCGTCGGGGTGGGAGGCCAGGTACGTGTGCCCCCCGTGGCCGGCCGGCCGCAGGGTCCAGCCGTCGCCGAGGGCGGGCAGCACGGGCATCGGCACGGAGTCGGAGAGAAGGGCCACGGCGCCGCTCCTGGGGTCGGGGCCCCGGCAGTGGGGTGCCGGGGCGCGGGGTCAGGGGGTCAGGGGGCGGGGACGGCGTGCCGTGCGGTCACCTGGCGGCGCAGTTCCGGCTTGTCCAGCTTGCCGCTGGCGTTGCGCGGCAGCCGTTCGACGACCTCGACCCGGGTGGGGAGCTTGTAGCGGGCCAGATGGCGGCCGGTGAACTCGCGCACCTCCTCGACCGTGGGCCGTGCGCCGGGCGCGCAGGCCAGGACGGCCAGGACGGTCTCGCCCCACTTGGGGTCCGGTATGCCGACGACCGCGGCGTCCAGGATGTCGGGGTGCTCCACGAGGACCCGCTCGACCTCCGCCGGGTAGACGTTCTCACCGCCGCTGATGATCATGTCTTTCAGCCGGTCCACGATGTAGTGGAAGCCGTCCTCGTCCCGGTAGGCGATGTCGCCGGTGCGGAACCAGCCCCGTTCGTCGAACGCCGCCCGGGTGGCCTCCGGGTTGTCCCAGTAGCCGACGGCCACGTTTGGGCCGCGCACGCAGATCTCGCCCTGGGTGTCCGGGCTGTCGATCACGGCGCCGGTCACCGGGTCGATCAGCCGTATCTCGGTGTACGGCATCGGGAGCCCGGCCGATCCGGTCTTCCGGGACGTCAGTGGGGCCGGAAGGTAGGTGGCGAACGGGGACGTCTCGGTCAGCCCCCACGCCTGCTGGAGCAGCAGCCCCACCGCGCCGTAGTCCCGGATCAGCTGCGGCGGCACCGGGGCGCCGGCGGCGATCGGCGAGCGCAGGGCGCTCAGGTCGCTCTCGGCGAACCCGGGCGTGCGGGCCAGCGCCGCGTACATGGCGGGGACCGCGAAGAAGGTGTTCACCCGGTACCGGACGAGGTCCTCCAGGCAGCGGGCGGGGTCGAAGCCCCGGCGCAGGATGACGGTGCCGCCGCGCACCAGCGTGCGCAGGGTCAGGGCGTTGAGGCCGCCGATGTGGAACAGCGGGGCGACGGCCAGGTTGACGTCGTCGGCGCGGGTGTCCACGACGGAGTCCACGTTGACGGCGTTCCACCACAGGTTGCCGTGGGTGAGCATGACGCCCTTGGGCCGTCCGGTGGTTCCGGAGGTGTACATCAGGGCCGCGAGGTCGCCCTCGTACAGGGCGACGGGTTCGCGTACGGGGCGGTGCGCGCCGAGCAGCGCGGACAGCGGCGTCCAGGCGGGGCCCGGCTCCGGCGTGGCGGGGCACTCGGGGTCGGTGTCGACCAGCACCAGGCTGCGGGCGGGGACGTCCTGCCGTACGGAGGCGACCAGTTCGCGGTGCCCCTCCTCCACGACCAGCGTGTGGGCGCCGCAGTCGTTCAGGATGTGCCGGACCTCGTCGGCGGCCAGCCGGAAGTTGACCGGGACGAAGACCGCGCCCAGGTGGGCCGCGGCGAACAGGGTCACGAGGAACGCCGGGCTGTTGAAACCGAGATACGCGATCCGGTCCCCACGCCGCAGCCCGCGCCCGGACAGCCCGGCGGCGAACTCACGTACGGTACGGCCGAGTTCGTCCGCGAGGAGCTCCCGGTCCTCGTAGATCACGGCGGGCGGTCCGGGGTACAGGGCTCTTCGGTACAGCGCGGCGGCAGGGCTGATGTCGACGGCGACCATGGCGTCGGCTCCTTACGAGGGCTTCAGGACAGGGGTTCACCGGTTCGGGTCACAGAACCGAACCGCCGGCGGGGGCACGGAAACCGCGTACGGCGATGCCGCCGTCGGCGGGGATCACGGCACCGGTGATGGTGGAGCTGTCGGTGCGGGAGGCGAGCAGGACGTAGGGACCGGTGAAGTCCTCCGGCTCGACGCTGGAGTCGTACAGCGGGATGAGGGGCGGCGGCTTCTCGCCCGAGGCGGCCTCGTTCTTGGCGAAGGACGCCGCGAGGGTGCGGTCTTGCAGACCGAGGCTCTCGGGGCCGCGCAGCTGGGTGCGCATGCCGCCCACGGCCACCCCGTTCACCCTGACCTTCGGCGCGAGTTCGAAGGCGAACTGGCGCAGCAGGCCGAGGCAGGCGTGCTTGCTCGCGGTGTAGAGGGAGCCGCCGCCGTCGGTGTGGAAGGAGGCGTTGGACAGCGTCATCACGATGCTGCCGCGGGTGGCGACCAGCTCACGCCAGGCGGCCTCGACGGCCAGCAGGTATCCCTTGACGTTGATGGCGAACAGCTCGTCGAACGCCTCGGCCAGCTCCTCGCCGTTCAGGCGGGTGACGCTGCGGTGGTAGTCCCAGATGCCCGCGTTCGGCACCAGGACGTCCAGTTTGCCGAAGTGCGCCACCGTGGCCTCGACCGCCCGGTGCATGTCCTGCGGGCTGCGTACGTCACCGGTGAGGGGCAGTACGCGGTCGCCGAGTTCACCGGCGGCGCTCACCACCTCCTCCAGCTGGGCGGCGCCCCGGCCCATGACGGCGACCCGGGCACCCTCCGCCAGATAACGCAGGGCGACGGCCCGGCCGATACCGGAGCCTCCCCCCGTGACGAGCGCGACGTCGCCCTCCAACCACCCCCGGCGCACTGTCAGTTCTCCTTGAGGAAGTCGGTGACCAGCCGCTCGAACTCGGCCTGCCGCTCCAGCTGTACCCAGTGGCCGCAGCCGCCGAACACGTGGAGCTGGACGTCCCTGATCTGCTTGAGCATCAGCTGGGCGCCGTCCAGGGTGATCGTCCGGTCGTCACGCCCCCAGAGCAGGAGGGTGGGCGCCTTGATCCGGTGGACTCGCTGCCACAGCGGGTCCATGCCGTGCCGTTTCGCGAAGGCCGCGTTGTAGCGGTGGTAGAAGGCGATGTGGGACTCGTCGAGGGACGCCTCGTAGCGGGCCTGAGCGGTGTCGGCCCAGCGCTTGGGCTCGGCGGTCATCACGCCGATGAAGTCCCGCATCTTCTTCAGGGTCGGGCCCTCGCCGTTGTAGTAACGGAACATCGCCTTCTGCCCCTCGGTGGGGGTGGGGCCGAAGGGGAGCCAGCCGCCGCCCGGCGCCATGAGGACCAGTTTCTCCACCCGGTCCGGGATCTCCAGGGCGGTGGCGATGGCCGCGGCGCCGCCGAGGCTGTTGCCGAGCAGGTGGAAGCGGTCGATGCCGAGCTCGTCCAGGGTCCGTACCAGCGCGTCCACGGTGATCTCGGTGATGCTGCGGACGTCCAGGTCCTCCTCGGTGGGGCGGTAACTGCCGCCGAAACCGGGCTGGTCGGGGAGGACGACCCGGAAGTTCCGGGTGAGCGCGGGCAGGTTCTGGTGGTAGTTGGCGACCGCGCTCGCGCCGGGGCCGCCGCCGTGCAGCATGACGAGCGCCGGCCCGGCGCCGCTCTCGCTGACCGCCATGTCCCCGAGCGGGGTGTGCACGAGGTGCTCGACCAGCTTCGGTTCTTCGGTGTCGGTAGGGGACACGTGGGTTCTCCGGTTCACAGGAAGGTGCTGATGTTCTTGGCGAGCAGGACGTTCTGGTCGAGCAGGATCGTGCGGCGGGCGATCAGCAGGCGCCCGTCGTCCGGGGCGCGGCGCAGCAGGTCGGTACGGCCGCCCGCGTAGAGGTCCACCTCGCGTTCCAGGCGGTTGCGGTAGCAGAGGAACGACGACTCGGCGATGTACTCCCCGGGTTCGTCGGCCGCGCGGACCATGACGTCGGTGATCAGGTGCCGGGTCCGGGACGGCGGGTCCTCGGCCCAGGCCATGCCGGAGTCGAAACGGCGTATCCGCCAGGCCAGGCTCGCCTTCGTCTCGTCGAAGACCGCCACTTCGCCGGGCGCCCCGTCGGCCAGTGCCTGCTGACGGCGCAGCCGGTTGGTGCGCACCGGCGCCCAGTAGTGGAGGTCTTCGGTGAACAGCTCCAGCCAGTCCGCGTAGCGGTGCTGGTCGAGGAACTGCGCTTCCCGGCTGTACAGGCGCTGTGTTTCGAAGTGGAGCCGGATGTCGTCGTCGTACGCGCGGGGCGCGTCCGTCGCCGGCTCCGGTGTGTGGATGCTCATCTGTCGGTCCTCCTGCGGGCCACGCCGGACGGGTTCAATTCCAGCGCGGGGTACGGGGTACGGGGAGCGGGTGTGCCGGTGGGCGGCACGGCCGGGACTCTGCCGCGCCGCCCCGGACCGGAGCGGGCACCCGCACGACACTCCGCGGGTCTGGTGCCGGTGTCGGAACGGGCTCGGTTCGTCCTCCGGGCCGTGCCGGTACCGGGGCCCGGCTCCGTGATCCGGGTGGTGCCGGCGCCGGGGCAGGCCCGTCGCCCGGACCCTGCCGGTACCGGCACCGGCCCGCGGCTCAGCTTCCCGGTCGGCCGGTCGCAAGCCGGAGCCCGTCTCCGGGCCGTGTGCCGGCCGGCCGGCGTGTGGCAGGCGCTCCCCAGGCGTCGTCGGCCGTGTGCCGCGGCCCTCGTCGCGCGGACGCCTGCGTCAGCCTCCTCGCCCCGGTCCGAAAGCCCCGTCCACCGGGCACGGCCCCTGCCGGGGTGTCAGCGTCTGAGCAGGGCGCGCAGATCGGTGCTCTCGTCGGCCAGTTCGGCGGGGTCGACGGCGATGCCCCGGTCGACGATCCTGCGGACCGCCTTGATGTCACGGGTACGGTCGATCGCGGCGGCGGCCACCACCCGGTCGCCGCGCAGGCCGAACGCGAGGAAGGCGCCGCTTTCGGCTGTGCCGCGCAGCACGGTCCGCTCGGCGTCGGCCATCGTGCCGATCGCCTCCAGCCGTGTGCCGTAGCGGTCGGACCAGAACCAGGGGGCGCCCGCGTCCGCGGCGGGCAGGCCGAGGATGCCGCGGGCGACGGCCTCGCCGTCCCGCTGGGCGGCCTCCCAGTGCTCGTGCCGTGTCCGCCGGCCGTCGTCGCGGGCGACGTCGCCGATGGCGTGCACGGCCGGGTGCGAGGTGCGCCGGTCCGTGCCGACGACGACGCCGTTGTCCACCCGCAGTCCGGCCGCCTCGGCGAGCCGCGTGGCGGGGCGGATGCCGATGCCGGCCACGACCGTGTCGGCGGTCACCGCGATGTCGGATCCGGACAGGTGGACCAGGAACCGGCCCTCGTGGCGCCGCACCTGTTCGACACCTGCGGTGATCACGTCGACGCCCGCGGCCCGGTGGCGGTCGTGCAGCGCCGCCGCGATGTCGTCGCCGACGGCCGGGGCGAGCGGCACGGGGACCGGGTCGACGAGGGTGACCCGGCAGCCGAGGGCGACGGCCACGGCCGCGGTCTCGGCACCGATCAGCCCGGCACCGACGACGGTCACCCGGGCGCCGGGCAGCAGCCGTTCGCGCAGCCGCTGCGCGTCCTCCCAGGTGCGCAGCAGGCGGATCTCCGGGTCCGCGCCGCCGGGCACGGGCAGCGCACGGGGCGTGCCACCGGTGGCCAGCACGATCCGGTCGGCCGTCTCGACCACACCGCCGTCCAGTTCCACCCCGCCCTCCTGGAGGCGGAGCGCCCGGACGGCGGTGCCGTCCCGGAGCCGGACGCGCTGCTCGTCGTACCACTGCGCGGGGCGCAGCAGGATGTCGTCGCGGCGGCTCTTGCCGAGCAGGACGTCCTTGCTGAGCGGGGGGCGGTCGTAGGGCAGGCCGTCTTCGGCGGAGTACAGCACCAGATCGCCGTCGTAGCCGTGGGCGCGCAGCGCGTCGCACGCGGAGACGGCCGCGAGGCCGGCGCCGACGACGGCGATCCGCCGGAGCGGGTTCATCCGGTGGCCCCCTGACCGGGGAACACCCAGATCGCGTCGTCGCGTACTTCTACCCGGTGGGCGGCGACGGGAAGGGTGGCGGGCATGCACTGCGGCTCACCGGACTTCAGGCAGAACCGCGCGGAGTGCAGCGGGCATTCGACTTCTCCGTTCTCCACCCACCCCTCCGACAGCGACGCCTGGCCGTGGGAGCAGAGGTCGTCGAGGGCGTAGTAGGCGCCGCCGTCGTGGAAGACGGCGATGTCGCCGCCGTGTCCGGTCGCCTCGGCGGGTACGCGCAGCCCCTCACCGTCCTCGATGTCGCCGACGGAGGCGACCTGGACGCCGGTGGTGTTGTCGCTCATGAGGAGGTGTCCTTCCCGGGCTTCTCGTGCCAGGCGGGGGTGTTCATCAGGTCGCGCCAGCGGGTGTAGAAGCCGCGGGCCGCGCCGTCGGAGTAGAGGCGGCCGGTCGTACCGGGGTGGATCCCGTCCTGGCTCTCCAGGCCCAGTCCCATCTGGTAGTTGAGGGTCATGGAGCCGGACATGAAGCCGTGGGCGGTGGCCTGGACCTCCGACCAGTTCTCGCCGTCGTCCTGCTCGAAGATGCCGGTGGGTCCGAACGTCCGCAGGTTGTAGAGCCGTTGGGCGTTCTTGACCTCGTCGGGCATCGACCTGTCGACGAGGGTCCAGGCCCAGACCTCCATCCGGTCGGGCCCCTTGGGGTGCCAGACCCGGATGGAGCCGTTGACCGGGAGGTACGAGAAGTTGGGGAAGACGGTGGCGTGGCCGGTGGTCATGGGCCCCTCGACCCGGGCGTCACCGAGCCGTTCGCGCAGTGCCTCGTAGTCGTAGTGGCCGTGCACGACCCTGTCGTCGAAGCGGCTCTTGGGGTGGGTCGGGAACCCGGCGCCGTGACCGAGCGGATCGGTGTACTGCCGGCCCGGTGTCTGCACGATCTCCGCCTTCGGCCCCTTGCCGGACGGTGACATGACCATCAGCGCGGAGGCGTGCGAGATGTTGACGTGGTACCAGTCGGAGGCGAACTGCTCGGCCGCGAGCTTCCAGTTGCCCTCCAGGACCCACTTGTGGACCCCGCCGACGACCTCGGTGCCCTCCGGGTCGCGGTCGAGCATGGCGTCCATGTACCAGGTCATGCCGCCGAGTGCTTCGGTGAGCGGGGGCGCGTCGGGGTTCCAGGTGGCGAAGATCAGCCCTTTGTAGGTGTCGAGCTGCGCGACCTCGACCAGGCCCCAGCGGTCCTGCTCGAAGTGGTCGGGGTAGTCGTCCTGGTTGGGGACGTTGACGAGCTTGCCGGAGGTGTCGTACGACCAGCCGTGGTAGCTGCACGTGAACGCCTTGGTGGCGCCCGCGTCGGCGCGGCAGACCCGCATGCCGCGGTGGCGGCAGGCGTTGAGGAAGGCGCGGATCCTGCGGTCGCGGCCCAGGGCGACGATGACCGGGTCCTCGCCCATGTAGGTGGTGAAGAAGTCCCCGGGGCGCTGGAACTGGCTCTCGTGGGCGAGGAACAGCCAGTTCGGGGCGAAGACTCGGCGCAGTTCCTGCTGGTACAGGGACGGGTCGCTGAAGATCGTGCGGTCGACGAGCCCGTGGTCCAGGTCGAAGTACGCGCTCACGTCGGCGGACGGGCGCGTGAGACGGGCGAGCCGGTCCATCGGCCGGGCCGGCGTGGATGTCATCGGTGGAACTCCTCGGCGTGGGTGGGGTCGAGGCGGCGGAGCGATCGGCTCGGTCGCACGGCGGCTTTCCGTTCTGTTGGTTCGGGGTCGGACAGGTGGGGGGAATCCGGTGGGGTTACAGCAGACGCGGGGCGAGGGCGTCCGGCCCAGCCGGTGTGCCGGGATGCGGCACACCGAGATGTCCCGATGGAGGTTCCCTCAGGCCCGTTTACAACCACGAAATCGTCTTCTATGTTGGACGCGCGTCTACTTCGATAGCAGCCTCTGCATCGTTCCAGGAGCCCCCCATGCCGCTTCACTCCCCCCTGGCCGAGCGCCCCGACACACCCCCTCACCCCGCCGCCGCGCCCCCGGCCGACCAGCGGACCTCGGTGGACAAGGCGCTCGCCCTCCTCAAGTCGCTTGCCGACCAGGGAGGGGAACTCGGCATGAGTGAGCTGGCCCGCTGCAGCGGCCTCACCAAGTCGACGACCTTCCGGCTGCTCGGGGTCCTCCAGCGCAACGACATGGTCGAGCGCGTCGGGAGCGACTACCGGCTGGGTTCCCGGATCTCCGACATCGGCGCCCGGGTGTACGGCCCGACCCCCCTGTACCTGCGGGAACGGCTGCTGCCGCACCTCGCGGACCTCTACGTGCTGACACAGGAGACGGTGCACCTCGCGGTGCTGCACGACACGGACATCGTGTACGTCAACAAGATCCACGGTCACCGGGCGACCCGCTCCCCGTCCCGCATCGGCGCCCGGCTGCCCGCCTACTGCACCGCCGTCGGCAAGGCGCTGCTGGCCTTCGACCACGACGCCGCCGAGGCCGCCGTCCTCGCGGGGCTGCCGCAGCTCACCGAGTACACCGTCACCGACCCCGCCACCTTCCGCGCCGAACTGGGCCACATCCGCCGCACCGGCATCGCGTACGACCGTCAGGAAGCCGCCTACGGCCTCACCTGCGTCGCCGTACCGATCATGGGGCCCGCCGGCCGGCCGGTCGCCGCATTCTCCGTCGCGGGCGCCGAGCACCGCTTCGACTCGTCCCGCTTCGCTCCGGCGCTGCGCCGGGTGGCCCACGAGGCGACACGAGCCGTGGCGGCGCTCACCAAGGGCCAGCGGACCGCGGCCCCGGCCTGACCGGAGGGCCGGTCAGCGCGGGACGCCCGCGTGGGTGCTCTGGGAGGCCGACGTCCCCGGGTGCGCGCGGGGCACGCTGACGACGATGTGCACCAGGCTCTCCCCCTCCAGGGACTCGTACACGTGGACACGGTCGCCGGGGTAGCGCACGAAGTCACCGACGGACAGTTCCACCGGGCTGTCGACGGGACCGACACGCACCCGGCCGCTGATGACGTAGAGGTGCTCCAGCGTGCCCACGGGGTGCGACTCGGACCGGCCCGCACCGCCCTTGATGCGCACCACGTAGTTCTCGATGACACCGGAGCCGTAGATGTGGTCGAGGGCCCGGGAGGCGTACCCGTCGCGTTCGTGCCAGACGACGTCAGCGCTCCGCTGGACCGTCATCACCTGCTCCCGCTCCGCCACCAGCCTGGTCACCGGTACGCCCAGCGCCGTCGAGATGGAGAACAACGTGTCCACGGTGGGGTTCCCCGCACCCCTCTCCAGTTTGGACAACGTCTGCTTGGCGAGCCCGGCCTGCCGTGCCAACTCGGCCAGGGACAGGCCCAACTGCTCTCTGAGAAGCCGCACATTACGCGCGACCACATCGTTTCCTGAGCTCACACCAACCACTCTAAGCCTCGGTCCAAGGACGTGATCTCGAAGCGATCCGCAAGGAGTTCCGGCCACGATGACGACCGGCTCCCGGTGAGGAGCCGGCGGTCGCGGACGCAGCAG
>DATCQX010000468.1:0-3965 GCA_036569285.1 Streptomyces sp.
CGAGCCGCTCCAGACTGTTGACGTGGAAGGTGTCGTTGCCGCCGGTGCCGACGACGGGACGCGCCCAGGTGTCGCCGCCCAGTTCCTCGAAGGCGTCCCGGGCTTCGTTCTCGGTCGGCGCGGACAGGACGACGGTGTCCATCTGGGCGATGCCGTCGCGCCGGAACCGCTCCACGGTGAGGTTCTTCTCGGTGGCGGTGCGCCAGGCGTCGGGCCCGGTGCCGAGGGTGACGACGTCGCACTCCTCCAGCAGGAGCTGGAAATCGGCGAGGGCGGCGCGGCGGTGCGGCGGGATCTCGTAGAGGACGACGACGTCGGGGACGAGGTCGAGGCGCTCCTCGGGAACCCGCAGCCGTAACCGGCCGTCCTCACGCTGGGCCTGTCCGCCGCCTCCCGCCTCGAAGTGCCGGGAGTCGACGCGCACGGGCGGGGTTCCGGTGAGCAGTTCGACCGCCTCGGCGAGGTACTCCCGGCAGCCTTCGGGCGACGTGGGGTCGGCGATCAGGGCGATGCGGGGTCGGGACACAGCGGCCTCCAGATGCTCTCGACGCGCGCTCGCGGCGCGGGCTGGGCCGGCGCCGTGGCGCGTGCGGTGTCACGGGTGGTGCCTGTCGCGCGGGGTGGCCGCACGCCATCGGCCGAAAGCGGCGACGGCTCACGGTCACGGTGTGCGGACCCGGCCGGTCGGGGGGCGGCGGCCGGGTTGCGAGGGCTCGTGCGGTGGGCCCCGCCGGTCCCGCGCCGCAGGGCTGTGGCGCCACAGTAGGCGCCCGGCGGTGGACCGGGCCAGGGCGCACGCGCCCCGGCGCCCTGCCCCTGCCTCTGCGCCGGACGCCCCGGCCGTGCGCCCCGCTCGGCCTTCCGTGCCGCCCGGCGACCCCTGAGCCCCGCCTCGCCCCAACCGCCCCTTGCCCTACGGCCCTTCACGCTCCCGGGGTGCGCTCCGAAGAGACCTGTAGTGCGTCTGCCCGGTCTGAGTAGGAACACTCATGCCGGGGTTCATGTCTCGCGTCTACGGTGCTCGTGTGACAGACGTCAGAGTGCGGGTGCTGGAAGGCCCGCTGCGTACGGAGTGGTTCTGCGGGGTGACCGCGCTGAGCTGGGTCGCGATGGCCGTGGCGGGGTCGGCGGGCCTGCTCGGGACGAGCCCGGCGGGGCCCTTCGTCCTGGGGAGCCTGGCGCTGCCGGTGCTGCTGCACTTCGCGCTGCGCGGGCGGTTCGCGGTGCGGTTCGACGACACCGGGGTGACGGTGCTGCGGCCGTGGTCGCGGCGGCGGCTGGCCTGGGAGGAGGTGACCGGGGTGGGGTTTCGGCGGCTGCGGCTCGCGGAGGACGACGTCGAGCGGTGGGCGGTGTCGGTCGTCGCCGGGGAGCGCTCGCTGCCCCTGGTCACGGTCGAGGGCGCGGTCGACGAGGACCAGCCGTCGCGGGATCTCCTGGAGCACCACGGGCGGCTGTTCGCGCCGCTGGCCCAGCGGGGTTTCCGGCCCGCGGAGCCCGCGGAACGCCTCTATTTCGACCGGGCCGCGGGGTCGTTGTCAGTGGGCTGACCCATACTGGGCGGCATGGAATTCGTCGTCTTCATGACTCTGCCGGGGTTAGTCGTCCTGCTGACCGCGATCGCCTTCACGGACCAGCTCCTGCTGCGCGCCGGCCGGGCCGGGCTCCTGCCCTGGCGCAATTCCGCCCGCCAGGGCCAGATCTCGGCGACGGGCTTCGAGCAGCTCCACGCCGCCCTGTCCCCGGGCAAACAGAACGAACTGAAGGAACGCCAGTCGTCGCTGGTCCTGCGGGACGACGAGGAGGACGGCGCTCCCCCGCACCGCACGACGGTGGATCTGGACGGCGGCCGGGCGGTCGTCCGAATACCCGGCGCGGCCCGCTAGCTCTTCACGTTCTCAAACGCCGCTGCGGCCCAGCCCGTTGACGTGCTCCACGTTGCGCCGGTCCTCGTCGTCGGTGCTGGCTTCCCCGGCGAACCAGGCGTCCAGGATCTCTTTGAGGACGGGTTCGGAGGTCAGGCGCAGCCCGAGCGCGAGGACGTTCGCGTCGTTCCAGCGGCGGGCCCCGTCGGCGGTGTAGGCGTCGGTGCACAGGGCGGCGCGGATGCCGGGGACCTTGTTGGCGGCGATGGACGCGCCGGTCCCGGTCCAGCAGCAGACGACGGCCTGGTCGGCGCGGCCCTCGGCGACGTCCCGCGCGGCGGCCTCGGAGCAGACGGCCCACTGCGGGTCGGCCCCCTCGCGCAGCGCCCCGTGCGCGAGCACCTCGTGGCCCCGTTCGCGCAGGTGGTCGAGGAGGGCGCGGGCGACGGGTTCGTCCATGTCGGAGGAGACGGAGATACGCATACGGCCAGCCTACTGAGCGCCGCCGGCCACCCGGGCGCCTACCAGTCGTCCCCGAACGGCAGCTTGTCCAGGTCGCCGTCGAACTCCGCGAACCCGGGGAGCGACTCCGGTGCGGTGAGCGGCTGTTCGGTCCAGATGCACTTGCCGGTGGCGGTGTAGCGGGTCCCCCAGCGGTGGGTGAGCGCGGTGACGAGCTGGAGCCCCCGGCCGCCCTCGTCGGTGTCGGTGGCCCGGCGGATGCGGGGCATGGTGAGGCTGCCGTCGAAGACCTCGCAGACGAGGTGGGTGTCGTGCAGGAGGCGCAGCCGTGAGCGCCCGTGGGCGTGCCGGACGACGTTGCCGACGAGTTCGCTGACGAGGAGTTCGGTGGTCGGGATGAGGTCGTCGAGGTGCCAGGCGGCGAGCTGCTCGCGGACGTGGCCCCGAGCCTGGCCTGCGGCCTTCGGGTCGTCCGGGAGCCACCAGGAGGCCATCTTCTCGGCGGGCAGGGCGTGCAGCCGGGCGACGAGGAGCGCGGCGTCGTCGGCGGCCTGCTGGTCGGCGGGCAGGAGCCGGGAGGTCAGCCGGTCGCAGAGGGACTCCAGGTCGGCGGCGGTGCCGTCGTGGTGCGCGGTGCGCAGGAGGCGGGCCAGGTCGGCCATGCCCTGGTCGACCTCGCGGGTCGCGGACTCGACGAGTCCGTCGGTGTAGAGGACGAGCAGACTGCCTTCGGGGACGGCGAGTTCGACGGTCTCGAAGGGCGGTTTCGCGGCGCCGAGCGGCGGGTCGACGACGGTGTCGGGGAAGTGGACGGTGCCGTCGGGGTGGACGAGCGCCGGTGGCGGGTGTCCGGCGCGGACGACGGAACAGGTCTGGGTGGTGGAGTCGTACAGGGCGTACAGGCAGGTGACGTAGGAGCGTTCGCCCATGGCGCTCACGATGTCGTTGAGGTGGCCCATGATCTCGTCGGGCGGGAGTTCGAGGTCGGCGAGGGTGTGGACGGCGGTGCGCAGCCGTCCCATGGTGACCGCCTCGGGCAGGCCGTGCCCCATGACGTCGCCGACGACGAGGGCGACCTGGCCGCCGGAGAGCGGGATGACGTCGTACCAGTCGCCGCCGACGTCCATGCCCTGCCCGGCGGGGAGGTAGCGGGCGGCGGCGGTGCAGGCGGGCAGGGCGGGCAGGGCGTCCGGCAGGAGGCTGCGCTGGAGTTCGCGGGAGCGGGTGTGCTCGGCGTCGTAGAGGCGGGCGCGGTCCAGGGCCTGGGCGACGAGGGCGCTGATGGTGGCCAGCAGGGTGCGTTCCTCGTCGGTGAGGCGGCGCGGGCGGTCGAAGCCGACGACGCAGATGCCGAAGGTCCTGCCGGACGCGGTGAGCGGCAGGAACGCCCATGCCTGCTTCCCGGCGCGCTCGGGCAGGCCGGCCAACTGGGGTGCCCGTTCGACGAGTTCACGGACGGTGGACAGGAACAGGGGGGTGCCGTGGGTGATCGCCTCCCAGGAGGGGTCGCGCGGGACGCGGCGGCGGCCGTCGAGCTCGGCGAGGAACGCGTCGGGGTAGCCGACGGCGCCGACGTTGTGCAGCCGGTCGTCCTCGATGACCTGGACGAGGAGTCCGGCGGCGGCGAACGGCGGGAGC
>DATCQX010000469.1:0-2521 GCA_036569285.1 Streptomyces sp.
GACCTTGCTGATCAGCCGGCCGGCCGGAATCGTGCCGTCCGCCACCAGTTCCACCGCCTTCTCGAAGTCGGAACGGTCGTACAACCGGGCCCCGACGAGGGTGAGTTCACGCCAGAAGAAACGGTGCAGGTTCACCTCGCGGGGGCGGGGGTGGATGGCGACGAGGCAGAGCCTGCCGCGCACGCCGAGCACCTCGACGGCGGTGTCCACGCCGCCCGCCGCACCGGACACCTCGAAGGCGACGTCCGCGCCCGCGTCCCCGGTCCACTGCCGGACCAGCTCGGCCACGTCCTCGGCGGCCGGGTCCCACACGGTCAGCCCCAACTCCTCGGCGAGCAGCCGCCGGTGGGCGCTCAGCTCCACCACCCGGACGTCTCCTCCGGCGGCCTGCGCCACCAGCGCGATGAGGACGCCGACCGGGCCGCCGCCGACCACCACGACCCTCTCTCCCCCGCGTACCCCGGCCCGGCCCACGTCGTGCACGGCCACTGCGGTGGGCTCCACCAGCGCGGCCCGGTCCAGGGGGATCGAGTCGGGCAGCCGGACGAGTGTCGAGGCGGGCACGGTCCAGCGCTGCTGCATCGCGCCGGGCGAGTCGATGCCGATGAAGTCGAGGTGCTGGCAGATGTGTTGGTGGCCCGCGCGGCAGGCGGGGCAGGTGTCGTCCCAGCGCAGCGGCATCACGGTGACCGCGTCTCCGGGCCGCCAGCCCTCGACGTCCGGGCCGACGCGCACGACCCGGCCGGACATCTCGTGGCCGATGACCGCCGGGGTGGCGACCCGGCCGTCCATGTCGCCGTGGAAGATGTGGAGATCGGTGCCGCAGATGCCGACGTAGGCGGGGGCGAGTTCCACCTCGCCGGGGCCGGGCGGGGCCGTGTCGGACGGCGCGGTGTCCAGGGTGCGGGGGCCGGTGTAGCGGACGGCGAGTGTCATCGTGAGGTCAGGGTCCCTTCAGCGCGGACGCCGATGGTCAGCAGCAGGTTGGCGTAGGTACGGGTGTCGGCGGTGACGATCGCCAGCGCCAGGTCGGGTGAGCGGGCGGCGTCGTAGAACGCGAAGCGGTCGAGCGTGCCGACCGGGACCGGCGCCAGCATCGTGCGGTACTCGGCGATGGCCGGCGGCTCCGGTTCGCCCTCGGGGGGCACCATCACCTGGGCCGACTCGACGGGCAGTGCGCGCAGCAGGACGTCGAGCACGGTGGTGACGTCGAGCAGGCCGGGGGCCAGGTTGAGGTGGACGGTTCTGGCTCGTTCCCCGGTGGCGGTGCTCGCCGGGTAGTGGCCGTCGGCGAGCAGCACACGGGCGCCGTGGCCGGCTCCGGCCAGGGATTCGAGGATGCCGGGGTGCAGCAGTTCGGTCAGGAGCACGGCGTCCCTGTCTTCGTCGGAGGAGGAGTGGGAGGAGGGGTCAGGTGGTAGAAGGCGGTCGCGGTGCCGGCGAGCACCGCGTCGGTCTCGGTCGTGGTGCAGCCGTCCAGGAGCTCTTCGGCGGTGGCGGCCCAGCGGTTCCAGCCGCCGGCGAGGACGCAGACCGGCCAGTCGGAGCCGAACATCAGCCGGCTGGGGCCGAAGGCGGAGAGCAGGACGTCCCACACCGGGCGGATGTCGTCGACGGTCCACTTCTCGTGGTCGGCCTCCGTGACCAGTCCCGACACCTTGCAGTGGACCTGGGGATGCCGGGCCAGCGTCCTCAACTGCTGTGCCCACTCGGCCAGTTCCCGCCGCGCGATGGGCGGCTTGCCCGCGTGGTCCAGGACGAGCGGCAGATCGGGGAGCCGCTGCGCGAGGCGGATCGCCTGGGGCAGCTGGTGGTGGCGGACCAGCACGTCGTATCCGAGCCCGCGCTCCCCGACCGCTCGCAATCCCCGTTCGACGTCCGGCCGTTGCAGCCAGTGAGGGTCGGACTCGCCCTGCACGACGTGCCGTACGGCCCGCAGGTACCGGCCGCCGGGAGCGGTGCGCAGTTCGTCGAGTACGTCGCCGACGCCGGGTGACGTCAGGTCCGCCCAGCCGACGACGGCGCCGATCAGCGGGTCCGTGTCGGCCAGCGTAAGGAGGTCGTGGGTCTCGGGCACGGAGGCGACGCACTGCACGACCACCGTGCTCGTCAGCCGCCGTCCGGCGATCGGCCGGGTGGCCTCCGATCGCAGGGTGTGCAGGCCGAAGCTGCGGCGGATCGGCTCGTGCCCCGGTTCTTCCAGCCAGGGCTGTGGCCGGACGTCCAGGTCCCACACGTGGTGGTGGGCGTCGACGAGGGCGGACGAGTCAGGCACGGGCGGTCCAGACCGGCCCGTCGGGGTAGGCGTACTCCTTGAGGGACGCGGGGTGCATCTGGGCGCTGAGGCCGGGGAGGGTGGGGGCGAGGTAGTGGCCGCCCTCGATGCGGACGGGGTCGACGAAGTGTTCGTGGAGGTGGTCGACGTACTCGATGACGCGGTCCTCGGTGGTGCCGGAGACGGCGACGTAGTCGAACATCGACAGGTGCTGGACCATCTCGCACAGTCCGACCCCGCCCGCGT
>DATCQX010000470.1:0-6895 GCA_036569285.1 Streptomyces sp.
TTCTCGCAGACCCAGCAGCCTGCAGGCACCCGCCCCGGTTCGCTCTCCGTCGACTCTCGCCCGACACGGTCGAGTTCGGCCTCCAGCTCCTCAAGTCGCCGTCGCCAGTAGCCGCCATCGCCACCGACCAGCTCAACCAGCACCCGCACCACATCCCAGTCCGGCGCCTTCGCCCGCCGCCCGCTCAGAAGCTCGGACAGCGCGGACGGACTGAGAGACAGCCTCCGAGCCACCTCCTTCTGACTGAGCCCACTCCTCCGCACCTCCACCTTCAACGGCCGCCAGAACGCAGCCACCGATTCGTTCCCGGACACCCTCCCCCTCCCATCTGGAGGGAGCCTACGGCCGCGCCCCCCGGACCGGGCCGTTCCGGCAAAATAGGTGCATGTCTCGACGCTCCGCCCCCTGCCCCTGCGGCCTCCCCCACCCCTACGAAGCCTGCTGCGGGCGCTACCACGCAGGCCCCTCCCCCGCCCCCACCGCCGAGGCACTCATGCGTTCGCGGTACAGCGCGTTCGTGAAGGGGGACGCCCTCTACCTGATGCGGACTTGGCATCCACGGACACGTCCGGGAACGCTGGAGCTGGACCCGGGGATGCGCTGGACCGGCCTGGAGATTCTCGCGACGAAGGACGGAACCGCGTTCCACAGCACCGGAGTTGTGGAGTTCCGGGCGTCCTACCGGGGCGGCTCGCTGCACGAGGTGAGCCGGTTCGAGCGGGTGGACGGGGCGTGGGTGTATGTGGACGGGGAGTTCCCGGCGTAGCCGGTGGCTCAGGGCGCCAGGATGTCCAGTTCCTGAAGCGCACCCTCGGTGATCTCACGGGTGAGGCGCTCCGCGCGTTCGGCGTCGCGTTCGCGGACGGCCTCGGCGACCTGGACGTGGAGGGTGACGGCGGCGGGGTCGGGGTCGGCGAACATGACGCGGTGGGCGGTGCGGCCGGTGAGGACTTCGGCGACGACGTCACCGAGGCGGGCGAACATCTCGTTGCCGGAGGCGGTGAGGATGACGCGGTGGAAGGCGACGTCGTGGACGAGATAGTCGTCCAGCTTGTGGCCACGGGAGTTGGCGACCATCCCGAGGACGCACTCGGTGAGTTCGGCGCACTGCTCGGGGGTCGCGTTGCGGGCCGCGAGGCCCGCCGCGACGGGTTCGATCGCCGAGCGCAGGACCGTCAGTGAGCGGAGTTGGCGGGGGCGGTCGGTGCCGGCGAGGCGCCAGCGGATGACCTGCGGATCGTAGACGTTCCACTCGGCGGTGGGGCGGACGATCACGCCGACCCGGCGGCGGGACTCCACGAGGTGCATGGATTCGAGGACGCGGACGGCCTCGCGCATGACGGAGCGGGAGACGTCGAAGCGCTGGGAGAGTTCGTCGGTGCGCAGGACGCTGCCAGGGGGGAACTCGCCTGCGGTGATCGCGGGGCCGAGGGTGTCGAGTACATGGCCGTGCAGACCTCGGCCCGGAATGGTCATGCACTCAGCGTACGTCCCCGATCACGAGGCTAAAAAGTCAGATTTATTGATTCCAGGGTCTTGAATTTGTCGTACCTAATAAGTTTCAGTGGCGTCGACATCACATGTCAGCGGCGTGTCGAGGAAGACAGCGAGGTAGTGATGAGGACCCCCCAGGTCGTCGTGGTCATGGGCGTCTCCGGCACCGGCAAGACCACGATCGGTCTCCTGCTCGCGGCCCGGCTCGGCGTCCCGTACGCCGAGGGCGACGACTTCCACCCCCCGGTGAACATCGCGAAGATGTCGGCGGGCACCCCGCTGGACGACGCCGACCGCGCCCCCTGGCTGGACGCGATCGGCGCGTGGGCGCACGACCGTGCCGGGCTCGGCGGCGTCGTCAGCTGCTCGGCGCTGAAGCGGTCGTACCGCGACCGGCTGCGGACGGCGGCCCCCGGCCTCCTCTTCGTGCACCTCAGCGGCTCCCGCGAGCTGATCGAGGACCGCATGCGGCACCGGGAGGGCCACTTCATGCCGACGGCGCTGCTGGACTCCCAGTTCGCCACGCTGGAGCCGCTCGACGCGGACGAGGCGGGTGCCGTCGTCGATGTCACGGGCGCGCCGGAGGAGATCGCCGAGCGGGCGGTCGGCGCGCTCAGGGCTCTCACCGGAACACCCGGTCAGCTCTCCCCACCCCATCCCCGGATCCGTAAGGGACTCCCGTGACCAGACTCAGCGTCGAGACACTGGCAGCGGACGCGCCAGAGCCGATCACCTCGGCCGGGCACGCACAGCTCGGTATCGCCGTGCTGGCGGGCATCGCCGTCATCGTCCTGCTCATCACGAAGTTCAAGCTCCACGCCTTCCTCTCGCTGACCATCGGCACGCTCGCGCTGGGCGCGTTCGCCGGGGCGCCGCTGGACAAGGCGATCGCCAGTTTCAGCGGTGGCCTCGGGTCGACGACGGCGAGTGTCGGTGTGCTGATCGCCCTGGGTGCGATCCTCGGCAAACTGCTGGCGGACTCCGGCGGCGCCGACCAGATCGTCGACACGATCCTCGCGCGGGCGAACGGCAGGACGATGCCGTGGGCGATGGTGCTGATCGCCTCGGTGATCGGGCTGCCGCTCTTCTTCGAGGTGGGTGTCGTCCTGCTGATCCCGGTCGTGCTGATGGTCGCCAAGCGCGGCAACTACTCGCTGATGCGGATCGGGCTTCCGGCACTGGCCGGTCTGTCCGTGATGCACGGCCTGGTCCCGCCGCACCCCGGACCGCTGGTCGCGGTCGACGCGGTCGGCGCGAACCTCGGGGTCACGCTCGCGCTCGGCGTGCTGGTGGCGATCCCGACGGTGATCGTCGCCGGGCCGCTGTTCTCCCGGTACGCGGCCCGCTGGGTGGACGTCCAGGCCCCGGACAAGATGGTGCCGCAGCGGCCGTCGGAGGATCTGGAGAAGCGTCCGGGCTTCGGCGTGACCCTGTTCACGATCATGCTGCCGGTCGCCATGATGCTCTCGAAGGCGCTGGTCGACATCGTGATCGACGACAAGGAGAACACCGTCCAGCGGGTCTTCGACGTCATCGGCTCCCCGCTGATCGCCCTGCTGACGGCCGTCCTCGTCGGGATCTTCACGCTGGGGCGGCCCGCCGGGTTCTCCAAGCAGCGGCTGAACGAGCTGGTGGAGAGGAGCCTCGCGCCCATGGCGGGGATTCTGCTGATCGTCGGCGCGGGCGGTGGTTTCAAGCAGACGCTGATCGACTGCGGTGTCGGCAAGATGGTGCTGGAGATCTCGGAGGACTGGTCGGTCTCGGCCATTCTGCTGGCCTGGATCATCGCGGTCGCGATCCGGCTGGCGACGGGTTCGGCGACGGTCGCGACGGTCTCGGCGGCCGGTCTGGTGGCCCCGCTCGCGGCCGACATGTCCACGACGCACGCGGCCCTGCTGGTCCTCGCGATCGGCGCGGGCTCCCTCTTCTTCAGCCACGTCAACGACGCCGGCTTCTGGCTGGTCAAGGAGTACTTCGGGCTGAGCGTCGGCCAGAACCTCAAGACCTGGTCGGTCATGGAGACGATCGTCTCCGTGGTCGCGGGTGGTGTGGTCCTCCTTCTGTCTCTGGTCCTTTAGGAGGGCGACGATGAGTCACCGTCTGTTCGACATCAGCGGCAGGACCGCGCTCGTCACGGGGTCCAGTCGGGGTATCGGTCTGGCGCTCGCCCGGGGTCTCGCGGAAGCGGGATGTACGGTCGTCCTCAACGGGCGGGACGGCGAGCGGCTCGCCGAGGCGGCGCGGGGGCTGCCCGGCAAGGCGCACACCGCCGTGTTCGACGTGACTGACGGTCCCTCAGTTACCGCTGGGATCAAGGACGTCGAGGAGAACGTCGGCCCGCTCGACATCCTCGTCAACAACGCGGGGATGCAACTGCGGGCACCGCTCCTGGAGTTCACCGACTCCGACTGGCATCGCGTCCTCGACACCAACCTCACCAGCGCGTTCCTGGTAGGACGCGAGGCCGCCCGGTACATGACGGCGCGCGGGCACGGGAAGATCGTCAACATCTGTTCCCTCCAGAGCGAGGTCGTCCGGCCCGGCATCGCTCCGTACGCGGCGACCAAGGGCGCGCTGAAGATGCTGACCAAGGGGATGTGCGCGGACTGGGGGCCGAGCGGGGTGCAGGTCAACGGCCTGGGGCCCGGGTACATCGAGACGGAACTCACCCAACCCCTCGTGGACGACCCGGAGTTCAGCGCCTGGGTGCGCAGGCGGACGCCGGCCGGGCGGTGGGGGCGGACCGAGGACCTGGTCGGCGGGGTGCTGTTCCTCGCCTCCCCCGCCGCCGATTTCGTCAGCGGGCAGATCCTGTACGTCGACGGCGGCATGACGAGCGTGCTGTGAACGGGGGTTCGGAGATGCTGAGTTGTGTCGTCCACGGTCAAGGGGACCTGCGCGTCGAGGAGTTGCCGCCGGTCTCGCCGGGCCCCGGGCAGGCGCTGGTCGCCGTCCGCTACGGCGGGATCTGCGGGTCCGACCTGCACTACTGGCGGCACGGCGGGGTCGGTGACTTCCGCCTCGAGGAGCCGCTGGTGCTGGGGCACGAGGTGGTCGGGACGGCGCTGTCGGGGCCGTTCGAGGGGCAGTCGGTCGCCGTGCATCCGGCCACTCCGTGCGGGGTGTGTCCGGAGTGCGCGGACGGGCGGCGCCATGTCTGCCGGGACACCCGGTATCTGGGGAGTGCCGCGCGGACACCGCACGTGCAGGGTGGGTTCGCGGCGCGGATCGCTGTGCCGCAGGGGCAGTTGAGGGTGCTTCCCGAGGGGCTCGGGTTGCGTCGTGCCGCTCTCGCGGAGCCGCTCTCCGTCGCCCTGCACGCGGTGCGGCGGGCCGGGGAGGTGCGGGGGCGTCATGTGCTGGTGACGGGGGCCGGGCCGATCGGGTGCCTGGTCGTGGCCGCCGCGAAGGCCGCCGGGGCGGGGCGGGTCACGGTGACCGATCTGCTGCCGGCCGCGCTGGAGTACGGGCGGGTGGCGGGGGCGGACGTGGTGGTTCGTGCCGATGATCCGTCAGATGCCGGGTGGCCGGAGGAGGTTGACGTCGCCGTCGAGGCTTCCGGGGTCGCCGCCGGGCTGGACACCTGTCTGCGGTCGGTCCGGCGGGGTGGGGTCGTCGTCCAGTTGGGGATGCTGCCGCCGGGGCGGAGTCTCTTCGCCGGGAATCTCGTCGTCAGCCGGGAGATCGAGTTGCGCGGGGCGTTCCGGTTCGACGCCGAGTTCGACGAGGCGCTTCAACTGCTCGCCGGGGAGCCTGTGTTCGACAGGTTGGTGAGTGCGGTGGTGCCGGTCACGGAGGCGGAGTCGGCGTTCGGGTTGGCGGGTGATCGGGCGCGGTCTTGCAAGGTGTTGCTGGACTTCGGGGGGTTCGGGGGCTGAACGCGGCTTGCGTGGTTGCCTGTTCAGCGGGGCGAGGGGGCGGTGGAGAGTGGGCTCGTCGCCGTCCCCGTCCGTGTCAGTGTCGGTCCTCGGGGCGCCAGAGGGGGTGTTCGCGGCGGGCCCAGGTGCGGCTGACGGAGCCGGTGCGCATGCCGTGGCGGGCCTCGGGGTCGGCGAAGGCCATGCCGATGTGGCCGGCGAGGACGACGCCGATGGTGAGCGCGAGCCAGTCGTGGACGAAGGTCGCGCTGGTGCGCCACATGATCGGCGCGAGGTGGGTGAACCACATCAGCAGGCCGGTGCCGAGCATGACCAGGGTGGCGCCCGCGATCCAGGCGGCGTAGATCTTCTGGCCCGCGTTGAACTTCGCTGCGGGGCGCGACGCGTGGCGCCGGTCGCGGCGCAGGGCGGCGCGCAGCCAGACGCGGTCGTGCGGGCCGAACCGGTTGAGGTGGCCGAGGTCCCTGCGGAACGCGCGGGAGACGAGGCCGGCGAGGACCGGGACGGGCAGGGCGAGGCCCGCGAACTCGTGGATGCGGACGACGAGTTCGCGGCGGCCGACGAGTTCGGCGAACTCCGGGAGGTAGAGGCAGGCGGCGGTGGCGACGCAGATGCCCATGAGGAGGGCGGTCGTGCGGTGGACCCAGCGGACGGCTCGGGTGAAGCGGGGGACGGTGGCCGTCGCCGGGGCGGTGCCCGCGTCGGAGTCGGCGCCGGAGTCCGCGCCCGTGTGGATGTCAGGCGGTGGGGTCATCGTCCCGTCCGTTCGACTTGCCGACCCAGGCGTCGACGTCGTAGCCGCGTTCCTCCCAGTAGCCGGGTTTCACGTCCTCGGTGACGGTGATGCCTGAGAGCCACTTGGCGGACTTGTAGAAGTACATCGGGGCGACGTAGAGGCGGACCGGGCCGCCGTGGTCGTGGCCGAGGGGCTTGTCCTGCATGCGCAGGGCGACCAGGACGTCGGCGCGGCGGGCCTGGGCGAGGGTGAGGCTCTCGGTGTAGGCGCCGTCGAAGCAGGTGAAGCGGATCGCTCCCGCCTTGGCCTTGACGCCCGCCGCGTCGAGGAGGTGGGAGAGGCGTACGCCCTCGAAGGGGGTGCCGGGGACGCGCCAGCCGGTCACGCACTGGACGTCCTTGACCATGCGGGTCTGCGGCATGGCCCTCAGTTCGGGCAGGGTGTAGGTCGCGGGGTGGTCGACGAGGCCGTCGACGGTGAGGCGGTAGTTCGTGTCGTCCTTGTGGGGGACGGAGGAGGTCACCGAGTAGTAGCGGAAGCCGCCGCCGTTCGGGAGGAGGCCGGTGAGCCCGGTGGGGTCCTTGCCCGCGATCGCGCCGAGCGCGGACTCCATGCCGCGCTGGAGGACGGGCGCGGCGGCCACTCCCAGGGCGCCGAGGCCGAGGGTGCCGAGGAAGACGCGGCGGCCGACGGGGGTGCCGTCGAGGGCGTTTTCCTCGGGTGGTTCGGGTTTCACGTTTCCATTCGAGCACTACGGGGTGGGTGGGGGCCAGTCCTGGGGTGGATC
>DATCQX010000471.1:0-11172 GCA_036569285.1 Streptomyces sp.
CGCCCACGGCAGCCGTGATCCACGGCACGCGGCGACCGTCCACGCCCTGGTGCGCGAGGTGCGGTCGCTGCGGCCGGGGCTGCGGGTGGAGACCGGCTTCCTCGACTTCAACTCCCCTTCCGTCCCCGAGGTGTTGGAGTCGCTGGCGGACCAAGGGGTGCGGGACGTGGTGGCGTTGCCGCTGTTGCTGACGCGCGCCTTCCACGCCAAGGCGGACATCCCGGCGGTTCTCGCGGACGCGCCGGGCGCGCTGCGGGTGCGGCAGGCGGCGGTGCTCGGCCCTTCGCCGCTGCTCGTGTCGGCGCTCGAACGCCGTTTGTACGAGGCGGGGTTGAGCCCTGCCGACAAGTCCTCGACCGGAGTCGTGCTGGCCTCGGCGGGGTCCACCGACCCGGAGGCGATCGCGGTCATCGCCGACATCGCGCGGGAGTGGTGGCACACCGGTTGGTGCGCCGTGCGACCCGCGTTCGCCTCCGCCTCTCTCCCCCGCACCGAGGACGCCGTCCGGGAGTTGCGCGCACTCGGCTGCCGCCGCGTCGCGGTCGCCCCGTACGTCCTCGCGCCGGGCTTCCTGCCGGACCGGATCGCACGGGGGGCCGTGGACGCGGACATCCTGGCGGAGGTGCTGGGGCCGGCGCCGGAAGTGGCGCGGTTGCTGCTGCGGCGGTACGACGAGGCGGGCCGAGACCACGTGCCCCTGGGATCACGCCCGCTGGCGGCGAACACCGGTGCGCTGTAGGGGAGATGAGCCGTCCGCTCAGTTCTCTCGAACAGACGCGACAGCGTCGTCCGCGAGTCTCAGCAGTTCCTCGACCGGCAGGGAACCGGCCGGACGGTGCTCGCGGGCGAACTGGTTCGCGAGGCGTTGGAGGAGGCTGTTCAGGGGGGTCGGTACGCCGTGGAGGCGGCCGAGGAGGGCGATCTCGCCGTTGAGGTGGTCGGCCTCGATGCTGCCGGTGCCGCGCGCGAGGGACTGCCAGGAGGAGCCGCCGCCGCGCGGGGCGCCGGGCAGCGGGACGAGGGTGATCTTGTCGCCGCGCAGGGCCTTCTCCTCCTCGGTGCCGGTGTAGGCGATCCCCGCCGCCTTCAGCACCGCCTCCCCCTCCTCCCGCACCCGCTCCCACAGGGCCACGGCCCCCTCGTGCCCGGACACCGCCTCCGTCGCGTTGGCCAGGTTGGTGAGCAGCTTCGCGTACTGCCAGCGGGTCACGTCGGGGACGACGGGTGCCTCGAACTTCGCCGCTTCGAGGTCCTCGGCGACGCGGTGGGCGGTGGCGTCGGTGCCGTGCGGGAAGCGCCCGAGGTGCAGGATGCCGGTCAGCGGGGCACCGGCGGCGGAGACGGCGCCGGGTTCGACGTGCGCGGACGGCAGCCAGACGCAGACGCCGTACACACGGCTGAACCGGCGCAGGGCGAGGCGCTGGCCCTCGACGCCGTTCTGCGCGCACAGCAAGGGGAGTCGCTCCGCCGCGCTGCCGCCCCCGGCGACCGGCGCCGGGCCCCACACGGCGAGGGCGGCCTCGGTGTCCTGCGTCTTCACGGCGAGGATCAGGACGTCGTCGGCGCGCAGCTCACCGAGCGCCTCCGGCCCGTCGACGACCGGCAGCGGGTACGTCAACTCCCCCTCCGGGACGTGCAGTCGCAGCCCGTGCTCCTCGATCGCCGCCTTGTGCGCGCCGCGCGCGACGAGGACGACTTCCCGTCCGGCGCCCGCGAGCCGGCCGCCGATGGTGCCGCCTACGGCACCCGCTCCGATGATGATGTAACGCATGGGACGAGCGTAAGGTCTGTTATGTGACCAGTGGTTTTCAGGAGCACTTCGTCCTCGGCGGCGAACTCCCCGTCCGCCGCCTCGGCTTCGGCACGGCCCAGCTCACCGGGCCCGGTTACTGGGGTCCGCGCGCATCGGCGAAGGACGCGGTCGCCGTGCTGCGGCGGGCCGTCGAGCGCGGGGTGACGCTGATCGACACGGCCGACAACTACGGGCCTTCGGTGGCCGAGGAGTTGGTGGCCGAGGCGCTGTATCCGTATCCGGCGGATCTGGTGATCGCCACCAAGGGCGGTGTGGTGCGGACGAGTTCCGACGCCTGGCATGTCGACGGGCGGCCGGAGCGGTTGCGGGCGATGTGCGAGGGGAGTCTGCGGCGGCTGCGGCTCGACCGGATCGACCTGTACCAGTTGCACCGGATCGATCCGGACGTCCCGCTCGCCGAACAGCTCGGCGTGCTGGACGAGTTGCGGGCGGAGGGGAAGATCCGGCTGGTGGGGTTGGACACGGTGACGCCGCAGCAGCTCGGTGAGGCGCTGGAGTTGACGCGGATCGCGTCCGTGCAGAACCGGTACAACCTGCGGGACCGTTCCTCCGAGCGGGTTCTGACGGTGTGTGAGGAACGCGGGGTCGCGTTCCTGCCGTGGTTCCCGCTGGGGAACGGGGCCCTCGCCTCCGACCCGGCGTGCGCGGATGTCGCCGCCGCGCGCGGGGTGACACCGGGGCAGGTCGCGCTGTCCTGGCTGCTGCACCGGTCGCCGGTGTTGTGTCCTACGCCGGGGACGGGGGTGTTGGGGCACCTCGAAGAGAACCTGGACGCCGGGGGTGTGCGGCTGTCGGAGGAGGAGTTGTCGCGGCTCGGGTGACCTCGGCTCGGCGGGGGGCCGTCAACTCGGCCGGGATGCCGTCAACTTGGCTGCGGGGCCGTCAACTCGGCCAGTTTCACGACCGTGTTCCAGTTCCGGGCCGTCGCGATCAGGCCCTTCGTGAGGCGGGGGCGGGCCAGTTGTTCGGCGAGTTTGGAGCGGCCGAGACCGTCGGGGGCGTAGAGGTACAGTGCGCGGTCGCCGAGGCGGAACTCCTCGGGGAGGCGCGCCTGTTGGTCGATCTCGGCGAAGCGGTCGGGGGTGACGGGGGCGGAGAAGTAGGTGACGTGGAGCTGCTTGGGCTGGAGGTCGGCCGCCGGGAAGGGGCAGTCGTCGACGATCGCCTTGAGGTAGGCGTGGTCGCGGACGATGACGTCGACGGTGAAGCCGAAGCGCTTCTCGACGGCCGCCTCCAGCTCGGCGGCGAGCGAGGTCTCGTCGCCGTCGGATGCCGTGAAGACGGCCTGCCCGCTCTGGAGGTGGGTGCGGACGGCGTCGTGCCCGAGGCCCTCCATGAGTGTGCGCAGGTCGGCCATCGGGAGTTTGCGGTGGCCGCCCACGTTGATGCCGCGCAGGAGGGCCGCGTACGTCGTCGTCATGGGGTCACCCTAGAGGGACGTCCGCGCTGGTCGAGGCGGCGCGCCCCTGAGACGGGCGGGGTTCGGCCCCCATGTGTGTAGGGGGCAGTGGTCCTCCCCGGTGACGAGGGCGGGAGGTCCATCGGGATGAGTTCGCAGGCGGTCACTTCACCGGCCAGCACGACGAGCGGTCCTTATCGGCGCCATACCTTCGATACACAGGTGATGGCAGCGGGTCGTCGCCGGACCCGAGGGGGATGGCCGGTCATGGGCAAGGCAGACGTGAGGGTGCGGGGCTTCGCCGCCCGCGCCGGAGGGTGGAGCGCCCGCCACCGATGGGCGGCCGTGGGGATCTGGGTGCTGTTCGTCGTCCTGGCGATGGGGCTCGGCGGGGCGATGGGCCGCGTGGACGTGGGTGAGGGGGACGGCCTGAAGGGCGAGGTGCGCACCGCCGCCACCATCGTCAAGGACTCCGGCATCGAGGAACCGGCCGGTGAGACCGTCCTGTTGCAGGCGAAGGGCGGTGAACTCAAGGCCACCGACGCCGAGTTCAAGAAGGCTGTGCAGGCGGTGATCACGGCCGTCGAGAAGTCCGGCCAGGCCACCGACGTGACGTCCCCGTACGACACGAAGACGATCTCGAAGGACGGGCGCAGCGCGCTCGTGCAGTTCGACATGCGGGGCGAGGCCGACACAGCGGGCGACCGGGTCGAGCCGGTGCTGAAGGCCGTCGCCGGTGTCCAGGAGGAGTACGCCGGCACGCTGCGGATCGAGGAGATCGGCGCCGCCAGCATGAAGAAGACGTTCTCCGACGCGTTCGGCGACGACTTCAAGCAGGCCGAGTACTCCGCCGTCCCCGTCGCGCTCGGCATCCTGCTGATCGCGTTCGGCGCGCTGGTCGCGGCGCTGCTGCCGGTGGCGCTGGCGCTCACCGCGATCGCGGCGACGATGGGTCTGATGGGTGTCGTCAGCCACCTCCAGCCGATGAGCGACACCGCCAACTCGGTGATGCTGCTGGTCGGGCTCGCCGTCGGTGTCGACTACTGCCTGTTCTACCTGCGCCGGGAGCGCGAGGAGCGGGACGCCGGGCGGGACGCGCAGACGGCGCTGCGGATCGCCGCGGCGACGAGCGGCCGGGCCATCGTGGTCTCCGGGGTGACCGTGTGTGTCGCGATGGCGGGGATGCTGTTCACCGGGCTCGCCGAGTTCGAGGCGATGGGGCTGGCCTCGCTGATGGTCGTCGCCGTCGCGATGGTCGGCTCGGTGACCGTGCTGCCCGCGCTGCTGTCGCTGCTCGGGGAGCGGGTCGAGAAGGGGCGGGTGCCGTTCCTGCGCCGCCGGTCCCGGGGCAGCGGTGAGAACCGGTTCTGGTCAGCCGTCCTGAAGCGGGTGCTGGCGCGGCCGTGGGTGTCGGTGGCCGTCGCGGGCGGTGCGCTCCTCGCGATCGCCGCGCCCGCGCTCGGCATGAAGACGCAGAACCTCACGCTGCAGCAGGAGTTCGGGGACCGGCTGCCCATCGTCCAGACGTACGTGCGGGTCAACGACGCGTTTCCCGGCGGGACCGGGCCGGCCGAGGTCGTCGTCAGGGCGAAGGACATCTCCGCGCCCGAAGTCCGGTCCGCACTGGAGGAGTTCAAGGCCGAGGCGGTCGAGTCGGGTGCCTCGCGCGGGCCGGTCGAGATCAAGGTGCACCAGCGGCAGAACCTCGCCTACGTGTACGTCCCGCTGGTCGGCGGCTCCGATCTGGACGAGGCCGGCAGGAGTCTGGTGAAGCTGCGTGACGAGGTGCGGCCCGCGACGCTGGGGAAGGTGGCGGGAGTTCAGGCGCCGATCTCCGGTGAGGTGGCCGGGTCGCACGACTTCAACGAGCAACTCGTGGGCTCCGTCGCCCCAGTGTTCGCCTTCGTCGTCGTCTTCGCCTTCCTCCTGATGCTGTTGTCGTTCCGCTCGCTCACCGTCGCGATCACCTCGATCGCCCTCAACCTCCTTTCCGTGGCGGCCGCTTACGGGATCCTCGTCGCCGTCTTCCAGCACGGCTGGGGTGCCTCGCTGGTCGGCGCGGAGGGGGTGGGGGCCATCGTGACCTGGCTGCCGCTGTTCCTCTTCGTCATCCTCTTCGGCCTCTCGATGGACTACCACGTCTTCGTCGTCTCCCGGATCCGCGAGGCCCGGATGCGGGGCCGCACCACCCAGGACGCCATCACCCACGGCGTCGTCACCACCGCCGGTGTCGTCACCAGCGCCGCCGTCATCATGGTCGCCGTCTTCGCGATCTTCGGGACGCTGTCCATGCAGTCCATGAAGCAGATGGGCGTGGGCCTCGCCGCGGCCGTCCTCATCGACGCGACGGTCATCCGGGGCGTGCTGCTGCCGGCCGTGATGGCGCTGCTCGGGGAGCGGAACTGGTATCTGCCGAAGTGGCTGGGGTGGATGCCGGACATGACACACGACGAGTCGCCCGAGGCGATCGCTCCGCCGGAGGAACGGAGGACGCCGCTGAAGGTGTGAACCGGCCTGGTGCGAGGGCCCGTCGACTCCCCTTTCGGAGCGGGAGTCGACGGGCCCTCGGGTGTCTCTGGCCCAGCACCTCGAACAGCCGCAGCCACTCCCCGGGCGTCACCGCCCCCACCAGCACGCCCCGCTCCAGCCCTGCCGCCCTGAACGCCGCGTCGACCCGCCGCCGGGGACAGACCCTCCTCAGCGAGGCGTGCAGCGATCCCCCGACCCCGGAGAACGGTGTCCGGGGCGGCTGCGAGGTGAGGAAGTCGGCGCCGATGACGGTGACTTGGGGTGTCGCGGCGAACCGGGTGCGCGGTCCGGGCAGGAGGCGTCGGTCGATCTCGTACGCGCGCAGTTCATGGCAGCGGGGGGCGAGGTGTTCCGTCAACGCGCCTTTTCCCGCGCCGACTTCGAGCAGCAGAGGGACCTTGTGGGGGAACGGTGCGGCGAGGCGGGCGAGTTGTCGCGCTGAGGTGCGGTCCGTGAGGAAGTTCTGGGAGAGTGCGCGGGCGGCGGGAGCGGGGCGGGCGGCCATGGCCAACGTCCTTTGTCTTCCGGGTCTTTGGGGAACGGGCAGCCGTGACCCCGACCGGAAGACAGGAGAGGCGCGCGCCGGGAGGGCACACGCGTGTCGCGTGCACCCTGATCAGGCGTGCGCAGAAGGACGACCCGGCGGCTCAGCCGTCAGCGGGTGTCGCGTCCCGGACCGGTCAGGGTTCCGGGGTCGCGGCGCATCCGAAGGGAGTGCGTGACGCCCCGGCCGAGACCGGTGTTGATGATCGCAGTTCGCTGCCACGGGTCAGACGCTGGAGGGGGCCTCGCGCGCGGGCAACGGGATGGGAGCGGTCCTGGAGTTCACTGCGGTGGGGCAGCGCCCTGAAGGGGCGCGGAACTGTGTCTGATCCGCGGCTCCGCCGCGATGGGGGTCCCCGCGCGAGCGAGGCCGAGTGCGGGGGAGCGACCCGCCACGCCGCCGCAGACGGTCGGCGGCCCATCGCCGCACTTCCAGCGGAGCGCTCAGCGCTGGTACCGCGCCAGCACCAGGTTCCCGTCCTTCTCGAAGCGCCGCCGGAGCCCGTCGAGGCCGATGGCTCCGCTGTAGTACTCCTGGAGGGCGGGCGTGGCGACCTTGTCCTTCCACTCCGGGTAGCCGCGCACCGACTGCGCGGGCGCCGGGACGAGGTGGGGGGCGAGGGCGGTGCCGGTGGCCCAGCCGCGTTCGGCGGTGTGCAGGGCCGGGTCCTTGAGGGCCGTCGTCCCGGTGGGGAGCATCCAGTCGCCGAGGGCGAGGCGGACCATGTTCGGCGGGCGCAGGAGGAAGTCGAGGAAGGCGACCGCCTCCTTCTTGTGCGGGCTGCCCTCGGCGACGGAGAGCGTCTGCGGGCTGACGCCCTGGGTCAGCCCGGCGGCCCCGGCGGGCGCGGGCAGCACCTGCCACTCGAAGCCCTTCGGCGCCTGCTGGGAGATCTGCTGGCGGTAGGAGAAGCCGAGGGGGACCATCGCGTACTTCCCCGCGAAGAACCCGGGCAGCGTGTCCGAACCCCCGCTGCCCAGCGTGGAGTTGGCGGCGCTGTGGTCGACATTGACCTGGTCGTGGATCGTCTGCGGGACGACGGTGTCGGCGCCGCCCATGCGGACGGTGACCTTTCCGTCGTCGCCCCGGTGAAAGAGCCGCCCGCCCGCCGAGAGGGACAGGTTGAGGCTGGCGGAGACAGGTTCGCGCAGGGGCCAGGCGACACCGAACTTACCGTCGCCGCTGAGCTGTTGGGTGACACTTCTGAACTCTTCCCAGGTCCAGGGGCGCTGGGGAGTGGGGATGCGGACGCCGGACTCGCGCAGCCACCGCGCGTTGGCGATCAGGACTCGGGGTTCCTGGAGGAAGGGGATGCCGTAGACGCCCTTGCCGAACGTGGTCGTCTCCCAACTCCGTTCCGGGATGTCGGACTTGAGGCGGGCCGGGATGAGGCCGGTCAGGTCCGCGAGGTAGCCGCCGTACGCGAAGTCGGCGAGGTCGTCGGAGGCGTCGTGGATGATGTCGGGGGCGTCGCCTCCCTCGAAGGAGGTGAGGAGCTGGTCGTGGACGCTGTCCCAACTCCCCTGGACGTACTTGACGTTCACATCGGGATGGGCGGCGTTCCACTCCTTCACGAGTTCCTTGGTCGCGGCGACGGACTCGTCCTGCCAGGCGAGGGACTGGAAACGCAGGGTGATCCGGCCGCCGCCGGAGGAGGAACCGTCCGCCGAACAGGCGGCCAGGAACACCAGCAGGAGCACCACGAGAACGGGCATCAGCTCTTCACCGCCCCCACCAACAGCCCACCGGTGATCCGGCGTTGGACGAACGCGAACACCACCAGGGACGGCAGCGTCGCGAGGAACGAGGCCGCCGCGAGCGGCCCGAGGTCGGCGACGCCCTCCGCGCCGATGAAGTGCGTGAGGATCACCGGCAAGGTCTGATGTTCCGGAGTCTTCAACAGCACCAGCGCGAAGAAGAACTCGTTCCACGCGGTGACGAACGAGAACATCGCCGTCGCCGCGATCCCCGGCGCCAGCAGGGGCGCGGTCACCGACACGAGCGTCCGCAGCCGCCCGGCCCCGTCGACGGCCGCCGCCTCCTCCAACTCCGTCGGCACGGCCCGGACATACCCGGTGAGCATCCACAGCGCGAACGGCAGCGCCCACACCACGTACACGATCACGAGCCCGGCGAGCGAGTCGATCAGCCGCAGGTGCTTCAGCAGCAGGAACAGCGGGATGATCAGCAGCACGAACGGGAACGCCTGGCTGACCACCACCCATCCGCTCACCGCCCGCGCGAGCCGCGTCCGGCGCCGGGCGAGGACGTACGCCATCGGGGTGGCGACGAGGACGGCGAGCAGTGCTGCCGCCGCGGCGACCAGCAGGGAGTTCAACCCGGCCCGCAGCAGGGGCTGTTCGTCGAACGCCTGCCGGAAGTTGCCGAACGTCGGGTCCCTCGGGAGCCACGTCGGATGTGAACTGCCCAGTTCCCGGGGCGGTTTGAACGCGGTGGACAGCAGCCACAGCAACGGGAAGGCGAGGAAGGCGAGATATCCGAGCAGCGCGGCGTACTGCGCGGCCCGGGTGGGCTTTCGGGTCCGGCTCATGCCTCGTCACCCCGCCCGAGCCGGCCCGCCAGGAACACCGAGAGGCACACCGCGACCACCGCCACCATCACGCACCCCATCGCCGCCGCGTACCCGAACTGGCCGTAGCGGAAGGCCTCTTCGTAGGCGAACAGCATCGGCAACCGGGTGCGTCCGCCGGGTCCGCCGCTGGTCAGGACGTAGACCAGGGCGAAGGAGTTGAAGTTCCAGATGAAGTTCAGCGCGGTGATCGCGAGAGCGACCGGCCGCAGCGCGGGCCAGGTGACGGTGCGGAAGCGGCGCCAGGCGCCCGCGCCGTCCACCTCCGCGGCCTCGTGCAGTTCGCGCGGGGTGTTCTGGAGGCCGGCGAGCAGCGCCACCGTCGTCGTCGGCAGCCCGGCCCACACCCCGACGACGATCACCGCGGGCAGCGCCGTCCCGAGGCTCCCGAGCCAGTCCCGGCCGTCTCCCAGGCCCAGGTTCCGCAGCGTCTCGTTGAGGATCCCGGCGTCCGGGTGGTAGACGAGCCGCCACATGATCCCGACGACGACCTCGGGCATCGCCCACGGCACGATCGCCAGCGCGCGGGCGAGCCAGCCGAAGCGCAGGCCCTGGTTCAGGAGCGAGGCGAGGCCAAGGGCGAGGAGGAACTGCGGGACGGTCACGCCGACGGCCCACACCAGGCCGATCCGGAACGACTCCCAGAACAGCGTGTCGTCCAGCAGGTCACGGAAGTTGAGTCCCCCGATCCACCGCGTGTCCTGCGTCCGCCCCGACTGGGCGTCGGTGAACGCCAGCGAGATGCCGTACAGCAGCGGGCCCACGCTCAGCACCAGGATCGGCACCAGCGCGGGCAGCACCAGGAACCACGCGCCCCGGTCCAGCACACCCTGCCGCACCCTCACACGCCACCCCTTCCGCCGGGCCCCGCCATGGTCGTGAAGCCGTCCGGCGTCGTCAAGACACCGCGCGCGGGCCCTCACCAGTGGGAATGCGACACTGGCCCGGCGGGTGGCCGGATCTGGCCGGGGGCTCGGTAATCGGGGCGGGGACGAGGCGGGGCAGGGCAGAGGCGGGGCAGGGGCTCCCCACCGTGCGAGGCCCGACGGCGCCGGGTCCCGCACGCGGCGGGCTTCCCGAAGCGGGGGATCCTGAAACCGGAGATCCTGAACAGGGGCTCCTTGAAGCTAGGGGCCTCTGAAGCTGGGGGTCCCCGAACCACGGGCCTCCGAAGCTGGGGGCCCCGGAGCTGGGGCTGAAGTCAACGCCCCTGAAACTGGAGGCTTCGAAGCCGAGGGCCTCCGACGCGGGGGCCCTGAAAGCGGCCCCCGCACAACAGAACACACAGCAAGCGCGGCAAGCCTCCCCACGGCTCGCCGCCAGGACGACCACCGGTGGCCGTGGGGCCGCCGTGCGGTGAGAGGTGGAGGCAGGTCGATGGACGAGGCACGCGCGCGTGAGGTGCTGGCCCGCACGGAGTGGGCGGGCGCGGCGGACGCGTCCTTGCTCGCGCTCGGTGAGAACGCCGTGTTCGCGGTCGGTGACGTGGTCGTCAAGGTGGGCCGGGACGCCGAACTGCTCGACCGGGCGCGGCGGGAGGTCGCCGTCGCGGAGTGGCTGGCGAAGGAGGGGGTGCCGGCGGTGCGGGCTGCCGAGACGGAGGCCGCGTTGGTCGACGGGCATCCGGTGACCGTGTGGCACCGGCTCCCCGACGCCGTACGGCCCGCCGAGCCGCGTGACCTGGCGGAGCTGCTGCGGCACGTGCACGCCCTGCCCGCGCCCCCGTTCACCCTGCCCGCGCGCGATCTGCTGTCCGGCGTGGAGCGCTGGCTGCGGCTCGCGGGCGACGCGATCGACCCGGCGGACGCGGCCTACCTCCGCGAGCGGCGTGACGGTTTCGCGGCGGCGTCGGCCGCCCTCACCCCGCACCTGACGCCGGGCCCGATCCATGGCGACGCCCTCCCCCGCAACGTCCACATCACCCCGGACGGCCCCGTCCTGATCGACCTGGAGACCTTCTCCACCGACCTCCGCGAGCACGACCTCGTCGTCCTCGCCCTCTCCCACGACCGCTACGCCCTCCCCACTCCCGCGTACGACGCCTTCACCGACGCCTACGGCTGGGACGTCCGCACCTGGTCCGGCTGTGCCGTGCTGCGCGGCGCCCGGGAGACCGCGAGCTGCGCGTGGGTCGCCCAGCACACCCCCACCAACCCCAAGGCCCTCACGGAGTTCACCCGCCGGGTGGCCTCCCTGCGCGACGGCGACGAGTCGGTCCGCTGGTACCCGTTCTAGAACGCCGCGCCCACTCGGGAGCACCGGCCCTTTCCAGCCCCCTCACCGGACCGCACCTCACG
>DATCQX010000472.1:0-2435 GCA_036569285.1 Streptomyces sp.
TTCACAGCTGAGGGGGCGGCGGCCAGGGGTCGCGGGCGGACGAGTCGAAGCCTGGAGTCGCGCGGGATACGGGACGTCACGGGTGCAGTCTTCCGGTTGACGGTCCGAAAACCCAAACGGAATGTCACGGGCGGCTACGGGACTGGCCAAGGGACGGGGTGCGGGGAGGGGGCGGAGGGGGTGTTCCGGACAGGGACGAGACGAAGCGGAATCCCCGCTACCGGGGGTGTGGTGTGCCGGGTCTCACACTCGCGTGGTTCACATCAACGGCGTCAAGAACCGTCGCAGCACTTCCTCGTAGGCCGCCGGGTCGGCGTTCCACATCGCGCCGTGCGGGGCGCCGCGGACCTCGTGAAGGGTCGCGCGGGCGGGGGCGCTCGCGGCGAGGCGGCGCGAGAGGTCCCAGGGGGCGACGGTGTCGTCCGGGCCGTGCACGATCAGGGTGGGGACGGCGGGGAGGGCGGGGGTGTCGTCCAGCGCCTGTCCGCCCGGCTGTGCGCCCGCGCTGAGGCGGCCGAGGGCCGCGCGGACCGCCAGGGGGAGCAGGGCGCCGGGGGTGTGGCGGGCCGCGGCGAGCGAGCGGACGGTCGTGCGCCAGTCCAGCGCCGGGGAGTCCAGGACGAGGCCGCTGACGCGGTCGGCCAGGCCGGAGTGGGTGGCGGCGCGCAGGGCCATCGCGGCCCCCGTCGACCAGCCGAGCAGGATGACGCGATCGGCGCCGTGCCCGAGGGCGTACCGCATCGCCGCGTCCACGTCCCGCCACTCCGTCGTACCGAGGTGGTTGAGCCCGTCCGGCGGACGCGGGGCGTTCTCGTCGCCCCGGTAGGCGGGCACCAGCACGGGGAACCGGCGGCGGTGCAGGAACCCGAGCACGTTCAGCGCATGCGTACGGCCCACACCGAGGCCGTGCACGGCGATCACCCACGTCCGCCGCGCCCCGGGCACGAACCAGGCGGGCAGCACACCGAGTTCACCGGGAATCCCGACGTCCGTGTGCGCGAGCCCCAGCGCCGTCGTCGGGTCCCCGACATGCAGATCCGGGGTGAGCCGGACGGCCGTCCCGGCGTCCAGCACTCCGTGCGAGACACGTTCCAGACGCCGGACGACGGTGTCGGCGTCGTGGGGCGCGTTCCGAAGCACCGGCCCGACCACCGCGTGCACCCCGGTACCGGTGAGCCCGTACGTACCGGGCCTCAGGGCCACGAGGTCCCTCGTGAGCGTCACCTGCCCCGCCGCCGTGCCGTGGACGGTGAGCTTCGGCTCCGTCGGCAGGGGGCGGCCCGGCGGCGCTTTCAACGCCGTGCCGCTCGCCTTCCGGCCCACGGCGACACTCGCCGCCCCGGCGGCCACTACTGCGGAGACGGCGACGGCCGTCGCTTTGACTGGGCGCACTCGTCCAGTGTCCGGGTGGGGGGCGGGGGCGGCCAGTGGACACCCCGGGGCGTCAGACCGTGCCCTGCCCGTACCGGCTCAGCTTCTCCCCCGCCTCCCGCACCTGCTCAGGGGCGAGGAGGTGGGGCGTGAGGCCGGGGACGGAGGAGGCCGTCAGCCAGAGGTGGGCCATCCATTCGAGTTGGGCCGAGTCGGTGAAGGCCCGCTCCAGGGTGGGGGCGTACGCGAGGGTGCCGTGGTTCTGGATCAGGCAGGCGGTGCGGCCCTGGAGGGCCGTCCGGATGTTGGCGGCGAGTTCGTCCGTGCCGTACGTCGCGTAGGGGGCGACGCGGACGGGGCCGCCGAGGGCGCCGGTCATGTAGTGGATCGGGGGGAGTTCGGGGACGAGGGTGGAGACGGCGGTGGCGTGGACGGAGTGGGTGTGGACGACGGCACCGGCGGCGGGGAAGGCCCGGTACACCGTGAGGTGCATGGGGAGTTCGCTGGTCGGGCGCAGCGCGCCGAGCACCTGGTCGCCGTCCAGGTCGACGCCTGTGATGTCGTCCGGCCCGAGACGGTCGTAGGGCACCCCCGTCGGTGTGACCAGGACCACCTCGCCGACGCGGACCGACACGTTTCCGGATGTGCCCACCACGAGCCCGTCGGTGACCGTACGGCGTGCTGTCGCGACCAATGACTCCCATGCCGCGGCCTCTTCGGGACGCGGGCGCCTCTGCTCAGCCATACGGAGATCCTGCCAGGGGCGGCGGAGGAGGCGGAGTCATGCCCGGAGCGACATCGCGATGCCCTGTCCAGTTCATCTTCCGTTCACCCAGGTTACTTACCTTCAACCAGCCGATTACTTCGAACGATTGCCTGGGTAAATGGAAAACTTCTCGCTGATCCTCGCGATAGTGGTAATAACCGCTCTCGCGTTCGATTTCACGAACGGTTTCCACGACACCGCCAACGCGATGGCCACGACCATCTCGACCGGCGCACTGAGGCCCAAGGTGGCGGTGGCCATGTCCGCCGCGCTCAACCTTGTGGGGGCGTTTCTCTCC
>DATCQX010000473.1:0-34298 GCA_036569285.1 Streptomyces sp.
GTCCTCGGCCACGCCGACGGCAGCGCCGTCCCCGCCCGCCGCTCCTTCACCGACCTCGGCATCACCTCCATGCACGCCGTCGAGATCCGCGGCGCCCTGTGCGAGGCGACCGGGGTCGACCTGCCCGTCACGGTCGTCTTCGACCAGCCCACCCCCCAGGCCCTCGCCCGCCACCTCCTCGACGAACTCCTCGGCGGCGACGTGGAGTTCACGGCCGCCCCGGTGCACGCGGGCCGCGCCGACGAACCCGTCGCGATCCTCGGCATGAGCTGCCGCTTCCCCGGCGGCTCGAACACGCCCGACCGGTTCTGGAACCACCTCCTCGACGGCACCGACCCCGTCGCCGAGGTCCCCGCCGACCGGTGGAACGCCGCCGACTTCTACGACCCCGCCCCCGGCACCCCCGGCAAGGCCTACACCCAGCAGGGCGCCTTCCTCGACTCGATCTCCGGCTGGGACGCCGAGTTCTTCGGCCACACCCCCCGCGAGGCCCTGCGCCTCGACCCGCAGCACCGGCTGCTGATGGAACTGGTCTGGGAAGCCGTCGAGAACGCCGGGATCTCGCCCGACGCGCTGCGCGGCAGCCGCACCGGCGTCTTCCTCGGCCTCACCGAGTCCCAGTACGGCGTCCGCCAGGTCACCATCGAGGGCCCCGGCTGCTTCGACGACCCCAACTTCGGCCTCGGCACCTCCGCCAGCGCCGCCGCCGGACGCATCGCCTACCAGATGGACTGGCGCGGGCCCACGATGACCATCGACACCGCCTGCTCCTCCGCGCTCGTCGCCACCCACCTCGCCGTGCGCGCCCTGCGCTCCGGCGAGTGCGACTACGCCGTCGTCGGCGCCGCCAGCGAGGTCGTCGGCCCCGAGTTCTTCCTGCAGGCCTGCAAGATGAGCATGCTCGCCCCCGACGGCCGCACCAAGACCTTCGACGCCTCCGCCGACGGATACGTCATCGGCGAGGGCGGCGGCGTCGTCCTGCTGCGCCGTGCGTCCGACGCCGAAACGGCCGGGCAGCGCCCGCACGCCGTCATCCGGGGCACCGCCACCAACTCCGACGGCCGCAGCAACGGACTCACCGCACCCAACCGGCACTCCCAACTGGCCGTCATCCGCGCCGCCCAGGCCGACGCCGGGGTCACCCCCGACGACATCGCGTTCGTCGAGGCGCACGGCTCGGGCACCGCACTCGGCGACGCCATCGAATTCGGCGTCCTCAAAGAGGTGTTCGGCAAGCGCCAGACCGAACAGCCGCTGCGCGTCGGGGCGGTGAAGAGCAACATCGGCCACCTCCTCGTCGCCGCCGGCATGGCCGGGCTGATCAAGAGCACCCTGGCCGTCAGCAGCCGCGAACTCCCGCCCAACCTGCACCTGTCGACACCCAACTCCACCGTCACCCTCGACGGACCGGTACGCCCCGTCGACGGCCGCGAAGCACTCGGCGAGGGCCAACTCCTCGCCGGTGTCAGCTCCTTCGGCTGGTCCGGGACCAACGCGCACCTGATCCTGGAGGCAGTCCCCGAGCAGGAGCCGTCCGCCTCTCCCGAGGGCAGCCAGGTGCTGACCGTCTCCGGCGCCACCGAGGCCGGCGCCCGCGCCACCGCCCGCGCCCTCGCCGACCACCTCGAAACCCACCCCGGCCTGCGACTCGCCGACATCGCCCACACGCTGCACACCGGGCGCGCCGAACTGCCGTACCGGCGCGCGGTGGTGTGCGCGGACACGGCCTCCGCGGTCGCCGGACTCCGCGCGGACAGCGCCTTGTCCGTGGCCCCCGAAGCGCCACGCCACACCTTCGTGCTGCCCGGCACCGGCGCGGACCCGGAGACGGTGGCCGCGCTCGCCGCCGCGCACCCCGTGTTCCGGGAGGCGCTGGAGGAGGCCTCGGAGCACGCTTTCGCGGTCGAGTGGGCCACCTTCGCGCTGCTGCGGGCCTGGGGGATCGACCTTCCCGGGACCGTCCTCGCGGCCGGGGACTCGCGAGCCGCCGCGTGCGTCACCGGAGCGCTGGATCTCGCGGACGCGCAGGACCCGAACGCGGAACGCCGTCAAGGGCGGGCGGAGATCAAGGAGTTGAGCGAGGCGCCCGAGGGGCTGCTGCTCACCTTCTCCGACCGTCCTGTCACCGGCCGGCCCGACGAGGTGCCGTTGCTCGCCGTGCCCGACGGGGTCGACGCTTCGGAAGCCTGGCTGACCGTCGTCGGCAGGCTGTGGGAGAGCGGACTCGCCGTCGACCTCACACCGGCGCACGAGGGCGCGGGCACGCTGCGGTTGCCGACCTACGCCTTCCAGCACACGCACTACTGGCCCCGCAAACCCGAAGACGCCCCGCAGCCGAGCACCTTCGAGTCGAGCGCCGGCCTGCACCTCCTCGCCCCCAACTGGCGCCGCGACCTGTCCGCCCCGGCGACGGCGCCCGCCCCGGCCGCCACCGTCCTCGTCCTCGCCACCCCCGGCCCCCTCGCCGACGCCGCACGCGCGGCCGTCGAGGCGGGCGGACACCGAGCCGTGCTCGCCCACCCCGGGCAGACGTACCGGGCACCCGAGGACGGGGCGCCGGGAACGGTCGACGCGGGAGAGGCCGAGCACATCGCGCGCCTCCTCGCGGACGCGGGTCTGGACGACAGCGGGCCGGTCCCGATCGTGCACGCCCTCGGCGCCGAGGGAACGGACGGCTTCTTCTCCCTCCTCGCCCTCGCCCAGGCCACCGCCAAGGTGTTCCCCGGACGACCGCTCCGGCTGCTCCTCGTGACCCGAGGGACCGTCGACGTCCTCGGCGCCGAGGAGATCGACCCGCACGCCGCGCTCCCCGTCGGCGCGAGCCGGGCGCTGCTCAGCGAGTACCCGACCGCCCGCATCCGGGTCGCCGACCTCGACGACAACGCGGGCGCCCCCGAACTCGCCCGGGAGATCGGCGAGTTGCTCACCGTCCGGGGCGCCGCCGACCCGGCCGACCCAGGCCTCGTCACCGCCTGGCGGCGCGGACACCGCTGGCTGCGCACGCTGGAGCCGGTCACCCTGCCCGACGTGGACGACACGGCGGCCTGGAAACCGGGCGGCGTGTACGCGATCACCGGAGGCACCGGCGAACTCGGCCTCGCCCTCGCCGCCCGCCTCGCCTCTCTCGGCACCCGCCTCGCCCTCGTCGGCCGGGTCCCGCTGCCGCCCGAGCAGGAGTGGGACACGGTGACCGAGGGACGCGCGGCACGTGTCGTCACGGAGATACGCCGCCTGCGCGCCCTCGGCGCCGAGGTGCTGCCCCTGACCGCCGACGTCACCGACGCCGCCGCGATCGGCGCCGCCCTCACCGCCGTCCGCGAACGCTTCGGCGCGCTCGACGGCGTCGTCCACGCGGCCGGAGCGCCCGGGAACGGGCTCGTGCAGAGCAAGACGCGCGAGCAGGCCGAGGCGGTGCTCGCGCCCAAGGTGGCCGGGACGCTGGCCCTCGCGCAGGCGCTGCGCGGTGAGCCGGTGGACCTGCTGGTGCTGTACTCGTCCGTGGCGAGCGCGATCGGCGGGCTCGGCGAGTCCGACTACGCCGCCGCCAACGCCTTCCTCGACGCGTTCGCGGCGGCGGAGGACGGGCGCGGGCGCGTCGCCCGGCGGGTCGTGTCCGTCGGCTGGGGACCCTGGCGGCGCGACCGCTGGCAGACGGCCGTCTTCGCCGACCAGCCCGAACTCCTCGCGCACATGCTGGCGCAGCGGGAGGCCCACGGCATCCCCGACGACCTCGGCACCGGCGCCCTCGCCCGCATGATCGTCGCGGGCCCGGCCCAGGTGTACGCCCTCGGCAGGCCCCTCGCCGACCTCGCCGCCGAGACGTCGGCGCCGGCCGTGGCCCCGCGCTCCTCCAGCGCCGCCCGGCACCCCCGGCCGGAGCTGCGCACCGCGTTCGTCGCCCCGCGCGGCGACGCCGAACGCAGGGTCGCGGAGGTGTGGCAGGACCTGCTGGGCATCGAGGCCGTCGGCATCCACGACGCGTTCTTCGAACTCGGCGGCACCTCCCTGACCGGGCTCGCGGTCGTGGCCCGCCTGTCCGCCGAGTTCGGCGTCGAACTGGCCGCCGCGGGGCTCTTCGAGCGGCCGACGGTCGCCCAGCTCGCCGAGCTGCTGTCCGGGGCGAGCCCCGACGGGGCACCGGCACCGGCCGCGACCGACGCGGCGGCGGCACGCGGCGAGCGGCGACGGGCGGCGCGGGGGAGGACGGGGACGCCTCGGCGCAGGGGCCGATAGCAGCCGCAGCCGCCGCCGGACCCCCTCCGACTCGTGGAGGCGGGGGCCGGCGGCGGCGTCATTTCCCGGCACATCATCCCTGGTCAACGCGATTACTTCGAGATGGGCGGCCAGTGGACCGGCGTCATTGGGACCCCCTGACCACCCCCCTAATGTGAGGCGCGGGTCGGTGCCCCTCCGCCGGAACGCCGCTTTCCCACCCGCCTCCAACGACGCGTCCCCGCACGCAGAAGGACAGGCAAGGTGAGTCACACATGACGGACAGCCAGCAGCCCCCCGAGGACCTCGGACCGGCCGTCGCTCTGGTCGGCATGGCCGGCCGTTTCCCGGGCGCCGACGACGTGCGCGGCCTGTGGGTCGCCCTGCGGGCGGGCCGGTGCACCGTCACCGAGTTCGACGAGGCCGAACTCCGCGCGAACGGCGTCCCCGAGAGCCTCCTCGCCGACCCGGCCTACGTGCGCGCGGGCTCGGTCATCGACGGCATCGACCTCTTCGACGCCGGCTTCTTCGGCTACACCCCGCGCGAGGCCCAGCTCCTCGACCCGCAGCAGCGGCTGTTCCTGGAGACGTGCTGGCACGCCCTGGAGGACGCGGCCGTCGACCCGGCCCGCTACGACGGCGCCGTCGGCGTCGTCGCCGGCTCCGCGATGAGCTCCTACCTGCTGCACAACCTCGCCGCGCACCCGGCCGTCCTGGAGACCGCCGGCGAGGTCCAGATCGGCATCGCCAACGACAAGGACTCCCTGGCCACGCGCGTCGCGCACGCCCTGGACCTCACCGGGCCCTGCTACAGCGTGCAGAGCTACTGCTCGACGTCCCTCGTCGCGGTGGCCGCCGCCTGCTCGGCCCTCGTCAGCGGCGAGGCGGACGTCATGCTCGCGGGCGGCGTCACCGTCGCCGTCCCTCAGCGCGTCGGCTACCTCTACCAAGAGGCCGGCATGTCCTCGCCCGACGGCAGATGCCGCGCCTTCGACGCGAACGCGCAGGGCACGCCCGTCGGCAGCGGCGTCGGCGTCGTCGCCCTCAAGCGGCTGGAGGACGCCGAGGCCGACGGCGACCGGATCTACGCGGTGCTGCGCGGCTGGGCCGTCAACAACGACGGCTCCGACAAGGTCGGCTTCACCGCGCCCGGCGTGCGCGGGCAGGCCGCCGTCGTCGCCGAGGCCCTCGCCAGCGCCGGACTCGGCCCCGCCGACATCGACTACGTCGAGGCCCACGGCACCGGCACCCCCCTCGGCGACGCCGCCGAGATCTCCTCGCTCCAGCAGGTCTTCGACGTGGACGGCGTCGAACGCACCCTCATCGGCTCCGCCAAGAGCAACCTGGGCCACCTCGACCGCGCTGCGGGCGTCACCGGCCTCATCAAGGCCGCCCTCAGCCTCCACCACGAGGAGATCCCGCCCACCCTCCACCTCGACCGCCCGAACCCCCAACTCGCGCGCTCCGGCGAGAAGCTGACTCCAGTCACCGAGCTGACCCCCTGGCAGCGCGGCGAACGCGTCCGCCGGGCCGGGATCAGCGCCTTCGGCATGGGCGGCACCAACGCCCACGTCGTCGCCGAGGAAGCCGAGCAACTCGCCCGCGACGACCGCACCGCCCCCCGCCGCAACCAGGTCCTCCTGTGGTCGGCCCGCACCGAGGACGCCGCGAGCGAGGCCACCGCCCGCCTCGGCGCCCACCTCGCCGCCCCCGGTGACTGGGACCGCGCCGACACCGACCTGGCCGACACCGCGTACACCCTCCAGACCGGCCGCGCCGTCTTCGAGTACCGCCGCGCCCTGGTCACCGACAGCGCGGACTCCGCCGTCCGGGCCCTCACCGGCGACGACGGCCACCGCGTCCTCGCCCGCCGCGACGGCACCACCCGACGCCCCGTCTCCCTGCTCCTCGCCGGAGTCGGCGAGCACTACAAAGGCATGGTCGCCGGGCTCTACGGCGCCGAACCCGTCTTCGCCGAGGCCCTGGACGAGGCCGTCGCCCACCTCACCCCGCACCTCGGCGAGAACCCCGTCGCCGACCTCGTCGCCCCCCGCGACTCGGGCGCCGACGACCTCGCCCGCCTCCTCGGCCGCACCGGCGCCGACGGCGACGCGTCCCCGCTCGGCCGCACCGAGATCGCGCAGCCCGCCGTGTTCGCCGTCGACTACGCCCTCGGCACCCTCCTCGAAGCCTGGGGCGTACGCCCCCGCCTCCTGCTCGGCTACAGCGTCGGCGAGTTCGCCGCCGCCGCCCTCGCGGGCGCGCTCACCCTGCCCGAGGCCGCCGGACTCGTCGCCGTCCGCGCCAAACTCATCGCCGCCCTGCCGACCGGCACCATGGCCGCCGTCCCGCTCTCCGCGACCGCCCTGACGGCCCGCTACTCGCCGCGCACCCGCTTCGGCGTCGACATCGCCGCGCACAACGGGCCCACGGTCAGCGTCGTCTCCGGGCCCGCCGACAACGTCCGCGCCCTCTCCGAGCAGCTCTTCGCCGACGGGCTGCCCTGCCGGCCGCTGCGCACGACGCACGCCTTCCACTCCTCGATGCTGCGGCCCGCCGCCGAACCCCTCACCGAGTGGGCCCGCGAGAACCTGCGCCCCAAGGCGCCGCGCGTGCCCTACCTGTCGAACGTCTCCGGCGCCCCCGTCACCGAGCAGCAGCTCGCGGACCCCGGCTACTGGGCCCGGCACATGTGCTCCGCCGTCCGCTTCTCCGACATGCTCAAGCACGCCCTCACCGACAGCCAGGACGTCCTCCTGGAGATCGGCCCCGGGCAGTCCCTGGGCGCCCTCGCCCGCAACCACCCCGACTGCCCGCCCGACCGCTGGCCCCTCCTCGTCCCCACCCTCCCCGCCGAGGCCGACCCCACCTCCGACGAGGAGACCCTCGCGAACGCCGTCGCCCAACTCTGGCTCACCGGAGCCGAGATGGACTGGGACGCCTACCACGAGGACCGGCAGCCCCGGAAGGTGTCCCTGCCGGACTACCCGTTCCAGCGGGAGCGCTACTGGATCGACCCGCCCACGACAGCCCCTCAGACCAAGCCCGTCCGGCCCCAGCCCCGCGAGGAGATCCTCGTCCCGCACTGGGCACCCGCCCCGCTCCCGGGGATCGGGAACGCCCCGGCCGGCCCGGTGTGGGTGCTCGCGGACACCGGGGGAGTGGCCGAGGCCGTCACGGCACGACTCACCGGACCGGTGGTCACGGTACGGCCGGGCGACACGTACGAGGCCGTCGGCACGGGCGAGTTCACGCTGCGCCCCGCCGAACCCGCCGACTGGGAAGCCCTGCTGGCCGACGCGGGCACCCCCTCGCTCGTCCTCCACCTCTGGGGCGCCGACCCCACCACGGCCGACGATCCCGACCGTGCCCTCGAACTCGGCTTCGCGAGCCTGTGCGCACTGGCCCCGGTCCTCGGCACCACCACCGCGCGGATCGTCGCGGTGACCGACTCCGCGCGGGCCGTCCTCCCCGGCGACGTCCCGGTCCCGGCGCGCGCCGCCGCCCTCGGCGCCTGCCTCGTCGTCCCGCAGGAGTACCCCTCGCTGACGGTCCGCTCCGTGGACGTCGCCCTCGTCGCCGACGGCGTGCGGGCCGTCGCGGACGCGGTGCTCCGCGAGACGGACCCGGCGGCGCAGGGCCGCGCTGTCGCCTGGCGCGGCGGGAAGCGCACGACGCTGGAGCACAGGGCCGAACAGCCCGCCGACACCGAGGGGCTGACGATCCGTCAGGACGGTGTCGTCCTCGTCACCGGCGGCCTCGGCGAGGTCGGCCGGATCGTCGCCCGCCGGCTCGGCGCGGACGGCGCGACCGTCGTCCTCACCGGCCGCCGCCCCGCCCAGGACGCCGACGCGACCCTCAGGCACCTCGCGGACCACGGCGTCACCGCCGAGTACGCCGTCGCGGACGTCACCGACGAGAGAGCCCTGCGCCGCGTCCTCACCGACCTCGCGGACCGCTTCGGGCACGTCGACGGCGTCGTCCACCTCGCCGCCGTCACCGGACCCGACCTCTTCGGCCCCCTCGCCCTCCTCGAACCGGCCGCGAGAGACGCCCACTTCGCGCCCAAGCTGCACGGCACGACCGTCCTCGAACGCGTCCTCGCGGACATCCCGGCCGGCTTCTGCCTCCTGTTCTCGTCCGTCTCCACCGTCCTCGGCGGCATCGGCTTCGCCGGGTACGCGGCGGCCAACTCCGCCCTGGACGCCTTCCCCCACCGCCACACGGACGACGACACCCGCTGGATCGGGGTCAACTGGGACACCTGGGCCCCCACCGCCGCCGCCCTCGACGGGCAGGAGATCGGCGCCACGCAGGTCGAGCACTCCCTGACCGAGACACAGGCCCTCCACGTCCTCGACCGGATCATGGCCCACCCCGTCCCCCGCACCGTCGTCAGCGCGGGCGACCTCCAGGCCCGCGTCGAGCAGTGGCTCGACCAGGACGACGCCGGGGACGAGGAACTGGCGCGCCCGGCAGGGGACCGCTTCCCGCGCCCCGCGCTCGCCCAGTCGTTCGTCCCCCCGAGCGGCCCGCGCGAACGCAGGCTCGCGGAGATCTGGGAGGACGTCCTCGGCATCGACGGCGTCGGCTCCCGCGACAACTTCGCCGACCTCGGCGGCACTTCGCTCATGGCGCTGCAACTCGTCAAGCGCATCCAGAAGGCGTTCTCCGTCGCCGTCTCCCCGGTCGCCCTGTTCGAGGCGCCGACCGTCCACACGATGGCCGCGCTCCTCGACCGCATCGTGGGCCCGGCACAGCCCGAGGAACCCGCGCCGCGGCCCGCGCCCAAGGCCCCGGCACGCACCCACGACGGCCTCGAACCCATCGCCGTCGTCGGCCTCGCCTGCCGCTTCCCCGGCGCGAAGAACCCCCAGGAGTTCTGGGCCAACCTCCGCGACGGCGTCGAGTCCGTCAGCCACTTCACCGAGGACGAACTCCGCGCCTCCGGTGTCCCCGACGAGCTGATCGCCCACCCCGACTACGTCCCCGCGAAACCCGTCCTGGACGACATCCGCGGCTTCGACGCGAACTTCTTCGGCTACAGCGCCCGCGACGCCGTCATCACCGACCCGCAGCACCGGCTGATGCTGGAGATCTGCTGGGAGGCCCTCGACGACGGCGGCTACGGCGCCGCCGACACCCGCGGCCGGGTCGGGGTCTTCGCGGGCTCCAACATCAGCTCGTACCTGAGCAGTTACCTCATGAGCGGCGCCATCGAGGGCGAGGCCGACATCTACGCCTCGGTCATCGGCAACGACAAGGACTCCCTCGCCACCGGCGTCTCCTACAAACTCGGCCTCACCGGCCCCAGCCTCAGCGTCCAGACGTTCTGCTCGACCGCGCTCGTCGCCACCCACCTCGCCTGCCAGAGCCTGCGCTCAGGGGAGTGTGAACTCGCCCTCGCCGGCGGCGTCGCCATCCACGTCCCCGACAAGGTCGGCCACCTCCACCAGCCCGGCGGCATGGAGGCCCGCGAGGGCCACGTCCGCACCTTCGACGCCGACGCCTCCGGTACCCTCTTCGGCGACGGAGCGGGCGTCGTCCTCCTCAAGCGGCTCAGCGACGCCCTCGCCGACGGCGACCACGTGTACGCCGTCATCCGGGGCTCGGCGATCAACAACGACGGCTCCCTGAAGGTCGGTTACACCGCCCCCAGCGTCGTCGGCCAGGCCCGCGTCGTCTCCGACGCCCTCGCCGCCGCCGGGGTCGACCCCGCCGACGTCGGGTACGTCGAGGCGCACGGCACGGCCACCGAACTCGGCGACCCCATCGAAGTCGCCGCCCTCGCCAAGGCGTTCGGCCCAGGGCCACGCAGGCAGGGCACGCCCATCGGCTCGGTGAAGACCAACATCGGCCACCTCGCGGCGGCGGCCGGCTCCAGCGGCCTCATCAAGACGGTCCTGTCCGTCAGCCACGGCCAGATCCCGCCCAGCCTCAACTTCGCCCACCCCAACCCGGAGATCGACTTCGCGTCGACCCCCTTCCACGTCAACACCCGCCTCACCGACTGGACCCCGCCCCCCGGCAAACGCCGGATCGCGGGCGTCAACTCCCTCGGCATGGGCGGCACCAACGTCCACGTCGTCGTGGAGGAGGCCCCCGAAACGGCCCCGGTGACCCGCACGGGCCGCCGCTACGAGGTGGTGCCGCTGTCCGGCCGCACCCCCGAGGCCGCCGACTCCGCCGTCCGCCGCCTGCGCGAGCACCTCACCGCGCGCCCCGAACTCGCCCTCACCGACGTCGCGTTCACCACCCAGACCGGCCGCGCCACCTTCGAGCACCGCCGGACCCTGGTCACCGACAACGGCCTCGAAGGACCCGTCCTCGGCCGCGCCGAACCCCTCGTCGACCGGCCCGCCGCGTTCCTCATCGCGGGCGTCGGCGAGCAGTACCCCGGCATGGTCCGCGAACTGTACGCGCGGGAACCGGAGTTCAGGGCCGCCGTCGACGAGTGCGGGGACATCCTGCGCTACCTCCTCGACACGGACGTCGTCGCGCTCCTCACCGGCCCGCGCGCCGCCCAGGAGGACCCGTTCGCCGCGATGATCCGGGCCCGTGAGGGCAAGGCGGCCGACGAGACCCCGCTGACCCGCACCGAGATCGCCCAGCCGGCCGTTTTCACCGCCGAGTACGCGCTCGCGAGACTCCTCGTGTCCTGGGGCGTCCAGCCCGCCCAGATGCTCGGCTACAGCCTCGGTGAGTACGTCGCCGCCTGCCTGTCCGGCGTCCTCACCCTGCCGGACGCGCTCCGACTGGTCGCCTTCCGCGCCCAGTTGATCTCCCGGCTCCCCGAAGGCGGCATGCTCGCCGTCGCCCGCACCCCCGCCCAGCTCACCGACCTCACCGAGGCGGGCCTCGAAGTCGCCGCCCTCAACGGCCCCGACGTCACGGTCGTCGGCGGCGAGAACGCGGCCGTCGACGCCTACGCCGCGAAGCTGGAGCGCGCCGGGATCGCCCACCGCAAGCTGGCCACCAGCCACGCCTTCCACACCTCGATGCTGGAGCCGGCCCGCGCCGAACTCACCGGCTGGGCCCGCGCCAACCTCCGCCCCGGCGCCCCGAGCCGGCCCTACGTCTCCTGCCTCACCGGACAGCCCGTCACCGCCGAACTCGTCGCGGACCCCGAGTACTGGGGACGGCACATGGTCTCCCCGGTCCGCTTCGCCGACGGCCTCGCCCGGCTCCTCGCCGACCCCGACCTCGCGCTCCTGGAGATCGGCGCCGGACAGTCGCTCGGCGCGATGGCCCGCAGCCACCCCGACTGCCCGCCCGCACGCGGCACCCTGATCGTCGCCACCCTCCCCAACGCGGCCGACCCGACCCCGGACGACCGCACCCTCGCCGACGCCCTCGCAGGGCTCTGGCTCGCGGGCGTGCGCGTCGACTGGGCCGCCCACCAGGCGGGGCGCGATCCACGCCGGGTGCCGCTGCCGTCGTACCCGTTCGAGCGCACCGACTACTGGATCGAGGGCGCCGCGAAGAAGCCCGGCTCCCCGGTGCCCGAGGCGCTGCCGCTGCTCCCGCAGGAGGAGTGGGTCCAGGCCCAGGTGTGGCGGCAGACCGCACCCCGCACGGGCGGCCTCCCGGCGGCGCGCTGGCTGCTCCTGGGCGACGACGACACCCTCACCGGCGACCTCAGGGAACTGCTGGAGTCGGCGGGAGGCACGACGGTCGTCGTACAGCCGGGGGAAGGCGATGGCGCTGTCCGCCCCGGCGACCCGGCAGCCTTCCGCACCCTCCTCAAACGCCTCAAGGACGACGGCCCCGGCCTCCCCGAACGCGTCGTGCACCTGTGGTCCCGCCGGCCCGGCGACGCGATGGCCCGCGGCCTGCACACCCTTGTCGCCCTCACCCGCGCGATGGCCGACGCGGGCGCCGCCAAGTGGGCCCTGGACGTGGTCACCTCGGGTACGGCGTCGGTGACCGGCGCCGAGAGCATCCACCCCGAACTCGCCACCCTGCTGGGCCCGGTGCGCGTGATCCCCCTCGAATACCCCGACGTCACCTGCCGCCTGATCGACCTCGACACCGACGCCCCGGTCACCGCCCGCACCCTCGCCACGGAACTCGCAGACGGCGGCCACGACCCCCTCGTCGCCCTGCGCCGGGGACGGCGCTGGCTGCCCGACTACGAGCCGGTACCGGCGGGGGAGAGCGCCGACGTCCTGCGCGAGGAAGGCGTCTACCTCGTCACCGGCGGGCTCGGCGGCATCGGCCTCGCCATGGCCGAACGCCTCGCCCGCGACGTGAAGGCCCGGCTGGTCCTCGTCGGCCGCACCGGACTGCCGCCCCGCGACACCTGGGACACCGTCCTCGCCGACCCGGCGGCCACCGACGAGGTCCGCCGGCGCCTCACCGGCGTCCGCAGGATCGAGGAGCACGGCGGCCAGGTCACCGTCGTCACCGGCGACATCGCCGACCCGGACACCGCCGCCCGCGCGGTCGCCGAGGCACACAGCCGCTTCGGCGCCCTGCACGGCGTCCTGCACGCGGCCGGCCTGCCCGGCATCGGCCTCATGCAGTTCAAGACCCAGGCCGAGATCGAGAAGGTCATGGCCCCCAAGGTCGCCGGAACCGACGCCCTGCGCACGGCACTTCACGGCACGGACGTCGACTTCCTGGCCCTGTTCTCCTCCATCACCTCCGCCACCGGCGGCGGCCCCGGCCAGCTCGACTACTGCGCCGCCAACGCCTACCTCGACGCCACCGCGCACGCCGCCGCCCAGCGCCCCGGCGCCCCGCGCACGGTCGCCGTCGGCTGGGGCGAATGGCAGTGGAACGCGTGGGAGGCGGGCCTCGCCGGATACGACCCCGAGGTCCGCGAGTACTTCCGCGAGACCCGCAGAACGTTCGGCATCGGCTTCGACGAGGGCTGGAACGCGCTGCTGCGGGTGCTGTCCCTGAACGAGCCCCACCTCGTCGTCAACACGCAGGACTTCTCGGAGATGGCGAAGGGCGCCACCCGGTTCAACGTCGAGGCCATCGGCAAGGCCCGCGACACCTGGCTCGACGGCGCCCGCCACCCCCGCCCCGACCTCCTCACCCCTTACGTCGCACCCAGCGGCGACACCGAGACGGCCATCGCCGAGGTGTGGGCCCAGATGCTCGGCCTCGACCAGGTCGGCGCAGGAGACAGCTTCTTCGCCCTCGGCGGCAACTCGCTGACCGGCATGGAGGTCATGGCCCGCATCCGCCGCCGCCTCGACATCGACGACCTACCGCCGCACGTGCTCTACGAGGCGCCCACCGTGAGCGCCCTCGCCCGGCACGTCACCGGCTCGACCGAACAGGACACCTCCGCCGACGAGACCGAGCGCGGCAGGCAGCGCCGCTCCGGCCTCAAGCGGGCCCGGCAGAACAGGAAGACGGCGGGCGAATGAGCGACGAGACCTACGGCAACGACGCCGACGACGACCTGGAGTCCAGGGTGGCGGTCATCGGCATGGCCGGCCGCTTCCCCGGCGCCGCGAGCCCCGAGGAACTGTGGCGGGCGCTCGCCGAGGGCGCCGACGGGCTGCGCGAGATCACCGACGAGGAACTGGCCGCCGCCCAGGTGCCCCCCGCCCTCCTCGCCGACCCCCGCTACGTCCGCCGGGGCGCCCCCCTCGACGGCGTCGAGGACTTCGACGCCGCGTTCTTCGGCTTCAACCCCCGCGAGGCCGAGGTCACCGACCCCCAGCACCGGCTCTTCCTGGAGTGCTGCTGGGAGGCCCTGGAGAGCGCCGGCTACACCCCCAACCGCATGCCGGGCACGGTCGGAGTCGTCGGCGGCGTCGGCTTCAGCCACTACGGCCTGCGGCACGTCCTGCCCCGCCCCGACGTCATGGCCACCATCACCAGCGGCCAGTACGGCATCGGCACCATGTCCGACTCGCTGTGCACGATGGTCGCCTACAAACTCGGCCTCACCGGACCGGTGCTGAGCGTCCAGACCGCCTGCTCGACCTCGCTCGTCGCCGTCCACACGGCCGTCCAGAGCCTCCTCACCTACGAGTGCGACACCGCGCTCGCCGGAGGCGTCTCCATCGAGGACCCGCTGCCCGCCGGCTACACCTACGAAGAGGGCTCGATCGTCTCGCCCGACGGCGTCGTCCGCAGCTTCGACGCCGATGCCGAGGGCAGCGTCTGGGGCAAGGGCGTCGGCGTCGTCGCCCTCAAGCGCCTCTCCGACGCCCTGCGCGACGGCGACCACGTCCACGCCGTCATCCTCGGCTCCGCCGTCAACAACGACGGCGCCGACCGGGGCGCGTACGTCGCCCCCTCGGCCATCGGCGAGCGCACGGTCATCGGGACGGCCCTGTCGGTGGCCGGCGTCGACCCCGCGACCGTCGACTACGTCGAGTGCCACGCCACCGGCACGCGCCTCGGCGACGCGATCGAACTGGCCGCCGTCGACAAGGCGTTCCCCGGCCCGCGCGCCGAGAAGCTGGTCCTGTCCTCCCTGAAGCCCTCCCTGGGCCACCTCGACCGGGCCTCCGGCGTCACCGGCCTGATCCGGGCGATCCAGGCCCTCGAACACCGCGAACTCCCCGCCACCCGCCACTTCCGCACCCCCAACCCGGCCCTCGCGACGGACCGCTTCGAGGTCCTCACGGCGAACCGGCCGTGGCCCGAGCGGCCGCATCCGCGCCGGGCGGGGGTCAGCTCCTTCGGGGCGGGGGGTACGAACGCGCACGTGGTGCTGGAGGAAGCACCGGAGCGGGAGACACGGGACGCCGAGGGACCGTACGTCCTGACACTGTCGGCGCGGACGCCGACCGCGCTCGCGGCTGCGGCGGACCGGCTGCGCCGGCATCTCGCACAAGCCGCTCCCCTGAACCTCGCCGACGTCGCCTACACCCTCCAGGTCAGCCGCACCTCGTTCCCCCACCGCCTCGCCGTCGTCGCCGAGTCCGCCGAGGACGCCGTCGCGGCGCTGGCCGACCCGACGCGCGCGCGGACAGCCGGCCCGGTGACCGGAGCGCCCCCGAAAGAGGCACCCGCCGATGCCGTGGCCGCCCTAGGGCCCTGGCTGGAGGGGGCCGACGTCGACTGGGGCGCGCTGTACGCGCCGGGGGAGCGGAACAGGGTGCCGCTCCCGGCGTACCCCTTCGAACGGCAGCGGTACTTCCTCGACCGGGTGCCCTACCCGGGCGCGGGCACCGCCGTCCAGGAAACCCCGGGACGCATCCCGGACCCCGCCGACTGGTACGCGCACCCCGTCTGGCACCGGCTCCCCGCGGCGGCCCCGGCCGGCGCCGAGCGGCTGCGCGAGCTGGGCCCCTGGTGGGTGTTCGCCGCCGACGAGACCGGGTACGGCGCCGCGCGCACCCTGCGCGAGCGGGGCGCCGAGGTCGTCGTCGTCCGCCCGGCGGACGGCACCGGGACGCCCAGCCTCGACGGACTGGCTGTGGTGGACGTCGACCCCGTCTCCCGCGACGGACACGCCGCCCTCCTCACCGACCTGGGCCGCCCGCGCACCGTCCTGCACCTGTGGAGCCCCGCCGCCCCCGAGGGCGACTTCGACGCCGCCCAGCGGTACGGCTACTACGCCGTGCAGGCCCTCGCGGGCGCCCTCTCGGACGACCGCACACCCGGCGCCGTCCACCTGGTCGCGGCCACCTCGGGCGCGGTCGGCGCGGTCGGGGACGACCTGAAGCGCCCCGAACAAGCCACCCTCCAGGGCCTGTTGCGCGTGATCTCCCAGGAGATCGGCGACATCGGCTGCCGCCTGGTGGACCTCGCGGACGACTGCGCCGCCCCCCTCCTCGACGAGGCCGCCACCCTCGACGCCCCCACCGAGCCGGTCGCCCTGCGCCGCACGGGCCGCTGGGTCCGCTCCTTCGCGCCCGTGCGCCTGGAGGCACCCGAGCCCCCACAAGCCCCCGCCGACCCCATACCGCCCGCCACCACCGTCCTCATCACCGGCGGCCTCGGCGACGTGGGAGCCGTCCTGGCCGCCCACCTCGCCGCCACCCGCCACAGCAACCTCGTCCTCACCGCCCGCACCCCCCTCCCCCCGGAGGAGGAGTGGCCCGCCCACCTCGCGGCGCACCCCGACAGCCGGGCCGCCCGCCACATCCGCACCGTGCACCGCCTGCGGGAAGCCGGCGCCGAGGTCCTCGCGCTCGGCGCGGACGTCGCCGACCGGGACGCGATGGCCGGAGTCCTCGACGCGGCACGGGACCGGTTCGGTGGGATCGACGTCGTGATCCACGCGGCCGGCGTGCAGTCGGCGGACTGCTTCGGCGCCGCCGTGAACCTGGCGAGGGAGGCGTGCGAACCGCACTTCAGGTCCAAGCCGGGAGGTCTCCTCGTCCTGGAGGAACTGCTGCGTGAGGGCGAGGCCCCCGTCCGGCTCGCCGTCTCCTCCGTCTCCTCCCTCCTCGGCGGCCTCGCGCACGCCCCCTACGCCGCCGCGAACGCCGCGCTGGACGCCTACGTCCATGCCCTCGCGCAGCGCCCCGGCCCCGCCTGGCTCGCCGTCAACTGGGACTCCTGGCTCGTCGGCGACCGCACGGAGGACTCCCTCGGCGCCACCGTGAAGGGCTACGGCATGGACGCCGCCGAAGGCACCGACGCCTTCGAGCGCACCCTGTCCCTGTACGGCCGCACCCCGCAGCTCGTCGTCTCCGTCGGCCCGCTGGAGCACCGCCTCGCGCAGTGGACGACGTCCCTCGCGGGCGGCGACGAGGGGGAGGGCCCGCGCCACCCCCGGCCCGCGCTGACCGTGCCGTACGAGGAGCCCACCGGCGAGGTGGAGACGGCGCTGGCCGGGATCTGGGGCGAGATCCTCGGCATCGACGGGATCGGCGCGAACGACAGCTTCTTCGACCTGGGCGGCCACTCCCTGGCCGCGGTGCGGCTGATGGCCCGCATCCGGGCGAAGTTCGGCGGAATGCCGGTGGACGTCCTCATCGGCAACCCCACGGTCCGTGCCTTCGGCAAGGAACTGATCGCCGCGAAGGCGGCGGAAGGAGCACAGCGGTGACGCATGTCGCAGTGGTCGGCGCGGGTGTCATGGGCATCGGCGTCGCACAGAACCTGGCGCAGAGCGGGCACACGGTCACGCTCGTCGACCGGGACCAGGACATCGTCGACCGGGCCATCGCCCGGATCGGCCTGAACTGCCGGATGAGCGCCATGCTCGGCGGCCCGGTGGTCGACTCGGACGAGGTCCTCGCCCGCATCACCGGCGGCACCGGACTGGATCTCCTCGCGGACGCCGACGTGGTGATCGAGAACATCACCGAGAACTGGGAGCTGAAGAGCGAGCTGTACCCGCGTCTGGACGCCGCCGCCCGCCCGGACGCGGTGTTCGTCGCGAACACCTCCGCGATCCCCATCACCCGGATCGCGTCCCTCACGAAGCGGCCGTCGCAGGTCGTCGGCGTGCACTTCATGAACCCGGTCCCGATGAAGAAGGCCGTCGAGCTGATTCCCGGCCACCACACCACCGAGGACTCCCTGAAGAAGGTCCGCGAACTCCTCGACTCCATGGGCAAGAAAGCCATCGACGTCAACGACGCGAGCGGCTTCGTCTCCAACCGGGTCCTCATGCTGACCGTCAACGAGGCCGCCTACCTGGTGTACGAGGGCGTCGCGGACGCGGCGACCGTCGACGAGGTGTTCCGCGAGTGCTTCGGCCACCCGATGGGCCCGCTGGAGACCGCCGACCTCATCGGCGTCGACACCATCCTCTACAGCGTCGAGGTGCTGCACGAGCACTTCGCCGACAGCAAGTACCGGCCCTGCCCGCTGCTGAAGAAGATGACCGACGCCGGCCTGCACGGGCGCAAGACCGGAGAGGGCTTCTACCGCTACGGCGACAGCGGCGCCCTCCTCCCCAACTGACCCCCTCTTCCACGGCAAGGAGACACAGACCATGAGCAGCACCGACGCCCGTGCCCAGATACGTGACTTCATCAGCGGCCGGTTCCCGCAGATCACCTTCGACGACGACCAGGACATCTTCGAGATGGGCTTCGTGAACTCGCTGTTCGCGATGGAACTGGTCATGTTCGTGGAGCGGGCGTTCGGCGTCCGCGTCCCCAACACCGAACTGCGCCGCGAGAACTTCCGCTCGGTGACGGCGATCACCGACGTCGTCGAGCGGATCACCGCGGCCACCGCGTCCGCCGGATGACCGCCACCGACAGCCGGGAGCTCCTCGCCGCCGTCCGCGCCTTCGTCGACGACGAACTGCGGCCCCGCGCCGAGGAGTTCGACCGGGACGAGCACCTACCCGGCGACCTCCTGAAAAGGGTCGCCGACCTCGGCCTGTGGGCGCCCTTCCTCCTCGGCACACCCATGGTGACCGTCGGTGAGATCCACGAGGAGATCGGCCGCGGCTGCTCCTCGCTGCGCAGCCTCCTCACCGTCCACGGCATGGCGTCCTGGTCGGTACGGCACTGGGGCGACGACGCCCAGAAGGCCCGCTGGCTCCCCGCCCTCACCGACGGCTCCCTCCTCGGCGCGTTCGCCCTGACCGGCCCCGAGGGCGGCAGCGACCCCTCGGTGTCCGCGACGACCGCCGTACGCGACGGCGAGGGCTGGGTCCTGAACGGCCGCAAGAAGTGGATCACCGGCGGTCAGGTCGCCGGGCTCTACCTCCTGTTCGCCCGCACCGACGGCGGCATGACCGCCTTCCTGGTGCCCCGCGACACCGAAGGCGTCACCGTCGAACCCCTCACGGGCATCCTCGGAACCCGCGCCAGCATGCTCGCCGAGGTGATCCTGGAGGACGTCCGGCTCGGTGACGACGCCGTCCTCGGCCCCCTCGGCTGGGCCACCGGCACCGTCATGACCTCCGCCCTCGACTTCGGCCGGTTCAGCGTGGCCAGCGGCAGCGTCGGCATCATCCAGGCCTGCCTGGACGCCAGCGTCGCCTACACCACCCGGCGCACGACGAGCGAAGGCCCCCTCTTCGACCGCCAGCTGGTCCGGCAGAAGATCAGCGACATGGTCACCGGCCTGCGCGCCGCCCGTCTGCTGTGCCGGGAGGCCGGACGCCTCAAGGACGCCGACGACCCGGCCGCCATCATGGCCAACTGGATCGCCAAGTACCACGCCTCGACGACCGCCGCCGCCAGCGCGTCCGCCGCCGTCCAACTGCACGGCGCCGCCGGCTGCTCCCCGGAGCACCCCGTCGCCCGGCTCTACCGGGACGCCAAGGTCATGGAGATCATCGAGGGCTCCACCGAACTCCAGCAGATCACCATCGCCGAACAGGCACACCAGGAGGTGACCCGGTGACCGGGCTCAAGCGGGGCCAGATCAAATGCGTCGTCTGGGACCTCGACCACACCCTGTGGGACGGCATCCTCCTGGAGGACGGCGACGTCACCGTCCGCCCCGAGGCGATCGCCCACATCCGGCGCCTCGACGAACTCGGCGTCCTGCACTCCATCGCCAGCCGCAACGACCCCGAAGCGGCCCTGGCCCGCCTCAGGGCCGAGGGCCTCGACCACTACTTCCTGTACCCGCAGATCGGCTGGAACCCCAAGTCGGACTCCGTGAAACAGGTCGCCGCCTCCCTCAACATCGGCCTCGACGCGATCGCCTTCGTCGACGACCAGCCCTTCGAACGCGAGGAGGTCACCCACGCCCACCCGGCCGTCACCACGGTCGACGCCGCCGACCTCTCACCGCTCGACGGCGAGGGCTTCACGCCCCGTTTCGTCACCGACGAGTCCCGGGTGCGCCGCGAGATGTACGCCAGCACCGTCGTCCGCGACCAGGCCGAGCAGGAACACACCGGCACCAGCGAGGAGTTCCTCGCCACCCTCGGCATGCGCTTCACCATCGCGCCCGCCCAGACCGAGGACCTCCAGCGCGCCGAGGAACTCACCGTCCGCACCAACCAGCTCAACTCCACCGGCCGCACCTACTCCTACGAGGAACTCGACGAGCTGCGCCGCTCCGACGACCACCTCCTGCTCGTCGCCTCCCTCACCGACCGCTACGGCAGCTACGGCAAGATCGGCCTCGCCCTCGTCGAACGCGGCGCCGAACACTGGCACCTGCGCATGATGCTGATGTCCTGCCGCGTCATGTCCAGGGGCGTCGGCACGGTCCTCCTCAACCACATCATGGGCCTCGCGGCCGACGCCGGGGCGGGTCTGCGGGCCGAGTTCGTCGAGACCGGCCGCAACCGCATGATGTACGTCACCTACGCGTTCGCCGGGTTCACCGAGGCCGAGCGGGACGGCGACCACGTCGTCCTCGAAGCCGACCTCGCACGCGTCCAGTCCCCGCCCGACTACCTCACGGTGGAGGTGCTGTGACCACTCCCTGGCTCCCCTTCGGCGAGGCGCCCACCGACCGCCCCCGCCTGTTCTGCTACCCCAACGCGGGCGCCGGAGCGGCCATGTACGCCCCCTGGCGCGACCTCGCCCTGCCCGGCGTGGACATCTGCCCCCTCCAGCCGCCCGGCCGCGCCGAGCGCTACCAGGACAAGCCCCACACCCAGCTCGACGCCCTCCTCGACGACCTGCTGGAGAGCCTGGACGGCCACTTCGAGGGCACCTACGCCCTGTACGGGCACAGCCTCGGCGCCCTCGTCGTCCACGAACTCGCCCGCCGCCTGCGCGCCGAGGGCGCCCTCGGACCCGTCCACCTCTTCGTGTCCGGCCGGGCCGCCCCCCACCTCCCCGACGTCCGCCCCCGGCTCTTCGACCTGCCCACCCCCGAACTGATCCCGCACCTGCGGGAGATCGGCGGCACCCCGGAGACCGTCCTCGGTGAACCCGGCCTCCTCGACGTCTTCCTGCCCACGCTGCGCGCCGACTTCGAGGTCAACGAGAGCTACCGGCACCTCCCCGAGGCCGCCCTCACCGTCCCGCTCACCGTCTTCGGCGGCACCCGCGACCCGCGCGCCGACGAACGCGAACTGCACGCCTGGTCCGGGCTCACCGAGGCCGAGTTCCGGCTGCGGATCCTCGACGGCGGCCACTTCTTCATCACCCCCCACGCCCAGGCCCTCGTCACCGAGATGACCGGCGCCCTGCGCGACTGACCCGTCCGAAAGGCACCCCATGCGCGTCCTCGCCACCCTGACGGGCACGCCCTCCCACGCCCGCGCCATGCTCCCGCTGGTGAGGGCGCTGGCCGGCGCCGGGCACGAACTGCTCGTCGTCGCCCCGCCCCGGCCCGCCCAGGTCTTCGCGGGGGAGGACGTCGCCGCAGCGCCCGTCCTGCCCGAACTCGCCGACCAGGTCATGGGCGCGCTGCGGGACGGCACGGTCGCCCTGCCCGCCGACCTCGACCTGTTCGACCAGCGGCTGTGGGTCCTCACCGGCTGCGGACCCCACGTCACCGACAACTACCGCACCCTGCTGCCCATCGCCGAGGAGTTCGCCCCCGACCTCGTGCTGCGCGACGGCACCGACATGGCCGGGTTCCTCGTCGCCGAGACCCTCGGCGCCGTCCACGTCCCCGCCCCCTCGGGCACCGGCCAGTTCCTCGACGCCGACGCCGTCACCGAAGCCCTCGCCGCCCACCGCGCCACCCTCGGCCTGCCCCCCGAGGACGACCCGGGTGCCCTGTACCGGCACGGCCGCCTCGACTGCGTCCCCGCGAGCCTCAGCTTCGCCCGCCCCGGCGCCCCCGACGCGTTCGCCTACCAGCAGCCGCCCACCGTCACCCGCGGCGAGACCCTCCCCGACTGGATCGCGGACCTCCCCGCCGGCAAACCCCTCGTCCTCGCCGCCAGCGGCACCCTCCTCACCGGCTTCACCCCCGAGGAGGGCACCCTGCCCGACAAGGCGACCGAGAACCCCCTGTCCATCGTCCCCGAGGCGTACATCGCCGGCCTCTCCCAGCTCGACTGCACCGCGATCGTCGCCACCGGCGGCATCCCCGTCGACCCGGACCTCGCCGCGAGCCACGTCCACGTCGTCGACCACTTCCCGCAGCCCCTGCTGCTGCAGTGCGCCGACCTGTTCGCCACCCACGGCGGCTACAACAGCGTCCGCGAAGCCCTGCGCTCCGGCGTCCCCATGGCCGTCCTGCCCCTGTTCGGCGACCAGATGCACAACGCCGAACGCGTCACCGAACTCGGCCTCGGCCTGCGGATCGAGGAGGCCGAGGCCGAGGAGGTCGCCAAGACCTGCGCGCGCGTCCTCGAAGACACCGACACCGCCGTGCGCGCCCGCGCCGCACAGCGCCACATGCTGACCCTGCCGCCCGTCGAGGCCGCGGTGGACCACCTGGAAGGACTTGTGGGATGACCGTCCCGCCGCAGCCCCGCGTCCGGGGCAACGACCACACCGGCCTCACCCCGCCCCCGCTCGGCGCCTGGGAACCCCGGCTCACCGCCAGCGTCGTCGTGCCCGCGCACGGCGGCCAGGAAGCCCTCGACCTGACCCTCGCCGCGCTCGCCGCCCAGTCCTACCCGGCGCACCTCACCGAGGTGATCGTCGTGGACGACGGCAGCACCCCGCCGATCCGGCTGCCCGAGATCGTCCCCGAGAACACCCGCCTGATCACCTCCGCACCGGGCGGCTGGGGCCGCAGCCACGCCGTGCGCAGCGGCTCCGAGGCCGCAGACGGCGACGTGATCGTGTGGATCGACGCCGACACCCTCGCCTTCCGGGGCCACCTCGAAGCACAGCTGCGCTGGCACCACCTCGCCCGCTACCTCGTCGTCCTCGGCAGCCGCCGCGTCGTCGACTTCCTGCCCGGCGACCTCACCCCCGCCGAGGTGCACGCCGCCGTCACCGAAGGCGCCGAGGACCGCCTCTACGCCCTGGAGGCCAGCCGCCCCAACCACTGGATCGAGACGGTCTACAAGGCCACCGACGACCTGCGCGCCGCGGGAGCCAGCGTCGGCACCACCCTCGTCGGCTCCACCGCCTCCGCCCACCGCGACCTCCTGCGCGCGGCCGGCGACTCCGACCCGGAGCTGATCCTCGGCGAGGACAGCGAACTCGGCTACCGCCTCTCCCAGGCCGGCGGCGTCTTCGTCCCCGAGCACGAGGCCCGCTCCTGGCACCTCGGCGCCCCCACCATCGAACGCGACCAGCAGCGCCTCCTCGGCTTCATCCGCCCCCACCTCACCGACCGCATCCCCACCATGCGCCTGGGCCGCAAGGCCACCCGGCGCCAGTGGCTCGTGCCCTACGTGGACGTCGTCGTCGACACCACCGACGCCACCCACGACGCCGTGCGCGCCAGCGTCGACGCCGTCCTCGACGGCAGCCTCCCCGACACCCGCGTCACGCTCGTCGGCGCCTGGGACACCCTCACCGACGGCCGCCGCAAGGTCCTCGCCGACCCCCTCGCGGACCTGCGCCTCATCCACGCCGAGTACGCGCACGAGGGCCGCGTCCGCTTCGTCACCGACGCCGGCGACACCTCCTTCCCGGCGCCCTTCCGGCTGCACTGCGCCCCCGGCTGGCGCCTCGCCCCCGAGGGCCTCGCCGCTCTCGTCCGCGAGGCCGACGCCGAAGGCCTGGGCCTCGTCCACCTCACCGACGGCGACCGCGTCGCCCGCCTCGAACGCACCTCCGCCGTCCGCCGCGCGCTCTTCGTCGCCGGACCGGACGACGACCTCGACACCGTGATCGGGGACGTCTCCGGAACCCTGGAGGCCGACGCCGCACGCTGGGGCTCGCTGCGCGCGCCGGACGACGACAGCGGGGTCTCCGTGGACGGGCTGCTGGCCATGCTGGAGGATCAGGGCATGCGCAGGCCGACGACGGCGGAGAGGTAGGACGGCCATGAGGGTGGGCGTATTCGGCGCGGGATACATCGGTCTGGTGACCGGTGCCTGCCTCGCCGCACTGGGACACCGGGTCGTCGTACGGGACATCGTCCCCGAACGCGTCGACATGCTGAACGCAGGCCAGATCCCCATCTACGAACCGGGACTCGAAGACCTCATCCGCGAACACCGGGAACGGCTGACGTTCACCCTGGACGCAGCCTGCGCCCTCGACGGGGCGGAGGTCGCGTACATCTGCGTCGACACCCCGCCCACCGCCTCCGGCGACGCCGACCTCTCCCGGGTCTGGTCCGTCGTCGCCGACCTCACCGGCGCCGGCCACCTCAAGGCCGTCGTCCTCAAGTCGACCGTCCCCGTCGGCACCGGCGAGAAGGTCCGCCGCGCCCTCGACGCGGCCGGCCTCGCCCACGTCGGCTACGCCGCCAACCCCGAGTTCACCGCCGAGGGGCGTGCCGTCCAGGACTTCCTGCGGCCCGACCGGGTCGTCGTCGGCTCCTGCGACGAGGCCACGGCCCGGCTCGTCGCCCAACTGCACGACGGCGTCGAGGGACCCGTCGAGATCATGAGCGTGCCCTCCGCCGAGATGGTCAAGCTCGCCGCCAACGCCCTCCTCGCCACGAAGATCACCTTCATCAACGAGATCGCCGCTGTCTGCGAGAAGACCGGCGCCGACGTCGTCGAGGTGGCCCGCGCCGTCGGCATGGACCACCGCCTCGGCCCGCACTTCCTGAACGCCGGTCTCGGATACGGCGGTTCCTGCTTCCCGAAGGACTCCCGCGCCCTGCGCGCGATGGCCTCCAACAGCGGCTACCCCTTCCAGCTGCTGTCGGCCGTCATCGAGGTCAACGACCTCCAGCCCCGCCGCGCCGTCCAGCGCGTCAAGCAGGAACTCGGCGGACTCGAAGGCCGCCGGATCGCCCTCCTCGGCCTCACCTTCAAACCCGACACCGACGACATGCGCGAGGCCCCCTCCGCCGTCATCGCCTCCCGGCTCCTCGCCGAGGGCTGCGAGGTCACCGGCTGGGACCCCATGGCCCGCCTCCCCACCACCGACCCCTGGACCCGGGTGCGCCGCGCCAAGACGATCGCGGAAGCCGCCGACGACTGCGACGCGCTGATCGTCGTCACCGAGTGGGCCGAACTCCAGGACACCGACTGGGCGGAGGTCGCCGGGCGGATGCGCGGCAAGCTCCTGTACGACGGCCGCAACGCCCTCGACCGCGAGAAGCTCGGCGGGCTGGGCCTCACGTGCATGGCGGTGGGCCGCGCCACCGTCTGAGACATGGGGGAGGGGGCCCGGACCGTGGTCCGGGCCCCCTCTTCGTGCTCCTGCTCAGCGCAGGGAGTCGAGCACCCCCGGAATCCCGTCCTCCAGCGCCACCCGGGGCCGCCACCCCAGCTCCCGCTCCGCCCGCTCCACGGCGAGGCAGATCCGCCGCACCTCACCCGGCAGCCCCGGCTCGTGCACGGGCGCGGCGTCGCAGTCCAGCGCCTTCGCCAGCGCCGCGTGGATGTCCAGCACCGAGGTCTCCACGCCCGTACCGACGTTGATCAGCCCACTGCCCCGCTCCAGAGCCCGCACGAACGCGTCCGCGACGTCGTCCACGTACACGTAGTCCCGCGTGTTGTGCCCGTCCCCGAAGACCAGACAGGCACGGCCGTCCAGAAGCCGCTGGGCGAAGATCGCGATCACCCCGGCCTCGCCCTGCGGATTCTGCCGGGGCCCGTAGACGTTGCCGAGCGCCAGACAGGCGTACGCCATGCCGTGCTCCTCGGCGAACAGGCGGACGTACTCGGTGCCCGCCTTCTTCGACTGGCCGTAGAACGAGCGCGGCGACAGCGGCGCGTCCTCCGCGATCGGCAGCACGTCCGGCTCGCCGTAGATCGTGCCGCCGCTGGACGCGAACACCACCTTGCCGGTACCGGCCTCCTGGGCCGCGACCAGGACGTTCAGCAGACCCGTGAGGTTGCTGTGCGCGTCCAGCCGGGGGTCACGCATCGACACCGACACCGAGGGCTGCGCGGCGAGGTGCAGCACCGCCTCGGGACGCACCCGGCGGATCACCTCCGCGGCCTCGGCGGACGCGATGTCCAGGACGTGCAGATCGGACTCGGCGAGCCCCAGCTCCCGCGCGGTGTCCAGGTTTGCGACGAGACCGGTCGACAGGTCGTCGATCACACTGACCGCGTGTCCCGCCCGCAGCAGCGCGTCCACGAGATGCGAGCCGATGAAACCCGCCCCGCCCGTGACGAGAACGTTCATGACACTCCTCCCACAGTAAAAGCGCGCGGCGGACACCCGCGCCCGCCGCGCGCCGGGACCGGATCAGGCCTCGAAGAAGGCGTGCACCTCTTGCGCGCACGCCATCGCCTGGGCGATCGCCTCGTCCTGGTTGATGTACACGTAGTTCGCCAGACGCCCGCAGTAGAACACCGGCAGCGGCGCGTTCTCCCGGATCGACTCCTGGAGCGAGACGTTCAGCTTCTCGTAGCGGGAGTCGACCGTCGGCACCGGATAGTGCCGGTAGGGCGCCCCCGGGAACTCCTCGCTGACGACCGTCGCCCCGATCCGCTGCCCGGTGGCGTGCTTGGTCTCGATGGTCCGCGTGTAAGGGCGGCGCAGCGAGGGCCGGTTGACCTGGTAGCCGGGCGTCAGCGTGCCCGCCGGGTCGTCGAGCGGGACATAGCGGGAGACGGTCCGGATGCCCCGCCACTCCAGCGCGTCCGGCTGCCCCGCGAAGTCGTCCAGCGCGGCCGTGATGACGACCGCCTCGTGCTCGCGCGCCAGGTCGTCCAGGTCGGTGTGGTCGAGAGTCGCGCCGACCGTCACCGGGACCGGCTCGGCGATCCGCTCGATGATCTCCTGGAAGCCGCGCTCCGGGTAGAACTCCCACGGGTCGCGAAAGAGCCGCCGGTAGCCGTCGGTACGCAGGTCCAGGCGCTTGGGCGCGAAGTCCGCCGACAGCTCGGAGGGTTCACGGCCCCACTGCTTGATCGTGTACTCCCGCACGAACAGGTCGTACAGCGTCGGGCCCATGATGGACTCCGAGTACGCCTGGAAGTCGGCGGTCGACGGGGTCTGCGGCAGGTTCGCCAGTTCCTTCTCGATCCGCCCCCACATCGGGAGTTCACGCATCTCGTCGACCTGCGGCGGCCAGGAGAGGTAGCGCGGCTCCTCCTCGTCGTCGAGGAAGATCTCGGTGAGCACCTTGTGCTCGAACGTCCGCCGCATGCCGTACCGCTGCACGAAGGCGGCGACCTCGGCGTTCGACGTGTGGAAGATGTGCGGCCCGTTCGGCTCGAACACGACCCCGCCGAGGACCTCGGAGCGGGAGTGCCCGCCGAGCTGCTGGTCGCGCTCGTACAGGTGGACGCGGTAGCCCCGGTCGAGGAGGAGCCGGGCGGCCGTGCAGCCGCTCCAGCCGCCGCCGATGATCGCGATGCTGGGGGTGGTGGTCATCGGGAGGTGCCTCCAGGAATGGCTTCTGCTTCGGTGAACCACTCGACGGTCCGCTTCAGACCGTCGGACAGAGCGACGCGCGGCTCCCAGCCCAGCCGGGTCCGCGCCCGCTCGATGTCCGGCTTGCGACGCCGGGGGTCGTCCGGGTGGGGCGCGATGTACGTCAGGGGCGAGCGGCTGCCGGTCATCTCCACGATCATCTCGGCGAGTTCGAGGACGGTGATCTCGTTCGGGTTGCCCAGGTTCACCGGCCCCGCCTCCGCACTGTCCAGCAGCGCGACCAGCCCGTCGACGGTGTCGTCCACATAGCACAGCGACCGCGTCTGACGGCCGTCGCTCATCACCGACAGCGGCTCGCCGCGCAGCGCCTGCGTGATGAACGCCGGGACGACCCGGCCGTCGTCCGCGCGCATCGACGGGCCGTAGGTGTTGAAGATCCGGGCGATCCCCGCGTCCACCCCGAACTCCCCCCGGAACGCGACCGTCATCGCCTCCGAGAACCGCTTCGACTCGTCGTACACCGCGCGCGGCCCGACCGGGTTGACGTTGCCCCAGTACTCCTCGGTCTGCGGATGCACCAGCGGATCGCCGTACACCTCGGACGTGGACGCGAGCAGGAAGCGGGCGCCCTTCTCGCGGGCCAGCTCCAGCATGTTGTACGTGCCGTGGCCGCCGGCGCGCAGGGTCGCCACGGGCAGGTTGAAGTAGTCGACGGGGGACGCCGCGCACGCGAGGTGGGCGATCGCGTCCACGGGCCCGTCCACGGTGAGGGGCTCGGTGACGTCCGCCTCCACGAACCGGAACCGGGGATGCCCGGCCAGGTCGGCGACGTTCGCCCGGCGGCCGGTGCACAGGTTGTCGACGCAGACCACCTCACGGCCCGCGCCGAGCAGGACACGGCACAGGTGGGAGCCGAGGAAACCGGCACCGCCGGTCACCACCACCCGCTGAGGGCCGGGCGAGGTGCCCGTGGGTCGAGCGGCGTCGCTCATGGCCAACTCCTTAACGATCCGGTGTGGTCAGTCCAGCGCGCGCCGGTAGAAGCCCCGCACGGCCAGCGCCCCGAACAGCAGGACGGACACCACGAGGACGGCGACGTCTACGGACAGGGCGATGTGCGGGACCTGCGGCGCGGTGACGGCCCGCAGCGCCTCGCTGAGGTAGGTGAGGGGGTTCACGGCGCACAGCACCTGGAACCACAGGGTGTGCCCGAGCGCGGGCCACGGGTACTGCGTGGCACCGGTGAAGGTGAGCGGGGTGACCGCGATCGCGAACCAGACCGCGATGTTGCGGGACTCCACGCTCGTGCCGAGCAGCAGCCCGGCGGCGGCCCCCGACAGCGAGCCGAGGACCACCAGCGGCGCCACCACCAGGAGGTCGCCCGCGGACCACACCGTGTCCAGGAGCAGGAACCCGACCGGCAGGATCACCACCGCCGACAGCACCCCGCGCAGCGCCCCGAACGCCATCTTCGCCAGCGCCACCACGTACAGCGGCGCCGGCAGCAGCAGCCGGTCCTCCAGCTCCCGCGTCAGATCGAAGTCGAAGACGAGCCCCAGCGCCGTGTTCTGGAGCGCCCCGAGGAACGCGGTCAACGCGATGATCCCCGGCAGCAGCACCGCCGCGTAGTCCGCGCGGACGTACCCGATCTCGGTGAGCACCTTGCCCATCACCAGCAGCATGAAGAACGGCTGGACGACGGTCTGCGCGAGCACCCTCGGCAGCTCGCGGACCATGATGAACAGGTCCCGCCACAGCGTCGTGCGGAACCCGTTCCAGGCCCGCGTCACCGATGTCGTCGCGCTCAACGCAGCCCCCTGCCGGTCAGCCGGATGAAGACGTCCTCCAGGCTCGGCCGGCGCACGCCGACGTCGCGCACCTCGCAGCCGTGCTCGCCGATCACGCGCAGCACGCGCGCGAGGAGGGGAGTGGGATCGGCGCTGGTGTGCAGCCGCAGCCGGCCGGGCGTGTCGCCGCCGGCGGAGTCGCCGACCGGCTCGACCGCCGACACACCGGGCTCCCGGGCCAGCGCCGCCGCCAGCTCCCGCACGTCGCCGTCCACCGCCAGGTCGACGGCGGTGCCGCCGGGCAGGGACGCGGTGAGGGCCTTCGGCGTGTCCAGGGCGATCAGCTTGCCGTGGTCCATGATGCCGACGCGGTCGCAGAGGCGGGCCGCCTCCTCCATGTCGTGCGTCGTGATCACCACGGTCACGCCCCGCGCGTGCAGCGCGGTCAGCTTGTCGTACACGAACAGCCGCGACTGCGGGTCGAGGCCGGTGGACGGCTCGTCGACGAACAGGACGGACGGCTCGTGCATCAGCGCGCGGGCGATCTTCACCCGCTGCTGCTGGCCGCCCGACAACTGGCCCACCTTCGCCTCCGCCCGGTCGGTGAGCCCCATCTCCGCGAGGAGACCGTCCGCCCGGCGGCGCCGCTCGGCGCGCGACAGACCGTGGTAGAGGCCGTGCATCAACAGGTTCTGGCGGATCGTCAGGCCGCGGTCGAGGTTGTTGTACTGGCTGACGACGGCCAGCCTGCGACGGGCCTCGGCGCCGTCGCGCAGCAGGTCCACCCCGCCCACCGACACCTCGCCCCGCGTGGGCACCACCCGGGTCGTCAGCACCCCGATCGTGGTCGTCTTCCCCGCGCCGTTGGGACCCAGCAGCCCGAAGATCTCACCCCGCGCCACCGAGAACGTCAGCCCGTCGATCGCCGCACGGTCCCGCTTCGGATACCACTTCACGAGGTCCCGGGTCCGCACGGCCTCCTCAGCGGACGCCACGGCACAGCCCGTCGCCATCGGCAGTCGTCACCCGCATCGCACTTCCCTTCGAACACCCGCAGCCTGGGTGCAGGCTCGCCGCCGCGCCCCCGTACCGGCCAGGGAGCCGTGCCATCGGCCGCTCATCCGCAGGTAATCCGCCGGCCGCCGCACTGCGAGAACCCTTAGTCCTGCCCCAAGCCCCTGGAAATCGCAGGTGTGTTCGCGTTTCGATGCGGAGCATCAGAACACGAGAGGACCCCACTGATGCTCGTGCGCACCCTGGAGGCCGTCACCCTCACCGTGGCCGGCGCCTCACTCCCCCTGGGTGGCCCCAAACACCGGGCCCTGCTGCACTACCTGGCCCTGCGGGCCAACACCGTCGTCGCCGTCGACGAACTCCTCGCCGCCCTCTGGGACGGCCCCCCGCCCCGCACCGCCCGCAAGATGGTCCAGAACGTGGTCTCCGAACTGCGCTCCGGGATCGCCGCCCAGGAGTGGTACGCCACCGACGCCGGCGGCGGCCGGACCCGGCGCCTGCCCCAGGCCGTCCTGCTCACCCACGGCCCCGGCTACGTCCTGCGCGTCGACCCCGCCGAGGTCGACGCCCTCGCCTTCACCCGCCGCGCCCGCGAAGGACTCGGCCTCCTCGAAGCCGGCGCCGGCACCGAGGCCCTCGACCTCCTGCGCTCCGCCCTCGCCCTGTGGCCCGACCCCGCCCCGGCGCCGGGACCCGCCGCCCGCTGGCCCGAGCGCCGCGCCCTGGAAGACCTGCGCGCCCAGGTCGTGCGCACGCTCGCCGCCGGCGCCGGGACCGTGCTCCTGCTCTCCACCGAGAGCCGCCACACCGCCTCCGACGCCGGGACTGCCTTCGGCCACCAGATGCGGGTCGCCCACGAGGTCCGCGCCCAGATCGACCGCCGGCGGGGCGCCGTCTGCACCGAGTTCGGATCCCTCACCGTCGCCGTCTTCCCCGAGGACCCGCTCGCCGGACTCCCCGGCCTGGAACGGGCACGCGCCGCCGCCGACGCCGTCCGCGCGAGCCTGTGCGCCGAACGCCGGACGACCGTCACCGCCCTGCTCATGCCGGACCGGACGATCCACGGGGGCCGGGAGCGGGTCGCACCGGCCGTCGTGGACGAGGGCCTCGCCGCCCTCGCGGCCACCGCGCCCGGCACGACCCGCGTACACGTGTCAGGGGCGGGCGCGGAGAACGTGGCGTGACACCCCAGCCCCCGACGCCCCCGCCACCCCGCACACCTGGAGCCACCCCATGACCGTGCTGCGCATCCGCGGCAGAGCCCTCCCCGACGGCGAGTACGTCGACCTGTACGCCGACGGCGACCGCTGGACGACCGACCCCGTGCCGAACGCCGAACTCGTCGGCGAGGGCTGGCTCCTGCCCGGACTCGTCGACGCCCACACCCACCCCGGCCTCGCCGAGGAGTACGGCAGCGCCCTGGACCCCGGCCTGCTGCGCGAGGACCTCCACCGCCACGTCGACGCCGGAGTCACCGCGATCCGCGTCCCCGGCCTGCCCAGCGACCCGCCCGACTGGTTCGGCACCGCACCCGACGTCCCGCGCGCCTGGCAGGCCGGACGCTGGATCACCCAGCACGGCCAGTACTTCGAGGGCTGGGCCCACCGCCTCGACCACACGGAGATGGCCGAGCAGGCCGCGGCACAGGCCCGGCGCACCGGCTGGGTGAAGTTCGTCGTCGACTGGGTCCACGAGGGCAACCCCATCCCCGTCGACGTCCTCACCGAGGCCGTGGACGCCGTCCACGCGGCCGGCGGCCGGGTCGCCGTCCACTCCATGCACGAGGCCGGGGCGCGGGCCGCCGTCCTCGCGGGCGTCGACTCCATCGAGCACGGCATGTGCCTGGACCCCGCCCTCCTGGACCGCATGGCCGCCCAGGGCACCGCCCTCATCCCCACCCTGGCCATGGTCGTCGCCCCCGCCGAGGGCATCCGCGCCCACGCCCCCGAGGGCGCCCCGCGCGAGTGGTACCTGCGCGGCGCCGACGCCCACCCGAAACTTGTTGCCCAGGCCGTGGAGGCGGGCGTCACCGTCCTCGCCGGCACCGACACCCGCCCGCACGGCGGGATCGCCGGCGAGATCCGCGCCCTCGCCGACGCCGGCCTGCGCCCCCACGACGCCCTCGCCGCCGCCTCCTGGACCGCCCGCACCTGGCTCGGCCTGCCCGGCCTCACCCCCGGCGCCCCCGCCGACGCCGTCCTCTACGACCGCGACCCCCGCACCGACCTCAGCGTCCTCGACACACCCTCGGCGGTCGTCCTGCGCGGACGCCGGGTACGGCCCCGGACCTGACCCAGGCCCACGGCGTGCGCCGCGGGTCCGCTGTCCGTGCGCTGCGCGGCAACCGGCGACAGCGCGGGGCCCCGACCATTCCGGCGGAAGAAGTCCGTCCGAGAGAATGAGGGGCCCACGCGCACCATCCGCAGGCGAGGCACGCTCACCGCGTTCGCCGCCGCCCTGCTCCCGCTGTCCGGCGTCACCGGCCCGGCCTCGGCGGGGGAGGGGAGCCGGTTCGACCTGGGCGGTGCCGCGCGCGCCCAGTCCGCCTCGTACTCCGTGGTCATCGGCGGCAACCTGTACAAGGTCGTCCGCCGCAGTGACAACAACGTCTGGCTCCGCTACAACAACGGCGCCTGGCGGCCCGCCACAGGGCAGGGAGTGGACGTACAGCCTCGGCTTCCAACTCGCCGGCACCTCCCGCGACATCGAGGGCGAGAGCCGGATCGCCCTGTGGGGCTACGGGTACCCGGAGTGGCAGAGCTACTTCACCGACGGCCTCGTCTGGATCAACAGTTCCTACGGCGGCGGCCAGAACTGGCACGGCTGGCGGCGCGCGAGCGGCTCGGCGGCGCCCACCACCGCCACCCCGGCCGTGAACTCGGCCTTCGCCGAGTTCACCCTCACCATCCGCTGGAACGGCGCCCGCAGCACCCTCCACCCGAACAACGCCCTCGTGGGGAAGAAATTCGGCTGACGCCGGGCGACAGGCGATGATGGAGGGGTGGCAGAGAAAACCGAAGGGCAGCTCAGGGGCCGTAGCGCCGAACTCGCCCGACTCCAGGACGCCGTATCGGGCGGCAGGACCCTGCTCCTGCTCGGCGAGGCCGGCACCGGCAAGACCCGGCTGCTCACGGAAGCCGAGGACGACGCGCGCCGCGCCGGCACCACGGTCCTGACCGCCCGGGGCAGCGAGGCGGAGGCACACCACTCCTTCGCCTCGCTCCACCAGCTCCTCCTGCCCGTCCTCACCCACGCCACCGACCTGCCCGACCATCAGCGCACCGCCCTGGACACCGCGTTCGGCATCACCCCGGCCGACACACCGGCCGTCCCCACGCACCTGCGGATGGCCGTCCTCACCCTCCTCACCGACGCCGCCCGCCGCGGCCCCCTCCTCCTGACCGCCGACGACATCCAGCACGCCGACCGCGACTCCCTCGACGTCCTCGGCTTCGTCCTGCGCCGCACCCCCGGCATCCCCGCCCTGTTCACCGCCCGAGGCCAGACACCCCCGGCCGGCGTCCCCGCCGACCTGCCGGCACTGCTGCTCGGCCCCCTCGGCGAGCGCGCCGCCGCCGAACTCCTCGACGCCCAGCCGCACGCCCCCACCGGCCGCGCCCGCAGCGAACTCCTGCGCCAGGCCCACGGCAACCCCCTCGCCGTCATCGAACTGTCCCGCGCCGCCGAGGACGGCGTCCTGCCCGGCGGCGGCCTCCCGCAGCCCGAACGCATCCAGCGCCTGTACGCGGCCCGCCTGCCCGCCCTCCCCGACACCACCCGCCGCCTCCTCCTGTACGCGGCGGCCTCTCAGTACGACGACCTCGTCACCGTCATGGACGCCGCCGGCGCCGGGGGAGACCTCACGGCCTGGGCCCCCGCCGAAGAGGCCGGCCTCGTCACCGTCGCCGACGGCCGCGTCCTCTTCCGCCACCCCCTGGCCCGCGCCGGCTGCTACCACGCCGCCCCCGCGCACGAACGCCAGCGCGCCCACCGCGACCTCGCCGCCGCCCTCACCGACGACCCCTCCCGCCGCGCCTGGCACCTCGCCGCCGCCTGCCCCGGCCGCGACGAGAGCGTGGCCGCCGCCCTGGAGGACACCGCCCGCCTCGCCGAACGC
>DATCQX010000474.1:0-2244 GCA_036569285.1 Streptomyces sp.
CGGAGTTCGGTGGGCGAGAGGGCGAAGACCTCGCGGACGGTGTCGTTGAAGGTGCGGATCGAGGAGAAGCCCGCCGCGAACGCGACGTCCGCCATGGGAAGTTCACTGGTCTCGATCAGGATCCGGGCCGTCTGGGCGCGCTGCGCCCTCGCCAACGCGAGCGGGCCCGCGCCGAGTTCGGCGAGAAGTTGACGCTCCACCTGCCGGGTGCTGTAACCCAGGCGGGCGGCCAGACCGGTCACACCATCGCGGTCGACGACACCGTCCGCGATCAACCGCATCGCCCGCGCCACCGCATCGGCCCGATGATTCCACTCCGGCGACCCCGGACTCGTATCCGGCCGGCACCGCTTGCACGCCCGGAACCCCGCCTGCTGACAAGCCGCCGCGCTCGGATAGAACGCCATGTTCTGCGGCTTCGGCGGCACCGCCGGACAACTCGGCCGGCAGTAGATCCCTGTCGTGTGCACCGCCGTGAAGAACCACCCGTCGAACCGCGCGTCCTTCGACTGCACAGCCCGCACACAGCGCTCCCGGTCGGTGTGCATCCCGTTCTGCATGGGTCCAGCATGACGGCAGGCGAGGAGGTTGGCTGGCGGGAATGCGACATGGACGTGGAGGGGGTGATGGGAGTGGGGCTCAGGGCCTCGGCCGGCCAAGGCCGGGGGAACAGGGGGAGGGGGTGCTGCGTGAGGCCTTACATATTGCCCAGCGCGGGCACACATGCCGCTATGTGAGGCCTCACATACTGCCCAGCGCGGTCTCACACGCCGCTATGTAAGGCCTCACATACCCCCTGAGCAAGGCCTCACATATTGATCATGTGCCCGGCGAGCCCGTGCACCGCTTCCTTCACGGCCTCGCCCAGCGTCGGGTGGGCGTGGACGTTGCGGGCGACCTCGTGGACGGTGAGGTCCCACTGCTGGGCGAGGGTCAGCTCCGGGAGGAGTTCGGTGACGTCGGGGCCGATGAGGTGGCCGCCGATCAGCTCGCCGTGCGTGGCGTCGCTGATGAGCTTGACGAAACCGGTGGTGTCGCCGAGGCCGTGGGACTTGCCGTTGGCGGTGAAGGGGAACTTGGCGACCTTCACGTCGTACCCCTTCTCGCGCGCCTGCGCCTCGGTGTAGCCGAAGCTGGCGATCTGGGGCTGGCAGTAGGTGGCGCGGGGGATCATCGCGTAGTCGAGTTCCATGGTCTCGGCGTCCGCGAGGGTCTCGGCGGCGATGACGCCCATGGCCTCGGCGGTGTGCGCGAGCATGAGCTTCGCGGTGACGTCGCCGATGGCATAGATGTGCGGGACGGAGGTGCGGCAGCGGCCGTCCACGTCGATCGCGCCGCGCTCGGTGAGCCGTACACCGGTGGCCTCCAGGCCGTAGCCGGTGACGTTCGGGGCGAAGCCGATCGCCTGGAGGACCTTGTCGGCCTCGATGACCTGCTGGGCGCCGTCCTTGCCGGTGACGGTGACGCGGACCTGCGCGCCGGAGTCGTCGATGGACTCGACGCGGGTGGAGGTGAGCACGTCGATGCCCAACTTGCGGTACTGGCGGGCGAGTTCGGCGGAGACCTCGGCGTCCTCCAGCGGGGCGACGCGGTCGAGGAACTCGACGATCGTGACCTTCACGCCGTAGTTGTGCAGGACGTACGCGAACTCGATGCCGATGGCCCCGGCGCCGGCGATGACGATCGAGCGGGGCAGGTCGTCGGCGAGGATCTGCTCCTCGTAGGTGACGACGCGGGCGCTCTTCTTCGTGCCGGGCAGGAGTCGGGGGGTGGCGCCGGTCGCGATGATGCAGTCGGTGAACCCGATGGTCTTCGTGCTGCCGTCGCTGCCCGCGACCCGAAGCGTGTTCGCGTCGAGGAAGGTGCCCCGGCCGTCGAACTCGGTGATCTTGTTCTTCTTCATCAGGTAGTGGACGCCCTTGACGCGGCCGTCGGCGACGCGGCGGCTGCGGGCGTACGCCTCGCCGTAGTCGAAGGTGACCTGCCCCTCGACCTTGATGCCGAAGGTCTTCGCCTCGCGGGTGAAGATGTGGGCGAGTTCGGCGTTGCGCAGCAGCGCCTTGGTGGGGATGCAGCCGACGTTGAGGCAGACGCCGCCCCAGTACTTCTCCTCGACGACCGCGACGCGCTTGCCCAGTTGGGCGGCGCGGACGGCGGCGACGTAACCGCCGGGACCCGCTCCGAGTACGACGACGTCGAATCGCTCGTCCTGCTCGACCATGGTGGGGGCTTCCTCTTCCCTCG
>DATCQX010000475.1:0-3231 GCA_036569285.1 Streptomyces sp.
AAGTTCATCTAGCCTGATCAAACGGACCCGGCACTGCTTGAACCCCCGAGCAGGCAGTGCCGGGCTCCACCTTTGTCATGACTTTTCCCCGCCCCGAGGGCAGACCACGCGATGTACACCGAGTAGCGTGTAACCCATGGCTCCGACCTCCACTCCGCAGACCCCCTTCGGGCGGGTCCTCACCGCCATGGTCACGCCGTTCGCGGCGGACGGCGCGATCGACCTCGACGGCGCCCAGCGACTCGCTTCCCACCTGGTGGACGCCGGCAACGACGGCCTGATCGTCAACGGCACCACCGGAGAGTCCCCGACCACGTCGGACGCGGAGAAATCGGACCTGGTACGAGCCGTCCTGGAGGCCGTCGGAGACCGCGCCCACGTCATCGCGGGCGTCGGCACCAACGACACCCACCACAGCGTGGAACTGGCCAAGGCCGCCGAGAAGACCGGCGCCCACGCCCTCCTGGTGGTCACCCCGTACTACAACAAGCCCCCACAGGAGGGCCTGTACCGCCACTTCACCACCGTCGCCGACGCGACCGGCCTGCCGGTCATGCTCTACGACATCCCCGGCCGCAGCGGCGTCCCCGTCAGCACGGACACCCTCGTCCGCCTCGCCGAGCACCCCCGGATCGTCGCCAACAAGGACGCCAAGGGCGACCTCGCCGCCGCGAGCTGGGCCATCGCCCGCTCCGGCCTCGCCTGGTACTCCGGCGACGACATGCTCAACCTCCCCCTGCTCTCCGTCGGCGCCGTCGGCTTCGTCTCCGTCGTCGGCCACCTCGTCACCCCCGAACTCCGCGCCCTCGTCGACGCGTACATCTCGGGCGACGTCCACAAGGCGGCCGAGATCCACCACCGTCTGCTCCCGGTCTTCACCGGCATCTTCCGCACTCAGGGCGTCATGACAACCAAGGCCGCGCTCGCCCTCCAGGGCCTGCCCGCCGGACCCCTGCGCCTCCCGATGGTCGAGTGCTCACCCGAAGAGATCGCTCAGCTCAAGATCGATCTTGCCGCGGGCGGGGTACAGCTCTGACAACAGACTTCACAACTGAATCCCCATAACCGGACACAGAACGGAACGGGCGCACAGCGCCCGTCATCACCGACAACTGCTTACGCACGAACGTCACGCGCGCCACGTGCCCTCCGCATGTGGCGTGCCGTGGTGAGGAGAGTCTTTTGAGTCATCCGCATCCCGAACTGGGCCGTCCCCCGACACTCCCCGAAGGCGGCCTCCGGGTCACCCCTCTCGGCGGCCTCGGGGAAATCGGCCGGAACATGACGGTCTTCGAGTACGGAGGCCGTCTCCTGATCGTCGACTGCGGAGTGCTCTTCCCCGAGGAGGAGCAGCCCGGAATCGACCTGATCCTGCCGGACTTCTCGTCCATCCGGGACCGCCTCGACGACATCGAGGGCATCGTCCTGACGCATGGCCACGAGGACCACATCGGCGGCGTCCCCTTCCTGCTGCGCGAGAAGCCGGACATCCCGCTGATCGGCTCCAAGCTGACCCTCGCCCTCATCGAGGCCAAGCTCCAGGAGCACCGCATCCGCCCGTACACCCTTGAGGTGGCCGAGGGGAACCGCGAGCGCATCGGCCCCTTCGACTGCGAGTTCATCGCCGTCAACCACTCCATCCCGGACGCGCTGGCCGTGGCCATCCGCACGCCGGCGGGCATGGTCGTCCACACCGGCGACTTCAAGATGGACCAGCTCCCGCTGGACGGCCGCCTCACGGACCTGCACGCGTTCGCGCGGCTCAGCGAGGAGGGCATCGACCTGCTCCTCGCCGACTCGACGAACGCCGAGGTCCCGGGGTTCATCCCGCCGGAGAAGGACATCTCCAACGTCCTGCGGCAGGTCTTCGCGAACGCCCGCAAGCGGATCATCGTGGCGAGCTTCGCCAGCCACGTCCACCGCATCCAGCAGATCCTGGACGCGGCCCACGAGTACGGCCGCAGGGTCGCCTTCGTCGGCCGCTCGATGGTCCGCAACATGGGCATCGCCCGCGACCTCGGCTACCTGAAGATCCCCCCGGGTCTCGTCGTCGACGTCAGGACCCTGGACGACCTTCCCGACCACGAAGTGGTCCTGGTCTGCACGGGCTCCCAGGGCGAACCGATGGCCGCCCTCTCCCGGATGGCCAACCGCGACCACCAGATCCGGATCGTCGACGGCGACACCGTGATCCTGGCGTCGTCCCTCATCCCGGGCAACGAGAACGCGGTCTACCGCGTGATCAACGGCCTGACCAGGTGGGGCGCCAACGTCGTCCACAAGGGCAACGCCAAGGTCCACGTCTCGGGCCACGCCTCGGCCGGCGAGCTGCTGTACTTCTACAACATCTGCCGCCCGAAGAACCTGATGCCGGTCCACGGCGAATGGCGCCACCTGCGTGCCAACGCCGAGCTGGGCGCCATGACAGGCGTCCCGCACGACCGCATCGTCATCGCCGAGGACGGCGTCGCCGTCGACCTCATCGAGGGCAAGGCCAAGATCTCCGGCAAGGTCCAGGCGGGGTACGTCTACGTGGACGGCCTCTCCGTCGGCGGCGTCGGCGAACCGGCGCTGAAGGACCGCAAGATCCTCGGCGACGAAGGCATCATCTCGGTGTTCCTGGTCGTCGACTCCTCCACGGGGAAGATCACCGCGGGCCCGCACATCCAGGCCCGTGGCTCCGGCATCGAGGACTCCGCGTTCGACGGGGTGCTCCCGAAGATCAACGAGGTCCTGGAGCGGTCGGCCCAGGACGGCGTCGTCGAACCCCACCAGCTCCAGCAGCTCATCCGCAGGACGCTGGGCAAGTGGGTCTCCGACACGTATCGGCGCAGGCCGATGATCCTGCCGGTGGTCGTCGAGGTCTGAGCGAACTGGGAGCGGGGCCCTCGATTTGCATCGGGGAGCCCCGCTCCAGTACGTTTACGGCTCCGCCTCGACGGGAACCCGGGACGCCACAGCGTGGCCCCGAGGGTGACCGAGGGGGGTGGGAAGTCCGGCTCAGAACTTCTGATAAAGTCGGAACCGCCGGAAAGGAAAACCCCGCAAAGGGAAATCCTGGAAAGCACCGAGGAAATCGGATCGGAAAAGGATCTGATAGAGTCGGAAACGCAAGACCGAAGGGAAAAGCCCGGAGGAAAGCCCGAGAGGGTGAGTACAAAGGAAGCGTCCGTTCCTTGAGAACTCAACAGCGTGCCAAAAATCAACGCCAGATTAGTTGATACCCCGTCC
>DATCQX010000476.1:0-2862 GCA_036569285.1 Streptomyces sp.
GCCCACCACGGCCCCCGCCTCACCCGCCCCGCGGCCCTGAGGGGCGAGAGCTGCGGGCTGCTGTGGGCCGGTGACCTCAGGGCGGCCCGCACGGCGGGCGATCCGGACGTCACACCGGACGACCCGCGCGCCCTGTCCGTCCTCGTCGACGTCCTGTGCGGCCTCTTCGACGACGTCCTCACCCGCCTCGCCGACCTCCCCGACTGCGCCGCCGTCCCCGCCGTCCGCTTCCTGGAGCACGACCTGTCCCCGGGGGCCCGCGACCGGGCCTGGACGGACGCCCTCCACCGCCTCGCCGGAGAGATCGAACAGCCTTCGCCGGACGGCAAGTTGGACCTCGGCGACCTGCTCGACGGGGGCGGCGCCGACGTCCGTACCGTCCCCGGCGGACGGCTCGCCCGCTCCCGCGCGCACTGCGTCCACAGCCTCGACGCCCTCGACAGGGCCCGGCGCGGTGGCGCTCCCGCCGAGGCGCTGGGCGACGCCGCCGAAGCCCTGGAGGGCCACCGGGCCCTGATCGGCGAGGTGTTGGGCCACGAGGACCCGCCGGAGGGCGAGGTGGCTGTCACGCCGAGCGCGCTGACCCGGGAGGAGCCGGCGGGTGCGCTGCGGGCCGCGACCGAGCAACTCCTCGACCAGGGAACGCCGTTGCGCGGAGTCGCGGCCCGGCTCGTCGCGCTCGCGGAGGAGGTGCTGCCCGCGTCGGCCGGTGAGGTCGCTGACGAGGCCGACCGGCGCTGCCCGCCCGCCCGCATCGGCCGACTCAATCCGCAGCAGCCGTTCACCGTCCGCCCCGCATTCCTGCTGACGGTCCTCGCGGGCATCGTCTCCGGGTGCGTGCCGGTGGTCGCGGTCGTCGTCCTCGCCGCCTTGTGGGCGGGGCTGCGCAACCTCAGGGCCGGGCTCCTCGCGAGCGCCGCCTTCCTGCCGGGTGCCGCAGCCGGTTTCGCCGTCGGCCGGGTGGTGAGCCTGCCCGTCTGGACGCCCGTCCCTGCCCTGGCCTGCGGACTCCTCGCCGCCTGGCTGTCGGCGCGCCTCAGCCGCAGGGCCGCAGCCGACGAGTGGTGGCGCACCTCCGGCGCCGACGACGCCCGGCGCGTCCTCACAGACCTCGACACCCTCCTCGCCCAGGGCGCCGCCCGCCGCTGGTGGGCCGCCGCGCACCGCCGCGACCTCGCCGACCTGGCCCGCGCCGACGCCGGACTGCTGCGCGCCGCCGCCGACACCGCGCAGGAGTGCGCGGGGGTGCCCCGGCCCCGGCAGGGCGCGTACGACAGCCTCGGGGAGGGGCTGAGGCTCGTCCCGCCCGAGATGTCCGACGCCCCTGGGGAGACCCCCTCCGACGTCCCCCGCTGGCTGGGCCGCGAGGCGGGCGAGGGCGGTCCCGCGCTGGTCGCCACCCTGCGCGACGACCTCGACGCCGCCGTCCGCACCGCCCTGCGCCGGCACGCCGGCAGGGGACGGGGCGACACGGACGTCCGCGTGCTCTTCGCCGCCGCACGCCGCCACCTCGACCGGCACGGCGTCGTCGCGCCCTCCCCGCACCGGCCCGGCGCGAGCCGCCCCGACACCGAGGCGCTGCTCGGTGTCGCCGCCCGTGAACCCGACGACGACGGCGCGGACCTCGTGGAACTCGTCACCCCCGAACAGTCCGCGCTCCTCAGCAAGGACCCCGGCCGCACCGGCCGGATCCGCTTCGCCCCGCACGCGGTCCGGCGCCCCGCCTGGGCCGGCGACCAGCCCGTCCTGTTCCCCGGCCGCTACAGCGGCACCCTGCGCCTGACGCCTCTGCGCCACGGCGTCATCCGCACCGTCCGCCGCTCCGCGACCGACGCCGACACCGAGGACACCTGGTGACCGACACCGCGACGAGCCTCCTGTCCTTCCTCACCCCGCAGGGCCTGCGGCGCACCGAGGCCGCCGCCGTCGGCGAACCCCGCCGCCGCACCGTCCCGCCCCCGCTCACCGCCCGCGACGTCACGCTGGACGGCAAGGCCGTCGTCCGGCTCACCGCCGCCGACCCCGAGACGGGGCCGCCCCGCCTCGAAGCCGAGGCGCGCGCCGCGCTCACCGTCCACCGTGCCTTCGGCACCACCCCCTACCAGCGGCTGTTCCCGGTGCTCGTCGGCCACGACATGGACGCCGACGAGCCGTTCCTCCTCTACGAGACCCCGCGCGGCGAACCCGCGGCCCGCCTCTCCTACGGCATCTCGACCACCGAACAGCGCACGGTGGAAAGGGACTTGGTGCTCGCGGTCCGGCTGATGGAGAGCGTCGGTCTCGTCCACCGGGGGCTCGTGCCGGCCGCCGTGCGCTGGGACGGCAAACACGTCCAGGTGTGGGACCTCGCCTCCGCCGCCCCCCTCGGCGCACCCCGGACACCGGTCGGGACACCGCCGTACGCCTCCCCGGAACAACGGCGCGGAGTGGGCCGGGGCGACGCCCGGGACGCGCTGTGGAGCGTCGCGCAGATCGTCTACCAGCTCGCCGCCGGACACCCCGGAGACCCGGACGGCCCACCCGCCGACCTCTCCTCCTACCGCTCCCTCGAACTCGGCGACGCCTTCGCGCCCACCGCCGACGCCCGCCCCGAACCCGCCCGCGTCCTCGGCCGGCTGATGCCCGGACCCGACCCGGCCGCACTCGCCGAGGCCCGCCCCGACCCCCTCGAACCCCACCGGCAGGAGTACGACCGCGCGATGGAACGCAAACGCAGGGCGGCCGGAGTCGTCCCCCAGGACCCCGGCCAAGGCCACGCCCCCGCCGCCGACTCCGGACAGCCCCGGCGCCGCGCCTGGTTCGGCGGGCGGTCCTGATGACGACCGGACACGAACAGATCCTGTGCCCGTACTGCCTCGAACA
>DATCQX010000477.1:0-8014 GCA_036569285.1 Streptomyces sp.
CCCGCCGCTCTTGCCTGCGGCTTCTTGCGAGAGGGGAGACCCCTCTCGCGCTCTCCCCCGGGGGCCGTCCGGCGTTGCCGTTTTTGGCTCCCGAAACTCTGTTGATTCAGTCCCTAGGCGACCGCTTTTGGTCTGACCTGCGGAAACGGCGTCTGCGGCGGCTCGTTTGGAGCCGCCCGGGTCGCGCCTAGCGGCGCTGCGGCACGCCTCGCCGCAGAAGCGGCGGGCCCGCTTGCCGGGCGTCTGTACGAGGGGCTTCCCGCAGTAGCAGCGGGCGGATCCGGACACGCGAAAACCCCTGGTCAGGGACGCGTCTACGGACGCGGTCGCCACAGGGGCCTGGGGTCCTGCATCATGGGAACGCACTACGTGAGCACCAATCCTTGTGGCCTAGGAACCGATGGATCTTGGTGTTCGCGGTAAGAGGTCCGACGTTGGCGCGTCGGGCCTCGCCGCGTTTCTGGAGTTGTTGAGGGACGAGCCTGCCATATGTGACAGCGGGTCAGGGAGGCGACGCCCGGAAGTCCTTGGGGCTGGTGTGACTTCGAGGGCCGAAGAGAGCCCCGCCGGGAGGCCCGGCGGGGCTTTGTCGTTGGTCAGAGGCTGTCAGCGATGTCGCGGAGGCTGCGGGCCTCCGCGCGGCTGAGCTGGGACGGCTCGGTGCGGGGCGTGTCGGTGATCCACGGGAACGGGTGGATGCCGTCGGCGGCCTTGAAGACGCGGATTGCGGCCCCGGCCGGGGCGTCCGGCAGGGCGTAGACCCGGCCGCCCTCAAGGGAGGCCAGGAGCCGGGCGCCGTGGTGCTCGCAGCCGTTCGCCCCGGCGTTCTGCCGGTCGAGCACGGTCACGACAGGCGGGCCGTCGCACGGGGTGGGGTCGTCGGGGTGAGCGGCGGGGCAACGGGTGTCGGTCATGGTGTCCTCCGTGGTACCGGGGCCGACGGTATCGGCCCCGGCGGGTGGTCGAGGGTCAGGCAGCGGGAGTGAGCCGGGCGGCGAGCTGGGCGGCGGCGGCGAGGATCAGCCGCACCTCCGTCTCAGCCCCGGCCGGGAGCGCGGCCGTGGGTGCCGGCGCTTTCGGCGGGGTGGGCGCCGGGGCCGGGTGGCTGCGGAGCAGGACCACGGCCAGGACCAGGACGCTGCCCGCGACGCAGAGCAGGTAGGCGAGTGCCATCACGCCCCCTCTGCCTGTGCCGTGACGCGCCGCCAGGAGGAGCGGAGCCGGGTCTCCCCGGCGCTGTGCCCGTCGCGGCGGAAGCGGGCCGACAGCTCCCGGTACGTCATGGGCGGGGTCTCGCTGGCGCGGAGCTCCGCGACGATGGCGTCCAGCTCGTCATCGGTCAGCGCGGGCGCCGCCTCGATGGCGGGCAGGGCCTCCACCGGTCCCCACACGGGCAGTTCCCATCGGGGCTGTGACGCGGGTGTGACGCGCTCTGTGACGCAGGTCAGAGCCCTGTTCGTGCCGTCGCCCTGCCGGGTGCCCTCCAGCTCCGACCATGCCCCGGCAAGGCGCTTGGCGGCGTTGGACTGGGCACGTGCGACGCGGGCCCCGGCGGTCGTCACGGCGTCGAGCCGGGTCTCCTCGGTACCCGCCTCGGCCCGGAGTTGGGCACGGGCGACGGCCGCCTCGTCGCGGGCGTCCTGCTGAATGGTGCGGATCTTGTCGAGCGCGTCCGGGGTCAGCGCCGTGCGCTCCCACAGCCCGTGCACGAGCCACAAGGCTTTGGCCGCGATCGGCAGCCAGGCGACGGCCAGCCACGCGCCGGGTGAGTCCTCCCCGAGCGCGTGGGCGACCAGGACGCCGGTCGCCACCAGGCCGAAGCCCCACCCGACGCCGGTCACGGCGCCTGAGTGGTCGCCCTGCGCGGCCAACCGCCGTTCGTAGGCGAGGGTGGCCAGCCATCCGCCGTCGAGCCCGAGCCCGACGACCAGGGCGACGGCCACGGGCATGGACTGCCCGAGCCACATCACGACCACGGCCAGGGTCAGGACCATGGACACCGCCGTCATGGCGACGGCCGGGAGAACGGTCTTGATGTTCCGCATGGTCACTTCCCCTTCCGGATCTCGCGGATGAGCAGGTACGACACGCAGCCGCCGACCGTCACGGCGACGGCCACCAGGGCGACGGCGAGGAACAGCGCGGTCAGCACGCAGGCGCAGGCGGCACCGCCCGCGACCCACGCGGCGACCGTCCCGGCGGACCGGCGGGGTGCGGCGTGCGTCGGGCAGCTGCACGCGGCGTGCGCGGCCGGGGTGGCGGCGGCCTGCACGGCCTGGACCACGGCGAGGATCTCCGCGATCCGTTCGGTGTTGGCCTCGGCCGCGCGGGCCTCGGTCACGGCCTGGCGGATGTCGACGGCGCTCATGCCGACACCTCCCCGGCCTGCGTCGGGGCGACGGACAGCGTGCCGTCCTCAGCCCGGACGATCTCGCCCGCCTCGGTCAGGGACTTCAGCGCCTTGGAGACGGTGCCCTTGTTGATGCCGGTGACCATGGCGACGTCGGCCGCCGTACGGGCGCCGGACGCGACGGCCGCCGCGACCTTGTCCCGGTTGGTCGGCTGGGCCGGTACGGCGGCCGCGGGCGTCACCCCGGCGGGCGGCGCGAGGACGAAGTCGTCGTCCTTGACCAGCCGCAGCGGCGGCGCGGCCGAAGCGCCGGCGGGGACAGCCGCGGCCGACTCCCGGCGCCAGACGGGCCGGTCCGGGAGCCCGATCACGTCCGTGGGCGACATGGCCCGCGTCCGGATGTGGTGCGGCCGGGCCTTGGGGTGCGAGCGCAGCAGCGCGTAGCCCGGCATGGGCAGTTCGTGGGCGTGCCACCCCTTCTCGTGGGCGTCGTCTCCGAACACCACCCGAGACTCCGCAGCCGCCGACAGCGCGAGGGACGCCCGGTAGGTGATCTGGCCCGCAATCTGCGAGTCGATGCCGTGCCCCTCGCCCGACATGGTCGGCTTCTGCGTAGCCCAGATCAGGATGATCTCCGCCGCCCGAGCCCGGCGCGCGATGCTGCGCAGGTTCTCGATGATCCGGTCGTAGCCCTTGGCCTTGGCCATCGCGATGACCTCGGCTCCCTCGTCCACGAACACCGTGATCCTCGGCCGGGCGGGCGAGATCGCGATTACGTCGTGACCACGCGGGATGAGCTGTTCGCGCTCGACCATCTCCGCGTACAGCTCGTCCGTAACGGCCAGGACCTCGTCCGGCTCGACCGCCGTGCGCGCCCTGTGCTTCCAGTTCAGCGCCTCAACGCGCTTGGGGTCGATGACCACCAGGCGGTGGTCCTCGGTCTCCGAGGCCTCCGCGAGGATCGGCCGCGTCGACCAGGACTTGCCCGCCCCGGACGTGCCCGCGACCAGGATCCGGCGACCAAGCGGGACGTGTACCGGCTCGCCGGTCACGGTGTCGATGCCCCACGGGGCGCCGGGCGTCCAGCCGGACAGGTCGAGCCCGTCGGCCGCGTTGCGGGTCCGCAGCGTGATCGTGGCGCGGTCGCCGTGGCTGCCCGCCTTGACCTCGATGCGCAGGTCCGTGCGCGCGCCGAGCATGGCGCGAATCTCATCCGACTTGGCGCGGAAGCCCTTGGGCGTCCACCGGCCGTCGAGCCGCACGTGCGAGACCAGCCCGGCCGGGGTGATCTCGACCGGCGAGGGGACCGTGCCCGACAGCCCGCGCTCATCGGCGTGCTGGACCCAGTACGACGGGTCGAGCCTCTCGACCAGGCGCCGCTCCTCAGCCGACAGCGCGTCGTCGACCGCGACCGTGAGCGTGCGCCGGCCAAGCCAGAGCGCGCCCGCGTTCAGGGCGATCAGCCCGGCCGACACCGACGCGGGCCAGATCGTCCAATGCTCCGCCGTCGACATCAGCCACGACGACACCGCGCCGGGCACCGCGTGCACCGCGTGCGCCTGAACGGCGCGCGCCTTCAGCGTCGTCGGGTACGACTGCTTGGCCGCCTTGAGTCCAGCGCGCGCCTCGATGGTCTGCTGCCTCGCCGCCTTGTCCGCCGTGCGAGCCGCGCGCCGCGCGGTCGACAGCGGGTTGACCGACCCCTTGCGCGCCGCCGTCCGCTGGCTCCTGGCCGTGGCCGCCGTCGACCGCGCGGAGTTGTGGGCCTTCTGCGCGTCCATCAGCTTGCGGAGGTTCTCCGGAGTCCGGAGCGCCATCCGGCGGTCCGCCTCCGCGTCCCAGCGAGCCGCGAACGGCGCGCACATCGGAGAGATCGAATCGAGCGTGTTCGTGATCATCGGCCGCACCGACTTGGTGCCGTTGCCGATCTTCGACCAGACTTCCTTGCTGTCCACGAGAGTCCCTTCGAATGGTGATCGTGGATAGGGCCGGATCGTCGTCCTACCGACGGTTCGGCCCGCCTGTTTTGTGGTGGTTGCTGCCTCGGTTGCGCTCGCGTGCCCGGTTGCGCCCCCGCAACCGCGTGTGACCTGCGGGTTTCCAGGTTGATGCGGTTTCCGGGGAGGGGGCCCTACGCGTGCGCGCGCGAGGAGCCGCTAGTGGATCTAGGTTTTCGACCAGGCTCGCGCCGTGTTCGGTGAGACTGCCGTCAGTTCGTTGATGCGGCGGTAAGGGACCTCCATCCGGACCGCCTCAGCGACCAACGGCCGCAGCTCGGCTTCCACCGCTTCGAGTTCGGCAAGGAGCTTGATCCGCCTCTGGCCCAACCCCTTCAGGGCGGCCTCAGCATCGGCGCGCAGTTCGCGCGGTGTCTTCTGCGTCATGAGGTCAGCCTGACCGCTCGTGTCAACCTGCGTCCGCTCAACACTCAACGTCGTCACATTCCCTCCCCTCGTTCTCTCTGCGTTGCATGTTCAGACTGACACGCTGTATCAACTTGCGCAAGAGAATCTGGCTGAATGGCTGAATCACGTTGCGTTTTTCGCGTTCAAACTTTCTCTACTGGATCAAGGCGGCCCTGACGGGCCGCGCGGCCCGGCCCCCGGCCGGGCCCGAGCTCCTGTCTCCGCCCCGCTCTGGCCCGGCCGCCGACCGACCCGCGCACCACTCCGAGGCGGCATCCCGCCGGGGTTTACGTGGCCAGCCGTCCGCCGGGTGCGGCCATCGCTGTTGTGCTCGCAGACAGGCTGGCGGGGAGGGGAGGGGGACTCGTGGCGCTGTACGGCCGTCTGACGGCCCGGCAGAGGGGCTGGGCGCCGTTCCCCCGCCGTCGCGGGGCTGAGCCGCGTGAGGCGCGGTTACGGCCCGTCTTGGGTTGCTGGGGAGCACCTGCTGCCGCGATGTGGTGACGGCCGGTGGGGCAGTCGCGGGGACGCGACTGCGGTTCCGCACGTCGTGGCCGCTCATCCGGCTGCCCGTTCGTGGGTGGTGGCGAGATGCCGGCGGAACCGGCGGACCTCCACCACGATGGCTATCCGACGTGCGACGGCCGGGCCCCAGTAGGCCAGCAGGACCGCCCCCATACCGAGTCCTGTCGCAGGCCACAGCCCCCACGTCTCCCGCGCGATCAGCGTGACTCCGACCAGCAGGAGAGCCGCGAGAGCTCCCGCCAAGTGCTGGTCCTGGTCGTGGTCCTGGTCGTGCATCTGCCCTCCCCGTGATCACAGGCGCACCCACCGTAGTGATCGCCACCGACACCGGATCAATAGGCGTTCCTACTCATCCAGGGGCAGCGGGAGCGGCATCGCGGACCCCGTCATGCCAGACCGGCGACGCGTCTGCCGGGGCGCTGGCGGAAGCGGCTCAGGGGCCCTGGCCTGCGGCGGAGTTTCGTTCCCACGGAACGGAGTTTCGTTCCCACGATTCGCCCGACGCCGCTCCGCAGCCACGGCCTTGGCCACCTCCACCACGACGATCTGGCGCAGACGCTCCGCCTCCCAGGCCTTCTTCCGGCAGGTGGCAGAGCAGTACTTCGGCGGGCGGCCCGTCGTGGCGGCCTCGAACGCCTCGTTGCAGTGCTGGCAGGCCCTCATGCGATTCATGCCGCCGCACGGTACGCGGCGCGTCTCCTGGCGCGGCAGATCGGGGCGAGGGTCCGCCTGCACGAAGTGCCGGCGGGAGCGAGCTCGCCCGCGGATTCACCCCGGCCGCGTTCCTCGAGTACGTGACCGGCGGCCGCCGTACGTCACCGAGATGACGTACGCCGACGACGACCAGGAGCACTGCGGCTTGTCGTCTCGCTTGTCGCTTGTCGCTTGTCTTGTCGCTTGTCGCCTCCCAGGTGAGGGCGCCGTTTCGGCCCGAGCGGAGTGGGGTTGCCGGTCCCGCTCGGGCCGATCAGTCAGGGGCAGCGAGTTGTGGCGCACTGATATCAGTGCGCCCGGCCCTATGGGCGCTGGTCGGCGTCCCGTTCGGCGTCGCGTGCCCGGCGTTTCCGGGCGTCCTCCCGCCGTTGGGCGGTGCGGTCGCGGATCGCGGACCACGCTTCGGACACCTCCGCGCCGGTGAGCGGGCGGACCGAACCGGCTGGCGCCTGGGCGATGTCGAGCACGGCTCGGAGGCGGTCGGCGACCGCGTCGGGGTCGGTGTTGGCGTCCTTGCCCTCGGCGGCCTGTACGGCTTCGAGGTCGAGCCCGCGCCGTACGAGGGCGGTCACGCCGTCCTCGGTCACGGCCGCGCCGCCCCGGAACTCGGCGTCGCCGTCCGCCTCTAGGAGCAAGTCCTTGTCGCCGTCCTCGGTGTCGTCGCCCTCGATGCCCAGGAGCGTGCGCAGGCCGCGCGTCCACTCGATGGCCCGCCGCCCGGGCATGGCCCGCTCGTAGCCGTGCCAGACGCCAAGGCACCACTCCAGCGAGCCCTGACCGGGCACTTCGGGATCGTCGGGGGCGGTGCCGCCCATCAGGTCCCCGATCCGGTACAGCACCTCGAAGGGCGTCATGTTGCCCTGCCGTCCGGTCTTCATGTCGCCGCGGGCGAGTTCGAGGGCGGGCGATTTCCCGTCCTGGGTCTTCGCGATGTACTCCCCGAGCTGCTTCGCGTCGCGGGCGGTCTTCAGCCGCTTGAAGTCGACGCCGTGGCCCTTGCCGTCGCACTTGCAGTCCGGGATGCCGCACTGGTCAGAGGGCCGGTACTTCGGGTTGGTCTTCTGCAGGTGGTTGGTCCAGGTGGCCCGCCAGTGGTTCTCCCACGCCTCCAGGTCCTGCGGGTCGACCTCGAACGTGTCGCCCAGGACGCGGACGCCTTCGAGGTCGGAGGCGAGCGAGCCTCCGACCAGGACGATCGCGTGGATGTGCGGGTGCCACAGGTTCGTGGTCCCCACCGTGAGTTCGGTGGCGCGGATCATGCCGACGTAGCCGATCCGGCCCCGGATGCCGATCTGGCCGTTCTCGCTGGTCTCGCGGTCGTCGCCTGCCCAGACGCCGCCGGTGATGAGCCGCTGGTAGGCGCCTGCCTGACGCTGGGTGCCGGCCAACTCGGTCCGGGCGTCGGCGAGCCGCCGGGCGGCGGCGGCTTCGGCGGGGGCAGCAGCGTCCCGGGCGGCGGCGGCAGCGGCCCGCTTGCTGCCCTTGGGGGCGGCGGCGGACGCGGCCTTGGCGGCGGCCTTGCGGGCGTCCCGGGCGGCGGTCACCGCGTCGCGGGCCGCGTCCCGCTCGGCGCGGGCGGCCTTGATCTCCGCCTCGGTACCGCCCCGGCTTCCCTGGATGGCGTCCATGAGGTCCGCCAGGTCGTCACGGTAGTCGTGGCGGGGGGTCAGGGTGACCAGGTAGGCGGTTCCACCCCGCTTGATCCACTCGACCACGGCGCGGGTGATCTCCTCGGCCCGCTTCTGCCGGATCGTGGCCGAGCAGACCGGGCAGAACCAGATCCGCGCGCAGTGCATCATGCCCAGGACGACCGACGCCCCTTCGGCGGTCTGCACGTACAGGGCGCCGGACTCGGGGTCCATCAGGTCACGGCCGCAGCCCTTGCACGCAGGCTGTCCGGTGATCCGCCACAGCGTCCGCCGTCCCTGGTAGCGCCGCGTCTTCCATGCCTTGGCCTTCTTCGCGGCCTCCGCCGCCAGTTCGGCGGGGGTCTTCCCGCCGCTCTTGCCTGCGGCTTCTT
>DATCQX010000478.1:0-3932 GCA_036569285.1 Streptomyces sp.
GTCTATCTCTTCTGGCTCGAAGAACGCCGCTCACCAGCCCCCACCGACCACTTGCCGCAGCTCTGATCACCGCGCGTCGTGACGTGAGCGGTGGGGCAGGAGAGGATCAGGACAGAGAAAGGGGCGTTGATGGGGTGGGACGGGAGTGCGTTGGCGGTCGGGCGGGAGGCCGGTCGGGCGCGGGCGGCCGTGTTGGTGCTGCACGGGGGGCAGGTGCGGAGTGAGCGGGCCGCCGGGCCTCGGCAGCTCGCCTCTCTGCGGATGGGGCCCGTTCTGCGGGCGGTCGAGGGGGCCGTGCCGGACGACGTGCTGATCGGGCGGGTGCGGTATCGGGTGCGGGGGTGGAACGGGGACCGGGCCGATCCCGTGCGGGACACCCTCAGGGCACTGGACGAACTGGCCGAGCGAGTCGGGGACGTCCCTGTCGTGCTGGTCGGGCACTCCATGGGGGGCCGGGCCGCGCTGCGGGCCGCCGGGCACGCTTCGGTGCGCGGGGTGGTGGGGCTGGCGCCGTGGTGGCCGGCGGGGGAGCCGGTGGAGCAGGTCGCCGGGCGGCGGGTGGTGGCGCTGCACGGCGACCGGGACCGGATCACGTCGGCCGAGGAGACCGCCGAGGTGGTACGCCGGGCGCAGGGCATCGCCGTCCGGGCCTCGCTCGTGATCGTCGCCGGAGGCGATCACGCGATGCTGCGCCGGTACCGGACCTGGCACCGGACGACGGCATCGGTCGTCGCGGATCTCCTGGACCCGGCCCCCGATGCGCATCCGGACGGCGCTCCGCGGCGGAAGTGATCCGTACGGGACGGCACCGTGCCGCCCCCCACCAGTACGGGAGGCCCGCGATGACCGACCCCACCGAAGTGGCCCGCACCCTGCGGGCGGCGGCGGAGACGGTGCCCGGAGTCCGCGCGGAGTGCTGCCGGATCCTCCAGGCGGACGGCGGCGGCGTCGAGGTCCGCGTCGACGTCCGGGCCCCCGAGGGCGCCGTACTCCCGAGGCTCGCGGCGCGCGTCAGGGACCGGGTGTGGGAGGCGGCCGAACGGGAGACGGGGCTGGAGCTGAGGGCCGTCGACGTCCGTGTCACCAGCTGATACGGCGATCCGGTGACGGTGCATCCGTTCCCGCCCCCCGAAGAGAACCGCTTCTCGGAGAACCCACCGCCCCAGGAGCACGCACCATGAACACCTCGATCGTCCTGTTCACCTCCGACCTCCGCCTCCACGACCACCCCCCGCTGCGCGCGGCCCTGGACGGCGCCCGGCAGGTCGTCCCCCTCTTCGTCCGTGACCCGGCCGTGGACGCCGCCGGATTCGCCGCCCCCCACCGTCTCGCGTTCCTCGCGGACTGCCTCCACGACCTCGACGCGGGCCTGCGTGAACGCGGCGGCCGGCTCGTCGTCCGCACCGGGGACCCCGTTGAGGAGGTGGCCAGGGTCTGCGCGCAGACCGGTGCCGACGAGGTCCACATGGCGGCCGACGTCAGCGCGTACGCGCACCGCAGGGAGGAACGGCTGCGCAAGGCGCTGGAGGCGGAGGGCGTGCGGCTGCACGTGCACGACACGGTCAACACGGCGATCGCCCCCGGCGCCGTGCTCCCGGCCGGCTCGGACCACTTCGCGGTGTTCACGCCCTACCACCGGCACTGGTCGCGCACGCCGCTGCGGGGCCCTCTCGCCGCCCCGCGCGCCCTCAGCGTCCCCGACAGCGCGGCGTCCGAGCCCCTGCCCGCCCACACCGGCGAGTGGGGCGGCGAGACGGCCGGCCGGGCACGCCTGGCGGCCTGGCTGCGGAGCGGCATCGCCGCGTACGAGGACCGGCACGACGACCTCGCCGGGGACGCCACCTCGAAACTCTCCCCGCACCTGCACTTCGGCACGCTCTCCCCGGTGGAGCTGGTCCACCGGGCCCGCGCGGCGGGCGGCCCGGGAGCGGAGGCGTTCATCAGGCAGCTCGCCTGGCGCGACTTCCACCGCCAGGTCCTCGCCGTCCGCCCGCACACCGCGCACACCGACTACCGTACGAAGCACGACCGCTGGCGCACCGAGGACGAGGCGCGCGGTGACGTCGAGGCGTGGAAGGCGGGCCGCACCGGCTACCCGATCGTGGACGCGGCGATGCGCCAACTCCTCCACGAGGGCTGGATGCACAACCGGGGCCGCCTGCTCACCGCGAGCTTCCTCACCAAGACCCTGTACGTCGACTGGCGGGTGGGCGCCGCGCACTTCCTGGAACTCCTCGTCGACGGCGACGTCGCGAACAACCAGCTCAACTGGCAGTGGATGGCGGGCACCGGCACCGACTCGCGCCCCAACCGTGTCCTCAACCCCGTGACGCAGGCGAAGCGTTACGACCCCGACGGCACGTACGTACGGCGCTGGGTCCCCGAACTCGCCGAGCTGGACGCCCCCTTGTGTCACGAACCCTGGCGGCTGGGCGGCGTGGAAGGCTACCCCGACCGGATCGTGGACCTCTCCGACGGCCTCGCCCGCTTCAAGCAGGCCCGCGGCCTCGACTGAGCGTGTCCAGGGCGTCCCGCAGACTCCCCGGCCACACCATCCCCTCACCCACCCGACCCAGCCAGCCGGGCCCGCCCAGCACCACCAGCGGCCCCCGGCGGGCCCCCTTCACCCCCCACCGCACGTCCGCGACCCGCCGGGCCAGCGCCGGGTTCGCCGTGGACCGGGTCTGCGCCCACAGCACGACCGCGGAGGGGCCGAGCCGGTCCACCGCCGCCGTCAGCGCGGGCGCCGGCACGGCACCTCCGAACATCCGCGCGGGCAGGCCGCGTTCGGCGAGCCCCGCGTGCAGCGCCTCCAACGCCAAGGTGTGCTGGTCGTCCGGCACGCACGCCAGCAGGACCGGCTCGGCACCGGGCGCCGGGGCCGCGCGGCGGCGCAGGGCGGTGGAGACGTGCCAGGACAGCAGGTGCTCCACCTCGACGTAACGGTCCCCGGACGACGCCCACTTGCGCCCCACGGCGTGCAACACCGGCACCATCACCTCCTCCCACGCGACCGTCACCCCGTACGCCTCGACCGCCGCGTCCAACCGCCGGGCCACAGCGGGCGCGTCCAGCCGCACAGCGGCCTGCGCGAGCCCCCGGCACTCACGCCGCACATCGCCCAACGGCAGGGCGGCCTCGGTGTCGTCGCGCTCACCGCTTGGACTCGGAGGGGCTGCCGGGTGAGGGGAGGCCTCGGGGGCCTCAGGCTCAGGACGGCCGTCCTCGCTCCGTGGGGCCGCCGGACCGGGGGAGGGTTCCGTGTCCGCACGCTCAGGGCGGTCGCCCACGGCCGTCCGCGCCGCCTCCGCCGGGGGCACACCGGCCGACGTGAGCCGGCACATCCGCTCCAGGACGGCGACGTCCTCCGGGCTCCAGCGGCGGTGCCGTCCGCCGGTGCGGCTCGCCGGGCCGATGCCGTAACGCCGGTCCCAGGTGCGGAGGGTGGTGGGGGCGATGCCGAGACGCTGCGCGAGGGCGCCGGTGGTGAGGGCGGGAACCTCGGGGGTCGGTACCGGTGCGGGGGCTGCTTCAGGGGTGCCCCCTGCCTCGCGCGATCTGCTCATCCCCCCACTCTCCCCCAAGACGACGCACAACCGACGCACATTGAGGCCCGCCACGCGCCCCCGCACGATGAGGCCCCCGACGTGAGGAGCCCCCGCCATGAACCCCACCGCGCTGGCGGACGACGAACTCGCACAGGGCGTCGTCGCGGGCGACGAGGAGTGCCTCGCCGCCGCCTACGACCGCTGGTCGGCGCTGGTACGCAGCACGGCCCACCGCTGCCTCGGCGACGCGAAGGAGGCCGAGGACGTCACCCAGCTGGTCTTCCTCGGCGTCTGGCGCAGCCGCCACCGCTACCACCCCCACCTCGGCACCTTCCCCGGCTGGATCATGGGCATCACCCGCCACCGCATCGCCGACGCCCTCAC
>DATCQX010000479.1:0-2870 GCA_036569285.1 Streptomyces sp.
GGGGCGGAGCTCATGACCAGGAAGACCGAGACCGGGGAAGTCCGGCGCAGCAACATCCGGGACGTCGCGGCGCGCGCCGGGGTGTCGGCGGCGACGGTGTCGCGGGTGCTCGGCGGGGTGTACCCGGTGAGCGCGCAGACCCGGGCGCGGGTGCTGGTCGCGGTGCGCGAACTGGACTACGTCGCCGACGCCCGCGCGAAGGCGATCGCGGGTGCGGGCACCCCGGCGCTGGCGTTCGTCCTGGAGGACATCACCGCCCCGCCGTTCGCGCTGATGGCGTACGGCGTGGAACGTGAGGCCGCACTGCTCGGCCATCTGTGTCTGGTCCGCGGCACCGAGGGCGACGTCCGCCAGGAGACCGAGTTCGTGGAGATGATGCGGGCGCAGCGGGCCGCCGCCGTCATCCTGGTCGGGGGCACGGCGGACACCCCGGAGTACCGCGAGCGCACCCGCCAGATGGCCGAGGCGCTGGCCTCGGCGGGCTCCCGTCTCGTGCTGTGCGGCCGTCCGCCGCTGGATCCGGGCGCTCCGGTCACGGTCATCGAGTACGACAACGAGTCGGGCGCCCACGCTCTCGTCACCCACGTCCTCGCCCAGGGCCACCGACGGGTGCTGTTCCTCGGGGGCCGCCCCGACCACACGACGGCGCAGGGCCGTGAACGCGGTTACATGAGCGCGCACCGGGCGCGGGACGTCGACGTCGACCCGGCGCTCGTCCTGCACGGCGACTTCACCCGCGACTCCGGCCACCGCCTGATGCGTCAAGCCCTGGACGGCGGGCTCGACTTCACGGCCGTCGTCGCCGCGACGGACATGGTCGCCGCCGGCGCCCTCACGGCCCTGCACGAGGCGGGCCTCAAGGTTCCGGACGACGTCTCGCTCGCCGGTTACGACGACATCCCCTGCGCCCGCGACCTGTACCCGCCGCTGACGACCGTCCACGTCCCGTACGAGGAGCTGGGCCGCGTCGCCGTCCGCACCGCCCTCGGCCGCACCCCGGGCGCCCCGGACGAGCATCTGCTGCTGGGGACGCATGTCGTGGTCCGGGATTCGGTGAAGCCGCCGCGCGGGGCGACCTGAAGCCGCAGGTCAGGAGGCGTGCGAGCCGCAGGGCAGGACGCGCTGGAGTCACCGCGCGGCCCGCTGGAACCGCGAGGCGAACGCCGGAGCCGCCCGGACCCCCGCACAGCGCGCCGCCCCGCCCAGAAACACCCGGTAATCGGTTACCGCGCCCGATCCGACCCCGCCCGCCGCAGCCTCCGCACCACCGACCGCAGCTCCGTCCCGCGCAGCGACCGCGCGGGAAGCGGTTCCACGGCGGCCGTCTGGCGGGGGACGACCGTCCCCGCGTCCCACAGTGCGAGATCGGCGTCCCGCAGTCCGGGTACGGTGCGGGTCTCGCCGTCCCCGAAGACCCGTACGGGATGCCGGGCGTCCCACGGCTCCCATCCGGGGTCGCCGGTCTTCACGAACCGTGTCCACGCCGCGTGCATCTCGGTGGCGAGCGGCGCGGGCGGGTTCTCGCCGGCGAGTTTGACGGAGTCCGGTGAGGTGCCGGTGTCGAAGACGAAGCCGAGTTCGAGGGAGTGGCAGGCGCCGAGTCCGGGCCGTCCGGAGGGCCAGGCGAACTCGTACACGTAGGACGTCCCGGGGCGGGCGTCGGCCAGCCGGTGCAGGGGGCGGCGCAGCATGTGGTCGGTGACCATCTGGCCGACGATCTCGGCGGGCCCGGCGTCGGGGTGCAGGGCGCGGTAGCCGCGCGGGACCTCGGAGCCGCAGTGGCAGCGGGCCATGGCCCCGGCGAGGGCGACGGGTCCGAGCCGGTCGACGCGCTCGACGAGCCCGCCGGGGGCGAGCCAGAGCCGGTACTCGTCGCTGGTCCAGCCGAGCAGGAGGTCGATGTCCCGGGCGACGTCACCGCTGATCAGGGCCTGGAGCGGGTCGCGGGGGACGAGGTCGCCGTCGACGACGATCCCGAACGCGGGCCCGCCGAGGACGGGGCTGGAGAGCCGTCCGACCTCGTACTGCGTGCGCAGCAGCAGGTCGCGGTCGACGGCGGCGAACGCCTCGGCGGTGGCCGGGATCTTCAGCCGGCCGGCCATCCGGCGGACCATCCGCCGCACCTTGTCCCGGTCGGACGCCTCGGGCGCCCCGCTCTGGAGCACGGCCCGCCGGAACAGGCCTTGCGCGCGGGGGACGGCGATGAGGGCGCCGATGCTGATCGCGCCGGCCGACTGTCCCATCAGGGTGACCCTGTCAGGGTCCCCGCCGAACCCGGCGATCGCGTCCCGCACCCACTCCAGCGCGGCGAGCTGGTCGCGCAGGCCCGCGTTGGCGGGGGCGTCCGGGAAGAGGCCGTAGCCCTCGACGCCGAGCCGGTGGTTGATCGACACGAAGACGATGCCGTCGCGGGCGAAGGAGGTGCCGTCGTATACCGGGACGGCGGAAGAACCCCTGGTCAGGGAGCCGCCGTGGAACCAGACGACGACCGGCAGCCGGGCGCCGGGCCCCGGCTGCGGCGTCCACACGTTGAGGTTGAGGCAGTCGTCCCCGGGGATGTCGGGGTCGGTGAGGTACTGCGCGAACGCCTCGGAGTACGGCGGTTTCGGCGCGGTCGGCCCGAACGCGCCCGCGTCCCGGACGCCGGACCAGTACTCAGGGGGTACGGGGGGCAGGAACCGCCGGGGCCCGAAAGGGGCCGCCCCGTAGGGGATCCCCCGGAACACCGCGACACCTTGTTCGTGCCTGCCGCGTACGTCCCCGTACGGGGTCCGAACCACGGGGTCCGTCTGGCCTGCTGTCATACGCGCCCACCAGCCCTTCACCGCACTCGTGCACCGGTAGTACCAGAGCATTACGAGGATGCCCGG
>DATCQX010000480.1:0-2072 GCA_036569285.1 Streptomyces sp.
CGCCCCCACCAGCGCCTGCGCGAGCGGCACCAGGATCCAGCTGCTGCGCAGGTCCAGCGGCGGTTCGTCCAGCGAGATCAGGAACCCGAACCCGACGGTCACCGCCGACACCCCGAGCGGCAGCATCAGCAGCGCGTCGAAACCCCGCACCAGCTTCCCCGCGTCCCGCCGGGCCAGTGCGGCGGCGGCGAGTCCGCCGATCACCACGGCGATCCCGGTCGCGACGGCCGCGTACTCCAGGGAGTTGCCGATCGCGTCGATCGGCGGGACCAGGAAGACGTTGCCCTCGCCGGACGCCAGCGCCCGGTAGTACGCGAAGTCCGTTCCACCGAGCGACCGTTGGACCAGCACGGCCAGCGGCAACACCAACAGCACGGCGATCGTCGTCAACACCCCGCCCAGCAGGGCCCATTGACCGGCCCCGCGCGGCCTGCGGGCCGTCGTCGACGCGTCGACCAGCCGCAGCGCGCTCTCCCTGCGCCGCACGGTCCACGCGTGCACGGTGAGGATCGCGCCGACGGCGAGGAACTGAACGACCGTGAGGACAGCCGCCGTTGTGAGGTCGAAGATCTCGGACGTCTGCCGGTAGATCTCCACCTCCAGGGTCGAGAACGTCGGCCCGCCGAGGATCTGCACGACCCCGAAGGAGGTGAACGTGAACAGGAACACCATCAGCGCGGCGGCGGCGACGGCGGGGCCGAGCGCGGGCAGCGACACCGTCCTGAACGCCCGGAGCCTCGACGCCCCCAGCACCCGCGCCGCCTCCTCCTGACGCGGGTCGAGCTGCGCCCAGAGCCCGCCGACGGTCCGGACGACGACGGCATAGTTGAAGAAGACGTGCGCCAGCAGAATCGCCCACACCGTCGTGTCCAGCCGCACGCCCCACAGCTCGTCGGTGAGCCCGCCCCGGCCGACGAGCGCCAGGAACGCCGTCCCGACGACGACCGTCGGCAGGACGAACGGGACGGTGACGACGGCGTACAGGAGCCTGCGGCCCGGGAAGTCGAAGCGGGCGAAGACGTACGCGCCCGGCAGCGCGACCAGCAGGGTCAGCGCGGTGGAGGCGAGGGCCTGCCACGCCGTGAACCACAGGACGTGCCGGACGTCCGACTCGGTGACGACGTCCCACAGGCGGCCGAGATGCCAGGTGCCGTCCGCGTGCAGGCCGCGCAGCAGGATCGCGGCGACCGGGTAGGCGAAGAAGGTCCCGAAGAACGCGAGCGGCAGGGCCATCAGGCCCAGCCGGACTACTTGAGGACGAGAGAGGCCCACGTCTTGACCCAGTCGTCACGGTCGGCGGCGATCTTCGCCGGGGCCAGGGTCTCGGGGGACTTCGCGGCGGGGCCGAACTGCGTGAACTCGGCCGGGACGGCGGCCCCTTGGAGCACCGGGTACACGAACATGTTCAGCGGCATGTCCTCCTGGAACTCCTTGCCGATCAGGAAGTCGATCAGCGCCTTGCCGCCGGCGGTGTTCTTCGCGTTGCTGAGGAGGCCCGCGAACTCGATCTGCCGGAAGCAGGTACCTTCGGCGACACCGGTCGGCGCCTGGGCCGGCTTCGGCTTCGCGAAGATCACCTCGGCGGGCGGGGAGGACGCGTACGACACGACGAGCGGCCGGTCCCCCTTGGCCTTCTTGCCGCCGGCCGACCCGGAGAACACGTCGTTGTACGCCTGGTCCCAGCCGTCGACGACCTCGACGCCGTTCGCCTTCAGCTTCTTCCAGTAGTCCTGCCAGCCGTCGTCCCCGTACTTCGCGGCCGTCCCCAGCAGGAAGCCGAGACCCGGGGAGGAGGTGGAGACGTTCTCGGTGACCAGGAGGTTCTTGTACTCGGGCTTGATCAGATCGTCGTACGACGCCGGCGGGGTCAGCTTGTGGTCCGCGAAGTACTTCTTGTCGTAGTTGACGCAGATGTCGCCGTAGTCGATCGGCGTCACCCGGTGCTTGTCCGCGTCGAGCTGGTAGGCGGCGCCGACCCGCTCCAGCCCCTTCGCCTCGTACGGCTGGAAGAGGCCGTTGTCGAGGGCGCGGGACAGGAGGGTGTTGTCGACGCCGAAGAAGACGTCGCCCTG
>DATCQX010000481.1:0-3454 GCA_036569285.1 Streptomyces sp.
GCTGCGGCCCGTCTACGCGCCCGCGCGCCGTGCGGGGCTCACCGAGGAGGCACGCGACGAGTTCGCCGCCCGCCTCGCGGACGCCGTCGGCGCCAGCGCCGCCGGAGACGCCGCCGAGCGCGCGTGGCTGCGCAACGCGAACCGCGCGTGCGGGACGCCGTGGCTGCGGCTGTGGCGCTGGTACCAGGACCGGCGCGACCCCCCGACCGGACGGCTCCCCGTGCGCGCGCAGATGGACGAGGAGGCCACCGCGCGCCAGCGCGTCGAGCAGGCCGTCCGTACGGTCGCCGACCGGGCGTCCTCGGGGCTGCCCGCGCCGTGGGCCCTCGCGGTGCGCGAGGCCGCCGTACGGGGCGCGCAGGGGCTTCCGGAGGCGCTGGACGACCTTGCCGCGCGCGCGGGGCTGCCGCCGGGGCGTCCGCCTCGGCCCGGGTGGTGGCCGGTCGCCGTGTTCGCGCAGGCGTCGATGACGGTGCTCCAGATCGTCGGCGGGCTCTGGCTGGTCGCGCAGATCGCGGGGGTGACGGCGCCGAATCTCGGGGTTCCGGTGCTGCTGATGGTCGTCGGGATCGTCGGGGGGCCGCTCGTGGAGTGGAGTTGCCGGATGGCCGCGAGGGGGCCCGCGCGGCGGTACGGGCAGGATGCGGAGCGGCGGTTGAGGGAGGCTGCTGCCGGGTGCGGGCGGGCGCGGGTGCTTGATCCGGTGGCGGCGGAGTTGTTGCGGTATCGGGAGGTGCGGGAGCAGTACGGGAGGGTCGTGGGGGTGGGAGGGCGGTAGTGGGAGGGCGGTAGTGGGAGAGGCGCGGCGGTGGTGATGCCGGTGGGTGTCGGTGCCGCCGCGTTTCGGTGTGCTCTCGGCGTGTCGGCGTTTTCGGCGGGGAGGGTTGTCATGAGCCTGGCCGGATGGGGGTTACGGAGGGTGATCCGGGCAGGTGATCCACAGGTCGCGTGACGTGGGTTCACTCGATGGGGTGACGCGGTTGTCCACAGGGCGGGCGTTGTCCACAGGGCCGGACGAGGGGCTTGCGGCCGGCGCAGTCTGGTTCCGCGGCGATCGCGAAGGGCGTGGTCGCCTCGGAGGGGAGAACGCGATGAACGAGGTCACGATGTCCGCGGTGGGGAACGTCGCCACGCAGCCCGTCTACCGGGAACTCGCGGGCGGGGGCTCGGCGCGGTTCAGGCTGGCGGCGACCGCGAGGTACTGGGACCGGGAGAAGAACGAGTGGGTCGACGGCCACACCAACTTCTTCACGGTGTGGGCCAACCGGCAACTCGCCGTGAACGTGGCGGCGTCGCTGTCGGTCGGGGACCCGGTGGTCGTGCAGGGACGGCTGAAAGTACGGGCGGACATGCGCGACGGGCAGAACTGGATGTCGGCCGACATCGACGCGGTGGCGATCGGACACGATCTGGCGCGGGGCACCTCGGCGTTCGTCAAGGGGGCCAGGGCGGAGCCGGCGGGCGGGAGGCCGGAGCCGGAGTGGGAGGTGCGGGCGGAGCGGGAGGCGGTGAGCGCGGCGTGATGTCAGGAGGCGTGTGAAAAAGCCGGGTTGGGGCTTATCGGTGGATCACGCCGTCTACGGGGCGGATCAAGTGCCTTAAGGAGCGGTGGATTTGTCGATAACCCCGGCTCTCCGGCCGACCGGAGTGATCTTGGGATAACGATTCCGATTCGGATCGGTTGCCCGACGATCTGACTGGGAAAGGGGCCGCGCCGCGTCTCTAGGATCGCGGCATAGTCCTCGTGGCTTCCGATTCTGCTGGTGGGGCCCGTCCCCCACGTCAACGGGTCCCGCTCGAAGGGGAATTGCGTGCTTTCTTCGATCACCGTGCCGATCGCCCGAGGGCGGGGAGCGGTTCGCGCCGCCGCCGCGGCCCTGGTGTCCGGCCTCGCCGCCGCCACGATCCTGGCAGGCGCCGGCCAGGCCGCCGCCGACACCGCCACGCAGGGGCAGGGCGGGGCGACCGCGACCATAGGCGGACTGAAGGTCTATGGCAGCGCGGTGCTCCACGAGGAGAGCGGGGACCAGGAGATCCCGGCGGGGCTGTTCGAGATGTCGGTGGACGGCGGGGGCATGCTCCAGACGTACTGCGTCGACGTCTACACCCCCACGCAGAAGGACGCGAAGTACCACGAGACGCCGTGGAGCGGGACGTCGCTGGCCGCGAACAAGCAGGCGGGGCGGATCGGCTGGATCCTCCGCAACTCCTACCCGCAGGTGAACGACCTGGCGTCCCTCGCGAAGAAGGCCGGGATCGCCGGCGGGCTCACCGAACAGGACGCGGCGGCGGGGACGCAGGTGGCGATCTGGCGGTACTCGGACGGGGCCGACGTCGACGCGGTCGACCCGCAGGCCCGGAAGCTCGCGGACTACCTGGAGAAGGAGGCCGGGGAGGCGGCGGAGCCGCCGGCGTCCCTGACCGTCGACAGCCCCGCGATCTCCGGGAAGCCCGGGGGACTGCTCGGGCCGGTGACCGTGCACACCGACGCGGGCGCGGTGTCCGTGACGCCGCCGCCGGACGCCGCGATCACCGGAGTGAAGGTCGTCGACGAGGACGGGGAGGAGGTGACCGCGGCGGTCGACGGGAGCCGGCTGTACTTCCAGGTGCCTCAGAAGGCGCCCGCGGGGTCGGCGCAGGTGACGCTCCAGGCGTCCACGACCGTGCCCGTGGGGCGGGCGTTCGTCTCCGAGGGGCGCAGTCAGACGCAGATCCTCGCCGGGTCCAGTGAGTCCACGGTGTCCGCCACGGCCGTCGCGAGCTGGGCCGAGGCCGGGGCCGTGCCGGCGCTGTCCGCCGCGCGGGACTGCCTCAGGAGCGGGCTGGACATCACCGCGGCGAACAAGGGGGACCAGCCGTACACGTTCACCCTCCTCACCGCCGAGTACACGATCGGGGCGGGCGAGACCCGCACGGTGACCGTCCCCCTCCAAGAGGACCAGCTCTACGACTTCACCCTCACGACACCCCAGGGCACGTCCCCCCGCTTCACCGGCGTCCTCGACTGCAAGACCCAGTCCCGGACGGTGTCCAACCTCACTACCCAGACGTACAGCGACCCCGCCCCCGCGAAGGTCCTTCCGACCACGCCGACGAACCTTGCTGCCACGGGCTCGGACAGTACGACTCCGGTTATTGCGGGGACTGCTATTGGGTTGGTGCTTATTGGGGGGGCGGCGTTGGTGTTGACGGCTCGGAAGAATCAAGGGGCGGGGGAGTAGGGGGAGAGTGGGGGCAGGTGGTTGCTGGGGGTGGAGGGGGCCTGCGTTGAGGGGTGTTTTTTGCGGGGGGCGTTGGCTGGGAGGCTGGCGTGGCGCGTGACATTGGCTCTCTCGCCTACGGGGCGCCTAAGTCGGTGTCGAGGGCACGATCGTGCTCAGCCCTTCGGGCCTCCGCGCGCTCGCGCCCTCGACACCGACGCGCCCCTTCGGCTCCTTCGCGGCCGGTGGCCGGA
>DATCQX010000482.1:0-2711 GCA_036569285.1 Streptomyces sp.
TTGACCGTTCCGGCCGACATGCCGAGGGCCGCGGCCGTCTCCTCCGTGGACATCTGCTCCCAGTGTCGCAGGACCACGACACTGCGCTGTTTCGGAGCGAGCACCTTCATGGCGTCCATCAACAGGGCGCGGTCCGCGTGCTGTTCGGTGGCGTCCTCGACGCAGGCGTCCGGGAGCTGCTCGGTGGGCACCTCTTCCAGCTTGCGGGCCCGCCACCACTCCGTACGGGTGTTGATCATGACCCGGCGCAGGTAGGCGTCCGCGAGGCGCTTGTCCGCGATGCCCTCCCAGCGCCCGTACGTGCGCGCCAGTGCCGTCTGGAGGAGGTCCTGCGCGTCCACGGGGTCCGGGACGAGCCGGCGGGCACTGCGCAGCAGCGCGTCCTGTCGCGTGCGGACGTACTCCTCGAAACCGAGCACCTCGCCCTGCGCCATGTCCAACCGCCTCCGATCCCCGTTCCGGCCGACTTACGTGCCGGTGTCCCGCTTGTGGTCTGTCGCTCCGGCGCGTCGCCGGGGCATGGAAGAGAAGCTACGGAGCTGTTGTCACGGCACTGTGCGGAGCAGCCTGCGGCGAGCGCGCGGCTGTCCGTCGGTTGTGTAACAGCTGGCAGATCGGATACGAGAAACGAGACTTTTGATGTGTCTATGTGCCGATTTGGTGGGCCGCTGGATGTGACACAGCCGAAGGTTCCGTTGTGACGGAGGGCCTTCGGCTGTGAAGTGACCGTGAATCAGATCGAGTGGTTCAGCTGTGCGGCAGGCGGTACAGGCCGCCCGCGAGCGGCTCCACCAGGCCGTCGGAGACCAGGCCGTCCAGCGCACGCGCGCGCTGCACCGGTTCGTGCCACACCCGGTCGAGCGCGGACTGCGGCACGGGCGTGTGCGCCTCACGCAGGACGGCGAGGAGCTTGCCGCGCACCTGGCGGTCCGTCCCGGCGTACGTCTGCCCCTTGCGCGGCGGCCCGTCGTGCTCGGGCTTGCCCGCGAGACGCCACGCGCAGCTCGCGGCGATCGGGCAGCGGTGACAGGTCTCGTTCTTCGCGGTGCACACCAGCGCGCCCAGCTCCATGGAGGCCGCGGCCCACCGCGCCGCCGTCGCCTCCTCCTCGGGCAGCAGCGCGCGCGCCAGCTTGCGCTCGGCGGCCGTGGTCGCGTTCGGCGGGTACTGCGAACCCGACACCGCGCGCGCGAAGACGCGGCGGACGTTGGTGTCCAGCACGGCGTGCCGCTGCCCGTACGCGAAGGACGCGACGGCGGCGGCCGTGTACTCGCCGATGCCGGGCAGCGCGAGGAGCTGCGCGTGGTCCGAGGGGACGTCGCCGCCGTGCCGTTCCGTTATGGCGACGGCGGCACCGTGCAGCCGCAGGGCGCGGCGCGGGTAGCCGAGCCGGCCCCAGGCGCGGACGGCCTCGCCGGGCGCCTCGGCGGCCAGGTCGGCGGGGCGCGGCCAGCGGGCCAGCCACTGCTCGTAGATCGGCAGGACGCGGTTGACGGGCGTCTGCTGGAGCATGAACTCGCTGACCATCACGCCCCACGCGCCCGCCTCGGGGCGCCGCCAGGGCAGGTCGCGGGCGTTTTCCTCGAACCAGTCGATGACCGGCGCGTGCAGGTGCGTGCCGACGCTCTCGGCGGGCTCTTCCTCGCGCGCGCGTGCTCTGCGGGACAGGCCGGGGGCGGCGTCGGCGGGGGTGCTGTGCGGGGGCTTCGTGGGAGCAGTCATGGCCCTTCGATCCTGCCATGGGAAGGGGCGCACGCGTGCGTGCCGTCACCCGTGAGAGGGGCGCCGCGGGCGGCTCCCGGGATGTCGGCTTCCGTCCCATGGCCAAAGGTGCAAGGGGTGCGATTGTGAACGAGTGGGGCGGCAGGGGCTGTTCCGGAGGGTGTGACCGGGATGATGATCCGGAAAAGTTGTGGTTCAGGCGGCGGGTGGGGACGGCGAACGCCTCGATCTCTCGTACAGTTTGGGCCGTGGGATCTCTGCGCAATCCGGTCGGGCCGCTTCCCTCCACCATCTACTGGCGACGGAGGGCCGTACTGCTGTCCGTGCTGGCCCTGTTGACGCTTCTGATCGCCTGGATCGTCCTCGCCGGGGGCGACGGCGGGAAGACCGGCGCGGGGGGCTCCAACGGCAAGAATCCCGCGTCCTCGATCACCCCCGGGCCGTCCTCCTCGGGCCCCGCGATCAGCCAACACCCCGGTGGGCGTGACGAGTCGACGCCCGGTGACTCCAACGGGGGCGGTTCCGGCGGGGGTTCGGACGACGGCGGCTCCGGCACGGACGCGGGCGCGGGCGGCGACAGCTCCGGGGGCGGCGCCTCGGGTGGCGACGACGGCTCCAACGGCAGTGGCAGTGGCAGCGGCAGCGCCGGAACCGCTCTCCCGGCCGGCTCCGGACTCCCCAACTGCACGGCCAGCGTGGTCACCTGGACGCTCAGCAGCGTCAGCAACACCTACTCGCCCGATCAGACGCCGACGTTCCGGTTCACCGCGCGCAACAGCTCCGGCAACGACTGCAAGGTCGATCTCGCCCCGAGGAACACGGTGCTGACGATCACTCAGACCGGCAGCGACCGCCCCTACTGGGCCTCCGACGACTGCCCCAAGGCCACCGGCAGCGCCCTCTACCGCGTCCCCGCAGGCAGCACCTTCACCTACACCGTCAAGTGGGACCGCAAGCCGAGCGCCCCTCAGTGCGCCACCCCGCCCGCC
>DATCQX010000483.1:0-2516 GCA_036569285.1 Streptomyces sp.
TCGGCGGGGACCCGATCAGCTCGCCGCCGGGGACGACGAAGGTGCCGACGGATCCGAAGCCGGGTCTGTCGGTGGTGAAGTCCGCCGACAAGACCGAGCTGGTGCTCGGCGAGACGATCACGTACTCGTTCGTGGTGACCAACACCGGGAACGTCACGATGAAGAACGTGGAAGTCCAGGAAGGGGAGTTCACCGGTTCCGGCAAGCTCTCCGAGGTGTCCTGCCCGGACGGCGTCCAGTCCCTCGCGCCGGGCGTCTCGGTGACCTGTACGGCGACGTACACGGTCACCCAGGACGACGTGGACGCCGGGAAGATCTCCAACTCGGCCACCGCTGTCGGGGTTCCGCCCCTTAACCCCCATACGCCGGTCACCTCGACGCCGGGCACGTCCACGGTCCCCAGGGACCCGAAGCCGGGCCTCACGGTGACGAAGACGGCGTCGCCGAGCGGCAAGGTGAAGATGGGCGAGACGATCACGTACTCGTTCCTGCTGGCCAACACGGGCAACGTCACGCTGTCCGATGTCCGGCCCGTGGAAACGGAGTTCACCGGCACCGGCAAGGTGTCCGCGATCGACTGCCCCGACTCCGCGGCGAAGCTGATCCCCGGCCAGCGCGTCACCTGCACGGCCACGTACGTCGTGACCGAGGCCGACGCCAAGTCCGGCAAGATCAGCAACGCGGCGACGGGGACGGGCAAGACGCCGGACGGCAACGAGCCGCCGACTCCGCCGACGTCGACCGTCACGGTGACGACGGAGCCGCCGCCGACACCGGAACTCCCGGACACGGGCGACGACTTCAACCCGCTGCTCATCGGGCTCGCGGTGTCGCTGGCCGCGGCGGGTGGAGGGCTGCTGCTGGCGGTGCGCCGCCGACGCGGGGAGTAGTGACTGCTTGAGAAACGGGGCGTCCGCCGGTCGGCGGGCGCCCCGTTCGTCGTGTCGTCACGCGCGGCTGCACCGTCCGGCGGCCTCGCCTCACCTCCCGAGCACCACCGTCCCCGAGGAGCAGAACCACCCGCCCGTCCCCGACGCCACTCCCAACCGAGGCAACTCCCCGTCCCGGCTGCGGACTTGCCTCGTGCCCGCCTCGCCGCGAAGCTGGCGGACGGCTTCGACCAGGAGGAACAGGCCTCGCATGCCGGGATGTTGGGCGGACAGGCCGCCTCCGTCCGTGTTGACCGGGAACTCCCCGCCCTCGACCAGGAGTCGGCCCTTCTCGACGAAGGAGCCGCCCTCGCCCTTCGCGCAGAAACCGAGGTCTTCGAGAGTCACCAGCGTCATGTAGGTGAACGCGTCGTAGATCTCCGCGAAGTCGATGTCGGAGGGGGTAATTCCCGCACGCTCGAAGGCGATCCGGCCGCTCACCGCAGCGGGCGACACCGTGAAGTCGGCCCACTCCGACATGCTCGCGTGCGACACGTGCTCCCCGCTGCCGAGCACCCACACGGGCGCCGAACGGCAGTCCCGCACGTACTCCTCCGCCGCCAGCAGCACCGCCGCCCCGCCGTCGGAACGGATGCAGCAGTGCAGCTTGGTGAAGGGGTCGGCGATCAACTCGCCGTCCAGCACGTCCGCTTCGGTGATCGGCGTGCGGAACATCGCCTCGGGGTTCAGTGCCGCGTTGGCGCGGGCCTGCACCGCCACGGACGCCAACTGCTCGATCGTCGTGCCGAATTCGATCATGTGCCGGCGGGCGGCCATCGCGTACTTCGCGATCAGCGTGTGCCCGTACGGCACCTCGAACTGGCTCGGCCCCCGGCTGCCGAAGGACAGCGTGCCGGTCCGACGCCCCGCCCGGACGTCCGCCCGCGCCGTCGAACCGTACGCCAGGAGGACGACGTCGGCGTGCCCGGCGGCGATCGCGTCGGTGGCGTGGGCGGCCATGACTTCCCAGGTGGAGCCGCCGACGGACGTGGAGTCCACCCATGTCGGCCGCAGCCCGAGGTAGTCGGCGACCTCGACCGGCGCGAGCGTGCCGAGTCCGGCGGAGGCGAAGCCGTCGATCAGGCTCCGGTCGAGCCCGGCGTCGGCCAGTGCGCGGCGGGCCGCCTGGGCGTGCAGGGCGTACGGGGTCGTGTCGTCGAGGCGACCGCAGTCGGAGAGCGCGGCACCCACCACAGCTACCTTGCGCGTCATGGAATCTGACGGTACATCAGATCACTCCTATTCTATATGCGTCGGCTCTTTGGTATGACGGACCGTCAGATGTTGAGCTCTGGGGGACCTGTGGACGCCAGCCTCACCGCCGAACAGCACGAGATCCGGCGCACCCTGCGCGAACTCCTCGGAAAACGCTGTGGATCCGCCGAACTGAGGGCGGCGGCCGAGACCCCCGCCGGATACGACCCCGCCCTGTGGAGCGCACTCTCCGCCCAACTCGGGCTCCCGGGGCTCGCCTTGCCGGAGGCGTACGGCGGGGTCGGCGGCGGGACCCTCGAACTCGCCCTCGCCGGCGAGGAACTGGGCCGCGCGCTGGCGCCGTCCCCCCTCCTCGCGACCAGCGTCCTCGCC
>DATCQX010000484.1:0-15585 GCA_036569285.1 Streptomyces sp.
ACCTCACGCTCATCACCCCGGACGGCTCCCCCGCGCCGGAACAACTCGACGACCTGCGGGCCTGCCTGTACGGGCTGTACACCGTGCTGCGCCTGCACTTCACACAGGAGGAGGAGAACTACTTCTCGCTGGCGCCGTGAGGTGATGTCTGCCGAACCGCCGCGAGCGCCTCAGTTCTGGTGGGAGTCGCGCGTGGGAAACGTGCTGGTGTCGATCGTCACGCGTTCCCCCGTGGCCAGTGTGACGGTGACCGGCTGACCGTAGGGGATCTCCATGGTCCGCCCGTACCCGCCCGCACACGGCTCGGTCATGAGGGTGACCGCCTTCTTGAAGGGGTCGGCGATCAGGTAGACGTCGATGCCGTAGCGCCCGTACTTGCGGACGTTGCGCACGTAGTCCTTCTCGTCGTCCGGCTCGGAGGCCACTTCGAGAACCGCGAGCACGTCGACGCAGGAGTAGCTGTTCTTCCGGCGCTCCGCGTCGAACCCGATCACCGTCAGGTCGGGGGCAGCGTCGTTCTCTCCGGGGAAGGTGATGAGGACGTCCCCGAAGACCCGCTCGCGCGCAATGCCGGCGGTCTTGACCGCGTCCTTGACATCGGAGACGGTCCAGTCCTGTTCCGGACTCTGCGGCGTCATGATCACTCTTCCGTCGAAGACCTCGATCTTGTACCCCTCGGGGACAGCGCCCCGCTCGATCAGGTCACTCATGACGCTCATGGCGGCTCACCTCCTGCAGGCATTATGACCGACGCAGCACGGGGCACTGTTCTCGTGCGCGGTCCGCCCTCACCGTCCTCCCGTCAAGACGCGTGCGGCGGAAGCGGCGAGTCCGAGAAAGCGGGGGCTCCAAGTGAACTCGGTTCATTCCCCGGGCGGTTCGGCCTCAGCCGAGGCGCGGGGCCGGGACGGCAGGGCTGCCAGGGCCAGGGCGGCGCCACCGGCGGCGACCGCCGCGCCGACGGTCAGCCCGAGCCCCATACCGTCCGTGAACGCCGAGCGGGCCACGTCCACGAGTGTCCGGCCGGCCGTGCCGCCGACCCGTCCGGCCAGCTCCAGCGCGCCACCCAGGGAGCCGAGCACCTGGTCCGACAGGCCGGACGGCAGCCGGTAGGGGGCGAGCGGCGGGCCGAGCCGGTCCTGGTAGCGGGTCGTCAGCAGGCTCCCGATCACCGCCACGCCCAGGGCGCCGCCCACCTGGACGGCGACTCCGTTCGTGGCCGAACCCACTCCGGTCCTGCTCTGCGGCAGCGTGCCCATGAGCGAGTCGAGCGCGGCCGGGATGACGAGCCCGGCGCCGAGCCCCAGCAGCAGCATCCCGACGAGCGCGTCCCCGAACACCCAGGACGGCCGGACGGCGGACAGTTGCCACAGCCCCGCGGCGACGATGCCGAGCCCCGCCCCGACCACCGCCTTCGTACCCGCCCGGCGGACCAGGGCCGAGGACAGCGGGGCGGTGAGCGCCAGCAGCCCGGCGACCGGCAGGGTGCGTACACCGGTGCCGAGGGCGGAGTACCCGAGGCCGAACTGGAGGTACTGCGTGAGGACGAACAGGGCGCCGAACAGCCCGAACATCGCCAGCGACACCGAGGAGACGGCGACCGAGAACCGGCGCTCGCGGAAGAAGCCGAGGTTCAGCAGCGGATGCCCGCAGGCCCGCTCCCACCGGGCGAAGCCCGCCAGGACCACCAGTCCGCCGCAGCCGCTGCCGAGGACGACGGCGGACGTCCAGCCCCGGACCGGCGCCTCGATGATCGCCCACAGGAGCAGCCCCAGCCCGGCGACCGACAAGGCCGCCCCGACCGGGTCGGAGGCCGGCGCGGCCGGGTCGCGGGACTCGGGCACCAGCAGGAGGGCGCACACGAGTCCGGCGGCGGCGAAGGGCAGGTTGACCAGGAACACCGATCCCCACCAGAAGTGCTCCAGCAGCAGCCCGCCGGCGAGGGGGCCGATGGCGATGCCCAGCCCGCTGGTGCCCGCCCACACGCCGATCGCCCGTCGCCGTTGCACGGGCTCGCGGAACATGTCGGTGATGATCGCGAGAGTGGCCGGCATCATCATCGCCGCGCCCACGCCCATGCCGGCTCGGGCCGCGACGAGCATCGCCGTCGAACCGGAACCGGCCGCCCACGCCGAGGTCGCCCCGAACACCACGAGCCCGGCGGTGAACACCCGTCGGCGTCCGAACCGGTCCGCCGCGCCGCCCGCCACCAGGAGCAGCCCGGCGAAGGACAGCGCGTAGGCGTCCACGATCCACTGCAACTCGGTCGTGGAGGCGTCCAGTTCCCGCACCAGGGTGGGCAGGGCGACATTCAGGATCGTGTTGTCGAGGGTCACGATCAGCAGCGACACGCAGAGCACGACCAGCGCGGTCCACCGGCCCTTCGCCCCGAGGTCCCCACGGGGCGCGGACCGGGGCGGCAGTCCTTGTACAGGCGTCATGCCTCCATACAGCCCGCCGTGTCCGGCGGGCTGCCAGGGACCGAACGGCCCGGAGAGGGCCCGGTCGGCCACCTGGGGCGTTCCCTCGGGGACGAGGCCGACCGGCCCTGCCGCCGCCGTCGGTGGGGCGGGGAGCGAGGCGCGCGCGGTCCTGCGGTGACATCCGGTGCGCGGGGGGGGTGTCGCCACAGCTTTCCTGGGCCGTTCGGCCCGTGGACGGACCGTCCGGCCTCTGCCGCGTGTCCGGCAGGCCGTCGACGCTGGGGCGACGTGCACGGCCCGCGCCCCGCTCACCGGAGGGAGCGATTCCCATGGCAACGCACACGGCACCGCAGGCATCGCCGCCCGCGGCCCATCCGGTCCGGCTCACCGCCGTCCTCGATCCCCGGCTGTCCCGCTGGCTGTGGCTGGTCAAGTGGCTGCTGGCCCTCCCCCACTACCTCGTCCTGGTCCTCCTGTGGGCGGCGGCCGTCGTGGTGGGGGTGGTGGCGTTCTTCGCCGTCCTGTTCACCGGCCGCTATCCGCGCCCCCTGTTCGAGTTCACCACCGGGGTCCTGCGCTGGAGCTGGCGGGTGGGGTACTACACGAGCAGTGCCCTGGGCACCGACCGCTACCCGCCCTTCACGCTCGCCGACGTCCCGGACTATCCCGCCCGGCTGGAGGTGGCCTATCCGAAGCGGCTCTCGCGCGGTCTGGTCCTGGTGAAGTGGTGGCTCCTGGCCCTTCCGCACTATGTGGTCCTGGCCTTTCTCTGCGGCGGACTGCGCGTGGTATGGACCTCGGGCGGGCTGATCTCGGTCCTGGTGCTGTTCGCGGGGGTCGCTCTGCTGTTCACCGGCGTGTACCCGGGCGGCCTGTTCGACCTGGTGATCGGCCTCGACCGGTGGGTGATGCGGGTGGTGGCCTATGCCGCCCTGCTGACCGACGTCTACCCGCCGTTCCGGCTGGACCAGGGCGGTACGGAGCCGTGGAGCGAGGCCGCGCCGCCGGAGTGAACACGCGGCGGACGCGCCAGGCGGTCTCCACCGCACGGGGCGCGGGGCGCGATGTGCGCTCCGCGCCCTTCCGCGCGCCGTACCGCTGAGGTGCTCCTGACGTCTCTCCGGCGCTCCGTACCCCGTGCGTGCCCGGCATCCGTCTTTCCCCTCCCAGAGATCCGGGACGCCGGGCACGCGGGGGCGAGGTCGCCCGCGACGACGGAGGCGGGCGTCCTCAGCGGGCCTCGCGCGTGCCCGGCGCAGGGGCGGAACGACCCGGCCCGCCCCTTTTTCCCGAGAGGCCGCCGAGGCGGCCCGCGCCGGTCCCTGTTCCGGCGCCGCCCGTGAGACGTGTCCACTTCGCGGGGCCGGTCTTCCGCACGGCACCGGGACGTGGACCGCGGAGAGAGGGTCCTTCCCCAGAGCGGACCTCGTCGCCGCACGTCTCGCGGACTCGCCCCACTCTGGCACCACGCGCTCCGCCCGGGCAGATACCGAACGGCCCCTCCCGTGAGCCGAACGGCCCGATGCGCGAACGGCCGTCCGCCGGCATGTCCTCAGCCCGTCGTCGCCCCGGGCCCGTCGAGCGCTCCGTCCAAGGTGTCCGCCAGGACGAAGACCCGGCTCAGTCTCACGCTGCGGAGCATTCTGCGGATCATGCGGTGGGGGCGGGCGAGCGTCAGGTGTCCGCCCCGCTCCTCGACCCGCCGCCGGGCCCGGCACAGCAGCCCCAGCCCGACGCAGTCCAGGAACTCGACGGGGCCGAGGTCGACCACGACCCTCAGGTCACGGTCACGGGTCGCCGCGTCCAGTTCCGGGGTGATGTGGACGGCCGCGGCGATGTCCACCTCGCCGCGGAGTTCGATGACGGTATGCCCTCGCGTCCGGTAGACGCGCAGATACCGGGCGGACAAGGAGACATCACTGGGCACCGAGTGATCACCGTGAATTCGACGGGATGCCCGAACCGGTTCCGGGACGGACGACAACAGGGGTTCACGGCCACCGGGAGCAGGGGTGACACACCCGGCGATGCTAGGGCGGGGGCGGGCCGCGCCCGGAGCACAAACGTTGCCGCAGAGCACCGAATTCATCCTTCGGAATGAAAATCGCCCAAGTGGCTTGACATGCTCGACCGTCCGGTCCGGACCGCCTCCCGTCTCCGGGATTCCGCTAGGCTCGCCCCGTGACGGTCGAGCAGCCTCCCGGGGACGCGTACGCCATCGTCGCGGTCGCTTCGTCCGCCGGTGGCATCCACGCCCTGACCGTGCTCCTGGGAGCGCTGGGCCCCACTCTCTCCGTGCCCGTGCTCGTGGTGCAGCACCTCGACCCCCGGCACCGGACGGTGATCGCCGACATCCTCGCCCGCCGCTGCGACCTTCCGGTCAAGCTCGCGGAGGCCGGGGAGCCGGCCCTGCCCGGCACCGTCTACATCGCCCCTCCCGACCGGCACCTCCTCGTCGGCCCCGACGGCGTCATGACACTGACCGACACCGAACTCGTCCACTTCGTCCGGCCCTCCGCGGATCTCCTCTTCGAATCGGTCGCCGGTGCCTACGGGCCGCGCGCGATCGCATGCGTGCTCACCGGAACCGGCAGCGACGGCACGATGGGGGTGAACGCCGTCAAGGCCCGCGGCGGCACGGTGATCGCCGAGAACCCGCTGACGGCCGAGTTCAAGGGGATGCCACAGGCTGCCGTGGGCACCGGGGCGGTGGACTTCGTGCTACCCCTTGAGGAGATCGCGGAGGTCGTCCGCGGACTTGTCGAGACCAAGAGGCAGTGATGGGCGGACCCGAGCACGCGCAGACCGACGAGGCGCTGGAGGACCTGCTCGTCTTCCTGCGGGACTCCCGCGGCTTCGACTTCACCGGCTACAAGCGCTCCACCCTGGGGCGGCGCGTGCGCAAGCGCATGACCGACGTGGGCGTCCGGTCCTACCAGGACTACCGGGATCTCCTCGAAACGAGCGCGGCCGAGTTCGGCGCCCTCTTCAACACGATCCTGATCAACGTGACGTCGTTCTTCCGCGACCCCGACGCCTGGAACTTCCTCCAGCACGAGGTGGTTCCGGAGATGCTCGCCGACCTCCCGCACGACCAGGAGGTCAGGGTGTGGAGCGCCGGCTGCTCCAGCGGCGAGGAGGCGTACTCCCTGGCCATCATGTTCGCGGAGGTGCTGGGCGTGGAGGAGTGCCTGCGCCGGGTCAAGATCTACGCCACGGACATCGACGAGGAGGCGCTGCGGCAGGCCCGCTCGGGGCTGTACCCGGCGAAATCGCTGGAGCCGCTCCCCGACGTTCTGCGCGAGAAGTACTTCGAGCACAACGGCGCGCAGTTCGGGTTCCGCCCCGATCTGCGGCGCCGGGTGATCTTCGGCTGGCACGACATCACCAGCGACGCCCCGATCTCCCGGCTCGACCTGCTGGTCTGCCGCAACACGCTGATGTACTTCAACGTCGAGGCGCAGACCCAGATCATCGACCGCTTCCACTTCGCCCTGCACAAGAACGCCTTCCTGTTCCTCGGCAAGGCCGAGATGCTGCTGAACGACGCCGAGCGGTTCGACGTCGTCAACATGCGGGAGCGGGTCTTCCGGCGCCGCGCCGGCGACACCGGACTGCCGTACCACCCGGCCCCCTCGAAGCTCAGGGTCGGCACGGGCACCGAGTTGCACTCCGTGGCCCGCACCCGCCAACTGCGCGACCTGGTCCTGGACTCGGGCCCGACCCCGGCGATCGCCGTCGACGACGACGGAACCGTCGTCGTGATCAACAGCCAGGCCAGAATCCAGTTCGGCCTGGCCTCCACCGACATCGGCCGTCCCTTCCAGGATCTGGAGATCTCCTACCGGCCGGTCGAACTCCGGTCGCTGATCGACCAGTCCACGCACGAGCGCCGGACCCTGCGGGTCAACAGGGCCGAACGCCGGACGGGCGAGGACCTCCAGTACGTCGACATCGTCATCCAGCCGCTCTCCGGCCCCAGCGGTCTGCACGCCGCCACCGTCATCTCCTTCCTCGACGTCACCGTGGCCACGCAGTTGAAGGCCGAGATCAAACGGGTACGCGAGGACCTGGAGACGGCGTACGAGGAACTCCAGTCCACGAACGAGGAGCTGGAGACCACCAACGAGGAACTCCAGTCGAGCATTGAGGAACTGGAGACCACGAACGAGGAACTCCAGTCCACGAACGAGGAGTTGGAGACCACCAACGAAGAACTCCAGTCGGGCAACGAGGAACTGGAGACCATGAACGACGAGATGCGCATCCGCACCGAGGAGCTGGACGAGGCCAGGGCCTTCCTGCAGGCCGTCCTGGCCAGCATCGAGGCGGGTGTGGTGGTGCTGGACCGGGACCTGAAGGTCAAGGGCTGGAACCGGGGCGCGGTCGATCTGTGGGGGCTGCGGTCGGACGAGGTTCTCGACGAGAAGTTCTTCGCGCTGGACTTCGGGCTGCCCACCGAGGTGCTGCAGCCCGTCGTGCGTACCTGCCTCAAGACCCGTGAACGCTCAGGGCCGATCAGCGTCAAGGCGCTGAGCCGTATCGGCCGGTCCATCACGTGCGATGTGTTCTGCTCCCCGTTCGACGGCCACAACGGAGGCGTCGTCCTGCTGATGGAGGAGAGCAGAACCGGGGACTCCGGCTGAGGTCTCGCCGTAGGCTTCGGACATGAATCCGTCGGGACATGAGGAATCCCACAGGCTGGCGGCGACGGCCCGCGACCGCGCCGCCCGGGCTCTGGAGCGCGCGAGGCAGGCGGAGGCCGCCGCCGAGCGCCATGAACGGCTGGCCGAGGAGACCGGACGCGCACTGTACGCGCAGATCGCGTCGGCGCATCGCCGCGCCGCCGCGTGCCACCGCTCCTCCGCGGCCCTCCAGGAGTCGTTCGCCCGCCGTGCGGCGCAGTGGGCCGGGCGAGGCACCCGGCCCCGGTTCATGGCCGGTGTCGCGGAGGCGTGCGGCTCGGACAGCGCGGCGCTCACCCTCGTCGGCTCCGGGCACGACCAGCTCGCGGTCGCCGTGTCCGACGAGAAGTCGCGTACCGCGCAGGACCTGGAGTACTCCCTCGGCGAGGGCCCGTCCCGAGATGCCGCCGCCGGACGGCGGGTGTTCGCGGCGGGCCCGGTGATCGAGACACGCTGGCCCGTCTACGGGCCGGCCCTCATCGCCCTGGGCGTGACCTCGGTGGCCGCCGTTCCGCTGCGGACGCCGGACGACTGCATCGGCGCGCTGGCCGTGTTCGACCCCCGCCCCGGCCTCGCCGCCACCGCCCGCCTCGCCGACGTCGCCGAGGCACTCACCCGGACCGTGCTGCTCGGCCCCGACGCCGATCCGGGCCTCTACGGCGGCACCGACCTGCGGGCGACCGTGCACCAGGCCGCGGGCATGCTCTCCGAGCGGATCGGCTGCGGCGTCGACGACGCCCTGGCGCTCATCAAGGCCCGCGCGTTCACCGAGGACGTGTCCACCGAGGTGATCGCGCACCGCATCCTGCGCGGGGCACCGGAACCCGGCTGGGGGTTGGTGTCATGACACCCGCGCAGCAGCTCGCCGACGTCTTCGTCGCCCTGGCCGGCGGCACGGCGGACGGCCCCCCGGACGTTGCCGCGACCCTCTCGGTCCTCGCGCACCGCAGCCCGGCCCTGCTCGGCGTCGACGCCGCCGCCGTGGTGTACGCCCCCGGCGAAGGGGAGACCCGGCACGTGGCGGGTTCCGGGCGGGAGGTGTCCCGGCTGGAGCGCGACGCCGAGGGCCGCCGGGAGGGTCCCGGCCACGACTCCCGGCTCGCCCACGGGTTCCGTGTCCAGGCGGCCCTCGGCCACGGCCCGGTCAGGCAGCGCTGGCCGCACTACGCCCCGCGGGCTCTGGCCCTGGGCTACACCCGGGTGGCGGCTCTCCCGCTGCGCGAGCGGCCCCGGCCCGTCGGCGCGCTCGTGCTGCTGGCGGGCGGCCCGCGGAGCCCCTTTCCCGAGGACACCCTGGCGCTCGGCCAGTCGCTGGCGGACTTCACCTCCGCCGTCCTGCGGCGCGCCCGGGAGGCCGAGCGGAGCCGGGCTCTCACCTCCCAGCTGGAGCAGGCCCTGACCAGCCGGGTGGTCGTCGAGCAGGCCAAGGGGATCCTCGCGGCGCGGTGGGCGGTGACCGTGGACGACGCCTTCACCCGATTACGCGGATACGCGCGCGCACGGCAGCGTTCGCTGCACGACGTGGCACGTGAGGTGGTCGAGGGCCGTGCCGACCCCGGCCTGACCGGGGAGTGACACCGGCCGCCGTTCCCGTGTCCTGCCGTCACCAGGCCGGGGCGAGGGTCTCCAGGGGGCGGCGGCGCGGGGAGGTGTGGACGTACGGGGCGCGGCCGAGCCGCAGGATCAGCTGGGGGAAGTACTCTCCCGTCAGCCTGGCCCGCAACTCCGTGCGCAGCGCGGGGAACTCCAGCGGCTGGGTGTGGAAGGCCGCCATGACTCCGTGGACCGCCGCGCACAGCAGGACCCTCTGCAACGCCTGCCCCGTCCGCAGCCAGTCCGCGCGGGTGTCCTGGGCGGTGGACAGGACGACGACCGTGCCGGAGCGCTCGGTCCACCGCCGGGCCCCGCCGGCGCACTCGGCCAGGCGGCCCGTGTAGTCGCGCCCCGTGAAGAACGTGCGGTCCGGGTCGGGGCGGCACGCGTCGTGGGGCACCCGCTCCCGCCACGGCCGCCGGGCGAGCCCGAATCCCCCCGACACCTCGGACACGTGCCCGGGGGCGGCGCGGTGCGCGGACTCCGCTTCCCGCACCGCGCCCGCGAGGAACCCCAGCCGCCGCGGACCGTCGACGGTCTCCAGCACGACTCCTTCCACTCCGGCGTGCTCCCGCAGTTCCTCGACGAGGGACCACGGCAGGGGCCCTGGGCCGAACGGCCCGCGATGCGTGTGCCGCAGGAGCGTCGCCCGTTCCATCGCGGCCACGTCACGGCTCGGCGCGGCGTGGGCGCCCCAGCGCACGCGGGCCAGGAAGTCCGGACGGGTGAGGTCCGGGAGCAGCGCCACGACGGGCCGGAAGCCCAGATTCCGCACGGAGACCCGCACATTGAACAGGGCGGCCCCGCAGCTGATGACCATCTGCCGGCCGTCGGGGTCGGTCAGGTACAGCCGTCGTCCGGGGTCGGCGTGCAGTTCGAAACCGTGGTCCCCGCCCTCGTCGGCGAAGAACCAGGGCTGGGTGTTGTGGACCGAGGGCGCGTGGCCGGCCGCGCGGGCGAGGTGGAAGGCCGCGTGGCCGGGCGGCGCGAAGGCGAAGGTCTCGTTCGGTGCGGACATGGTCTGCCGCCTCTCTGTGGGCCTCAGGCGTGCGGGACGACGGCGACGGGGCACACCGCGTGGTGCAGGAGCGCGTGGGTGACCGCGCCGAGGTAAGGGCCCCGGTGGGCGTCCCCGGCCCGCCGGCCGACGACGACCAGGCAGGCCCGGCCCGCGGCCCGCACGAGTTCCACGGCGGCGTGTCCCTCGGTGACGGTCTCGGTCACGGTCACCTCCGGGAACTTCTCGCGCCACGGCCGCAGCGCCGCGGCCACGGCCCGTTCCTCCCGTTCGCGCGGTCCGCCGGGTGCGGTGGTCCCGCCCGGCGTCCGGTACGTGTGGACGACCCGCAGTGCGGCCGTCAGGCGCCGGGCGGAGGCGAAGGCGAACTCGACCGGTTCGTCGCAGGGGTGCTCGGGGTCCAGCCCGAGGACGACGTCCCGGTAGGGCAGGCCGGGGATCTCCTCCGGGGAGACCCCGTCCGCCGCCGGCAGATGCTCTGTCGCGGACGTCGTGCCCGCGCGGACGAGCACCACGGGGGACGTGGAGCGGGCCAGGACCCGTTGGGAGACCGACCCGACGGCGAACCCCCGCAGGCCGCCCAGCCCCCGGGAGCCGAGCACCAGCAGATCCGACTCGGCCGCCTCCACGGCCAGGGTGTCGACCGCGGCGTCCCGTACGAGCCGCTCGACGACCGGCAGGCGGGGGTGCGAGGTGCGGACCCCGTCGGCGACCCGGCCGATCACGTGCTCGGCGTGTTCGTGTCCGGCGCCGGACCGGGCCGGGTTCAGGGGACGCGGCCACACGTGGACGACCCTCAGCCCGACGCCCCGCCGCAGGGCTTCCCTCGCCGCCCAGTGCGCGGCGGCCAGACTCTCGGCCGATCCGTCGACCCCGACGGTCACGTGACGAAGCATGATGGGCACCTCCCGGCCCGTTCCCGGCTGTGTGCCGGACTCCTCCTCGTGTCGCAGGACCCGCGCGTCGCGCAGGGTGCTCAGCGTGAAGGCGACGCCCGCACCACCCGCCGCGAGGAGCGCGTACCGCTTCCGGTGCGCCTGCCACGGTGATCCGTTCACTGCGTGCCTCCTCCCGGTGTTCTCCTCCCAGCCGACCACGGGCCGGGCGGCACCACAGGGTGCCGATGGGGCCACCGCGGGTGCCGGACGGCCCCTGCCGCGGGCCGTCGCGGCGACAGCACACTGAGCAGGGCCCGGCTCACCGGCCCCGTGGTGCGGGGCGGGAAGGAGTCCCGATGTGGTCCTCGGCTCTCGGTGCCCCGACGGCACAGGTTCTGGTCTCGGCGGCCGTGACGGCGCCGTCCGTGCACAACACCCAGCCCTGGCGGTTCCGGCTCGCCGAGGACGGCACGGTGTTCGAGGTGCGGGCCGAGGCGCGGCGCGGGCTGCGGCACCTCGACCCCATGGGCCGTGCCCTGCATCTCTCCGTCGGCTGCGCGGTCCTCAACCTGCGGGTGGCGGTGGCCCGTCTCGGGCGGGAGCCGGTGACGCGGCTGCTCCCCGCGCCCGAAGAACCGGATCTGCTGGCCACCGTGCGGCTCGGCGGGCCGGTGCGCGGTGCGGCGGTGTCGCGGCTGTACGGGGTGCTGTGGCACCGGCACAGCAGCCGGCTCCCGTTCTACGAGATCCCCGTGCCCCGGGCGGTGCTGACGGAGCTAGCCGAGGCCGCGCACTGCGAGGGCGCCGCGCTGAGCCGTCTCGGCCCGGACGAGACGGAGCGGGTGCTGCGGCTCACGTGGGAGGCGGAGCACCGCAACGTAGCGGACACCGACCGGGCCGTGGAGAGCCGTCGCTGGGTGCGCGAGCCGTCGGAGGGTGGGCTCGGTCTGCCGCTCGGGGCGCTCGGGCCGCAGGACTTCCGGGACCGGATCCCCCTGCGGGACTTCGGCGCCCACCGGCATCCGGCGGACCTCGCCGCCCGTCCCTTCGAGCGGTGGCCGGTGCTCGCCGTGCTGTCGACGGCGCACGACCGGCGGGCCGACTGGCTGCGCGCCGGGCAGGCCCTGGAACGCGTCCTGCTGGTCGCCACGGCCCACGGGCTGCGCGCGTCGCTGCTGCACCAGGCCCTGGAATGGCCCGACCTGCGGGAACAGCTCCTCCCCGGCACGGACGGCCGCAAGGCGCACGCGCAGATGGTGATCAGGCTCGGCTACGGCCCGGAGGGCGCCGCGACACCGCGCCGTCCGGCACGGCAGGCCATGGACGAGAGTACGCGGACCGCCACCGGCTGAGATCCGCCGCACGCCCGCCCCACGGACCGTCGGACGACCGGCCCGTCTCGGGGATCGTGTCGTGCGGGGCGCACGCCGGGCGGGGCCGCGGTCCGGCTACGTCGCGGGCTGCGGGCGGCCGGCCAGCGGAACGCGCCAGCGCAGGCGTGTGCCGCCGCCGGGCGCCGCCTCCAGCAGGAGCCCGCCGCCCAGCACGACCGCCCGGTCCTCCAGGTCCGCCAGTCCGCCGAGCACCACCCGCTCGGGGATTCCGGCGCCGTCGTCCGCGACGTCGACGGCCAGCGCCCCGTCGCCGACGGCGAGCCGGATCTCGACGGACCGGGCGCGGGCGTGGCGGGCCACGTTGTCCAGTGCCTCGGTGAGCACCGCCGTCATCTGGTCGGTGACGAGGTCGGACACCTCGCGGTCGGCGACGCCCTCCATGCGCAGGACGAGGGAGAGGCCGAGCGGCGTGACCGCCTCCTCCACCGTCGCCGCCGCCTTCTCCCACAAGGTCCGCCGGGGCGTGCCGACGCTGTCCCACAGCCGCAGCCGCAGCACCGCCGATCTGATGATCTTGATGGTGGTGTCGAGGCCGTCGGCCAGCCGTGCCAACTGCTCGACGCCCTCCGGCGAGTGCTTCACCATGCGTCGCGCCGTCCGCAGTTCCATCCCCAGGGCGAACAGGCGCCGTACGGCGACGTCGTGGAGGTCGTTCGTGAGGCGCTCGCGTTCCTGGGCGGTGGCGGCCCGTTCGTCGCGGTGCCGGCGCTCGGCGAGTTCGATGCCGACGGCCGCCTGGGCCGCGAAGCCGAGCAGCGGTCCGGTCTCCGTCGCACCGAAGGCCGGCCGTGTCTTGCCGCGGGCGAGCAGCAGGAGGCCACGGGCTTCCTCGGCGGTTCCCACGGGGACCAGTACGGCCGGGCCCAGGGCGAGTCCCCCGTCGACGCGCAGTTCGCGCGTGAGGTCGTCGACCACGACGGCCCGGGAACCGGTCAGCGCCTGCGTCAGGGGTCCGGCCCGCCGGATCGGCCGCAGCCCGGTGAGGAGTTCGGCGCCCTCCCCGACCGCGGCCACCGTGCGCAGTTCCCGCGTCCCGTCGTCGCGGACGAGGACGGCTCCCAGGTCGGCCGAGACGTTGCGCAGGGCGTGCCGGGCGATCATCCGCAGCACCTCGGTCTGGGGCCGGTCCGCCAGCAGGGCCGAGGTGATCTCCGCGCCGGCGGCCAGCCATGCCTCCCTGTGGCGGGCTTCCTCGTAGAGCCGGGCGTTCTCGATGGCGACCCCGGCAGCGACGGCGAGCGTCGAGACCACGGCCTCGTCCTCGGCGTCGAACTCGTCCGCGCCGCGCCGGTTGGTCAGGTACAGGTTGCCGAAGACCTCGTCACGCACCCGGATCGGCACCCCGAGGAAGGAACGCATGGGCGGGTGGTGTGCGGGGAAGCCGTGGAAGTCCGGGTGCTGGGCGACGTCCGCCAGCCGTACCGGTTCCGGGTGTCTGATCAGTGTCCCGAGCAGACCGTGGCCCTGCGGCAGCGGTCCGATCAGCTCCCGTGTCCCGCCGCTCATCCCGACCGGCACGAAGGCCGACAGCCTGCGGTCCTCGCCGATCACGCCGAGGGCCCCGTACTCCGCGTCGGCCAGGGTCACCGCCGCCTCCACGACGCGGTGCAGCACCTGGGGCAGCTCCAGTCCGCGGCCCACGTCCAGCACCGCCTGGAGCAGGGACCGCACCCGGTCCCGCGTGGAGCGGACCGCTCCGATGCGGGTGTTCAGTTCGTCCAGCAATTCGTCCAGCCGCAGCCTGGGCAGCGTTCCGCCGCTCTCTGTGCTCACGATGGTCTCCCCACCCTCGTTCGACGGCTCGGCCGTGCCCTCGCTGTCGGCGGGACCGGGCAGGGCACCGGTCTCCGCGGGCGCCCGGCAGGCTCGTCGTGTCACCAGGTCGTCGTTCAACCCCCGTGTTTCCTCGGCCTGCTGCCCGCGGTGCGGGACGACACGACCGGCCGGCGCTACGGGTGGGGGGAAGTAGGTGCGCGGCATCGGCGCAGGAGGAACGGGAGGAACAGGAGGGAGGGGACGAGAGAGTCAGGATCGGATACGTCAGACACATGGACGGCGCGGCGCGCAGGTCGCGCCCGAAGCCCCGTCCCCGCTGTGGACGGCGCAGCGCCGAGAAATCTCCTCACAGCCGCCATCTCCGCTGTACTGGTCGTGCTGGGCCGGGCCGGGGACTGGGGCGCGGATCAAGAGCGTACGACCGCGCCGTGTCCCCGAAGAGGGCCAGAACTCGACAAGCAGGGGATGACCTGGGAAATCTGCGCGCGAATACGCCGGTCGGCCTGGGTGCGCGTATCGAACGTGCGTACCCGTTCTCGTACCACCGAGCGGGACGCGTAGCGCCCCCGGGCCGCCGGTGCGGTCTGCGGCACCGCCTCAGTACGCGGAGCCGACGCGGCCCACGGCCGTCTCGCGGCGCGCCGGTCCCACCTGTCGCGCCGTCGGCTGCCGCCTCGCGCCGAGGGCCATCGGCGGGGTCGGACCGGTGTTCATCAGCGCGAACGTGAGGCCGTGCCGGTCCGCGAGCGTACGGGCCATCCGCAGCATCGCCGTACCGCCGACTCCCGGTCGGGGAGCCCGCCGCAGATCGACGACGACCGCCGTACAGCCGGGACGGATGGCGGCGTGCGGCAGACGGCCCAGAGCCGGCTCGGCGGCCGGGCCGATCTCGCGGAGCACCTCGATGACCAGGCATCCCGCCGAGCGGCGGAACGTGACCGGATCACGTCGTCGGCGGCGTCCGGCTGTTGCCGCCGCCCACAGTCCGCGGAGTGCGAACGCCGTCGACGGGCGTGGGAAGAGGGGAACGCTCCACGTCATGGTGTCTCCCTGGACACGGTTGTCGCGCCGGGGACGGCCCGGCATGCGGACAGCCGTCAGGCTGACGCCCGCCGGTGCCCGTGCGGAAGGGCCTGATGGCCCCCTGGCCCCCGACGCCGGGCAGCCTTCGGGCCGGGCCGGTCGGCCCAGCGTGGCCGCCGACTCCACGCGGTGTACTGGACGTGAGGACGGCGCATGTCCTTCCGGGTCTCCCGGGTTCTTCCGGACGAAGGAATTCCCCGTCCAGGGGTCCGTCTCCTACGACCACCGCGGTGGCGGGCACCGCTGGAGCCGGATCACGCTCACCTGGACCACTCCGGGCGGTCCTGTCCGCCGTACGCGCCTGTCGGTCCGGTCGGACCTGGCGACCAGGCTGGTCTCCGGGGTGAAGACCGCGAAGTGACCGGCCCGGTCCGAGCCGGCTCCGAGACGGGCCGACCGTCCCCCCGGAGGGGACCGGTCGGCCCGTCCACAGGTGCGGGGCGCCGTCCCACCATGGGAGCGGAGGGCCGAGGCGGGGCCCCGCCTCGCCGCACCGCGGCTGTGCGCCTGTGCCACGTCCCGGTCCTCCGGCGTCCCCGCACGATCTCCCGGCCGCACGGGGACGGGGAGTCCGGGCCGGACCGGAGAGCGAGGCGCGCGATGACAGGGACACCGCCACCGGAACACACAGCCGGTGTCCGTGCCGGAGGGCGGCGGCCCCGCACGGCGCCGTGGGGCTGCTCCCGCCCCTGGTCCACGGACTCGGCCGGGCCGTCTTCGCGCGCTGTGGCGGGG
>DATCQX010000485.1:0-6544 GCA_036569285.1 Streptomyces sp.
CACTTACGGCTGGAGCGGCGTCGCGACGACCACGTTCTGGGTGGACCCCGAGCACGACGTGACCGTGCAGTTCATGACCCAGGTCCGGCCGCGCTCGTCGCACGCGCTGTACCCGGAGATCAAACGATTCGTCCACGAGGCGCTGCTCGCCGGGTGAGCCCTCCGGGGGAGGCGGGCCCGCACGGCAACGCGGGCCGACCGCGACACCGCCGGGCCCGCCCGCCCCTCACCCCATCCGCATCGTGAACTCCAGCCCCTCCTCCGCGAGTTCGTTCAGCCACTCCTCGGACCGCACCGCCGTCTCCGCCGCCCGGCTCAGCCCCGGCGGCAGGGAGGAGTCGAGGATGTGCCGGACGCCGAGGGCGAGGGGCCGGGAGACGGTGTGGGCCATGGCGGACTCCTCGGCGGTGCCGACCCGGTCGAGGAGGTAACTCCCCGACCAGGTACGCCCGCCCGCGCCGCGGACCGTGAGGGACACGCCGAGGACGACGCGGTCGCGGTCGGCGCGGGTCGTGGGGTAGGTCCGGGCCAACTCCCCGGCGAGTTCGGCGATTCGCGCGTCGTCGCCCTTCTTCAGCTCGGCGAAGACCGGCTCCCACGCCTGCCGCCAGCCCGCGAGCCGCAGGGTGCCGCGGACGAGGGTGTCGGGGTGCCAGCCGGACGGCAGATCGTATTGAGCGGCGAAGGGGACGCTGTCGCGGTTGGGGTACGCCTCGAACGTCTCGCCGCCCAGGGCGAGTTCACGCGTGGCCTCCCACGGGTGGGCGGCCACCGTCTCGGTGCCGCCCTCGATGTGCCGGGCGGGCGAGCGCAGGGCGTTCAGGACGCCGAGAGGTGCCCAACTGAAGCGGTAGCGGAAGGAGTTGGGGACGGCGGGGATGCCTCCGCAGTACGAGGTGAGGGCGTACTCCGCCGGGTTCTCCGGGCCGATCTCCGCCCGCGCCCTCGATACGAGGCTGTGGGCGAAGAGGTGGTCGATGCCGGGGTCGAGGCCCGCTTCCGTGAGCACCGTCAGTCCCGCCGCCCGCGCCGCGTCGGCCTGCGCCGTCAGTTCGTCGGTGACGTAGCTGGAGCAGGCGAAGTGGGCCCCGCCCGCCAGGCACGCGGCGAGCAGCCCGGCGTGCTGTGGGGCGGGGAGCATCGACACCACGACGTCGCCCGGGGCGAGTTCGGCGGCGAGGGCGTCCGCCGTCCAGGCCCGGGGCTCGGCGCGGTCGGCGATGCCGAGGCGGTCGAGGGTCTCGGCGGCGCGGTCGGTGGTGCGCTGCCACAGGCGGACCCGGTCCGCGTGTGCGGTCAGCGCGGTGAGGCCGCTGCCGGTGGAGAGTCCGGCGCCCACCCAGTGGACGGTGCCGCTCGCGGGTACCTGTTCCGGCACAGCTGCCTCCCTTTCGCCCCGACGTCGCTCCCGAGACTGTTCCCTTCCCGACTAGCCCTGTTTGATGCCGAGTTCACTCGACGCCGACGCGAAACGCGCCAGGCACCGCTGCCAAGGCCCGCTGTCCGTACGGAAGTCGAGGAGGTGCGGCACGAGACTGGCCGAGAAGTCGCTGCTCGACTCCAGGGGCAGCAGGGAGGGCAGGTTGTCGATCGCGATCAGGTCGAGCGGAGGCGTGTCGTGCAGGCGCCGGACGGGGTCGGTCCACTCGGTCGTGCGGTCGTAGACGGGCAGGACGTTGAGGGGGGAGCCGACGTCGCAGGTCACGTCGGACACGGTGCGCAGCCTGCGGCCGGGGGCGTCGAGGTCCTCGGGGCGGACGAAGGGCGGGACGGGGGTCGTCGCGAGGACGCAGTTGACGAGCAGCTCGTGCCCCAACAGCCTTTCGCGGTCCAGGTTTCGGGTCTCGGCGAGGTCCCAACTCGTCGGTGAGACGCCCGCCGCCGCGAGGGCGTCCCGCGCACCCCGCCCGCTGCGGCCCAGAGCGCCGATCACCAGAGCGGAGATGTCCCGGTCGCCGGGGCCGGGGGTCAGCAGTTCCCGCAGCGCCTTCTCGTCCGTCGGCGTCAACTCACGTGCGAGACGGCCCCGGTGGTGGAGGACGGCGAGGGCGGCGCCGAGGAAGCCCGCCCAGTAGCCGAACGCGGCGAGGCGGCGGCCGGTGTCGTCGGTGAGGTACTCCAGGTCGAGGAGTGCTCCCCCGCCGGCGGCGAACCGCGTCAACAGGGCTTCGGCTCCGGGCTGTTGCTTGTAGGCGTGGCCGAAGAAGATGTGCCGGTGCGTCAGTTCGGCCGGTTCGTCCGGGAGTTCCTTCAGGCCGAGGATCACCGCGTCGCCCGGCGCCGACACCCACGAGCCGGGCGGCGCGACGTGGGCGCCGACAGCCTCGTACTCCTGCGTGGGAAAGATCCGCTGGGCGGAGTCCTCGACCGTCAGGCGGATGCCGTGCTCGACCAGGCGGCGGGCGTCGGCGGGGACGATCGGGGTGCGGCGTTCGGTGGACCGGGCTTCGTGGCGGAGCCACAGGTGGACGGCGGTCATACGCGGTTGGCCTCCGGGCGCGGGGCGTCGGCGGCGAAGCGGCCGGCGCTGAGAGGGGTGACGTCCACGAAGGGTACGCGGCCGAGGACCAGGTCGCGCACGACCTCGCCGACGGCGGGTCCCTGGAGGAAGCCGTGCCCGGAGAAGCCGGTGGCGTACAGGAAGCGGGAGACCGAACTCGCCTCGCCGATCAGGCCGTTGTGGTCCGGGGTGACCTCGTACAGGCCCGCCCAGCCGCCCGTGCGGCGCAGGTCGAGCAGGGCGGGCGCCCGGTGTTCCATGGCGGCGGCGAGGCGGGGTATCCAGCGGTCGTGGGCGTCGGTGGCGAAGCCGGGGCGCTCGTCGGGGTCGGCCATGCCGACCAGCACGCCGGGGCCCTCGGGGTGGAAGTAGAAGGTGGTGGCGGAGTCGATCGTCGTCGGGAGGTCCGGCGGCAGCCCGGGAAAGGCTTCCGTGACGGCGACCTGGCGTCTCAGCGGCTGCACGGGCAGATCGACGCCGACCATCGCGCCGATCGACCTGGACCAGGCGCCGGCCGCGCAGACCACCGTGGAGGTGGTGATGCGGCCGATCGTGGTGTGCACGGCGGTGATGGTCTCCCCGCGCACCTCGATGTCCGTGACCGCGGTATGACGCAGTATCCGCACGCCGTGGTGGCGGGCGACGGCCGCGTAGCCGTCGACGACGGCCTCCGGGGCGCAGTGCCCGCCGTCCGGCGAGTACGCGGCGGCGAGCAGGCCGTCGGTGGTGATCAGCGGGTTGAGGCGCTGGGCCTCGGCCGGGTCGATGAGGCGGCTCGGGACGCCGAGCGCGTTCTGCAGGGCGATGGCGGCCTCGAAGGAGGCGACCTCCTCGGAGGTGGTGAGGAGGAAGAGGCAGCCGGTGCGCCGCAGGCCGATGTCGTGGCCCGTGTCCTCGCCGAAGCGGGCGAACGCCTCCAGACTGCGGGCGCCGAGGAGGATGTTGACCTCGTCGAAGAACTGGGCGCGTACGCCGCCGGCGGCCTTCGAGGTCGACCCCGCGGCGAGTTCGTCACGTTCGACGAGCACCACGTCGCGGACCCCGGCGGCGGCGAGGTGACAGGCGACGCTGGTGCCGATCACCCCGCCGCCGATGACGACGACCGAGGCATGCGTGTTCAAGCGTGCGGCTCCTTGTGGGCGGCGGCCCCGGCCCGTGTGCCGAGGCCGGGGAGTTGCTGCTGCCGTCCTGCCGACGGGAGTTCAGGACCAGTGGGCCACCGCGTCGAGGTGCGGCAGGTGGTGGTCGAGGCGCTCCCGCTTGGTGCGCAGGTAGGTGATGTTGTTCTCGCACGGCGGGATGAGCAGCGGCACCTCCTCGGCGACCTGGATGCCGTTGTCCGTCAACGCCTCGCGCTTGCGCGGGTTGTTGGACATCAGGCGCACCGACCGCACCCCGAGGTCGCGCAGGATCTCCGCGGCGACGCCGTAGTCGCGGGCGTCGACGGGGAAGCCGAGGGCGACGTTCGCCTCGACCGTGTCGAGGCCCTCCGCCTGGAGCGCCATCGCGCGCAGCTTGCCCAACAGGCCTATCCCACGGCCCTCGTGGCCCCGCAGGTAGACGACGACACCGGCGCCCTCGGCGACCACCGCGCGCAGCGCCGAGTCGAGCTGGTCGCCGCACTCGCAGTGCTGCGAGCCGAACGCGTCGCCCGTGAGGCATTCCGAGTGCAGCCGGGTCAGGACGCCCTCGGCGCCGAGTTCGCCATAAACCAGGGCGACTTGTTCGTCGCCGCGGTCGTGGTCCATGTAACCGACCGCCTGGAATTTGCCGTAGACGGTGGGAAGAGGGGCATTCACCACGCGTTCCACGCCCGTGCGCTGCGGGGTCTTCTTGCCGAGTACACCGATTTTTTCTGTCATGATCTGGTTCCTAAGAGTCCGATGGGGAGTCGAAAGGGCGGGAATTAGGATGAGTGGTGCGGAGATACGGGCGGGGCGTGGGACGGTGGCCTCGGCGCTGCCGACGGACACCACCGATGACGTACGGACGCGAGGGGCGGCTGTCTCAACGCGGATCGCGGTCCTTCCCGTGGGCAGCTACGAACAGCACGGCGCCCACCTCCCGCTGGCCACCGACACGCTCGTCGCCTGTGCCGTCGCCCGGGAGATCGCGGCAGCTCATCCCGTGCACCTCCTTCCGCCCGTGACCATCGCCTGCTCGCACGAGCACGCGGACTGGCCCGGGACCGTCAGCATCTCCGCCGCGACCCTGCACGCGGTGGTGCGTGACATCGCGGCCTCGCTGCGCCGCTCGGGCGTCGAGGCCCTGGTCGTGGTCAACGCGCACGGCGGGAACTACGTCCTCGGCAACGTCGTCCAGGAGGCGTCCGCGCGCGGCGAGCACCTCGCGCTCTTCCCGGCCCCGGAGGACTGGGAGGAGGCCCGCGTCTTCGCGGGTGTCGAAACCTCCCTCCTCACCGACATGCACGCCGGTGAAATCGAGACGTCGATCCTTCTGCACGCGCATCCCGAAGTCGTCAGGCCCGGCTACGAGTCCGCCGATTTCATCGCCGACGACCGCCGTCATCTCCTCACCTCGGGAATGTCCGCCTATACCGATTCGGGTGTCATCGGCCGGCCTTCGCTCGGCTCCGCGGAAAAGGGGGAGCGGCTTCTGGCGAGCCTCGTGGATTCTTTCGGGGCGTATTTCTCGCTGCTGACTTCCCGGGTCGAGGAAGCCTCGGCGGAGTAGGACGACGCCGGCGCGGGGGCGGTGGGGTGTGACACCGAGGTGTGAGGTACCACCGGCTCCCCGCCAGAGGCCGCGGTGTGATGTACCACTGCCGCCTCGTCCGAGGCCGCGGTGTGATGTACCACCGGCTCCTCACCGGAGGCCGAGGTGTGATGTACCACCCCCTCCGCCGCCGACTCCGCGCCCGAGCCCGACCCCGAGGCCTCGGTGTGATACACCACTGCCTCAGGCAACGATCGCCTCCCCCGCACCCCCTCCCACCACCGCCACACCAACACCACAACCCCCGGCAACGCCGCCACAAAACACAGCACCCCATACACCACCGACACCGCGAACCCGGTGTCCGCTCCCAGCCCCGCCGCCCCGAACGCCCAGGCGGTGACGCCCTCCCGGGGCCCCCATCCCCCGACGTTGAGCGGCACCCCCATGGCGAGCAAGGCGAGGACGGCGAGCGGCAGCAGGCGGACGGCCGAGGTGGAGGCCCCGGCGACGCGGGCCGCGAGGACGAACGTCCCGATGTGGCCGGCGAGGACGACGAGGGAGGAGAGGGCGACGCCGGGCCCGTTACGGCGGGACAGCAGCGCCTCCCGGGCCTCGGCCAGCATCCCCCGCACGGCCCGTCCGCGCCGCGACCCGGCGGACGGCGTCCGGTTCATGCGGACGGCGAGCAGCACGGCCAGCGCCCCGACCCCGGCGAGCAGGGCGAGCGGCACCGCATGCCGCACCTCCCCCGCGACCGGCGACGGCACGGCGAGCAGCACCACGAGGCCGACGGCGGCGAGCGCGATCTGTCCGGCGGCGCGTTCCCAGAACACGGCCCGCACGCCGCGCCCCACGTCGCCCTCGCTCTGCCCGTGCCGCACGGCCCGGTGGACGTCGCCGAGGATCCCGCCGGGCAGCGCGGCGTTGAGGAACAGGGCCCGGTAGTAGTCGCCGACGGCCGCCCCGAGCGGCAGCCGGATCTTCAGCCCGCGTGCCACGAGCGCCCAGCGCCACGCGCTGGACACGGTCGTCACCCCGCCGATCGCCAGGGCGAGCAGCAGCGCGGACGTGTCGATCCGCCGCAGCCCGTCGAGGAAGACCCCGGTGCCCATGCGCCACAGCAGCACGCCGATGATGGCGACCCCGGCGAGCGTCCCGAAGTGGGTCCGCAACGCCCGCACCCAGGGTCGCCGCCCGGCCTGAGCAGCGTCGGCACCAACGCCGGCACGCCCGCCGGCGCCGTCCCCGTCGGCATCGTCCGCGCCGGCGTCGTCCCCCCGCGGCAGAACCTCCACACCCTGCCGCGCGTCCACGGACCCGGCCTCGAACGGCTCGCCGGGCGGCGCTACCGGAGCCGCGCGCCCC
>DATCQX010000486.1:0-2506 GCA_036569285.1 Streptomyces sp.
GCGGAGAAGTCCGCGATCGTGCAGGCGAGCGCGCTGGAGGAGGCGGAGAGCACGACGGCCGCTGAGGCGGCGGCGACGGCGAGCGTACGGGCCGAACGGGCGGCTGTGCGGCGGGATATGGACACGTTTGTCCTTTGCGGGAGGCGCAACTGCGGGGGGCTGGAGGTGAGATGACCCCGTGCGGGGCGCATCAACATCCCCTTGAGGCACACAGGTGTATAAGCGCGCCATAAGAAGTGTCAATGCGGGCATCCCATTTGCCCCCCGGCTTTGCCCGCTTATTAATTACTCGCGCGTTTCAATGCCTCGGGTGCGTGTTCGATGCGGTCCACGAGGACGATCCGCCCGGCCATCGCCCTCTCCTTCGCCAGCGCCTCCAACAGCGGCCAGGCGGGCAGGCGTTCGGTCCAGTGAGCCTCGTCCACGAGCACCATCGGCCTCGGCTCGCCCCTCGACTCGTAGTAGTTCGGCGTCGAGTTGTCGAAGATCTCCTGGACGGTTCCGGCGGCGCCCGGCAGGAAGACGACGCCGGCGGTGCAGCGCGCCAACAGGCCGTCCTCGCGGGTGGCGTTGGAGAAGTACTTGGCCGTGTGGGAGGCGAACGCGTTCGGCGGTTCGTGGCCGTAGAACCAGGTCGGGATCCCCACCGAGGTCCCGCCGCCCGGGAATTGGGACCGCACCTCGAACGCGGCCCGCGCCCACTCCGTCACCGACGGGGTGAACGTCGGTGCCTTGCCGAGGAGTTGCAGGGCCTCCTCCAGCATGGCGTCGTCGAACGGGGCCGCGTACGCGCCCAGGTTCGCCGCCTCCATCGCGCCCGGACCGCCGCCCGTCGCGACGGTCAGACCGGCGCGGGCCAGGGAACGGCCGAGGCGCGCGGCACCGGCGTACTCCGCCGTGCCGCGCGCCATCGCGTGGCCGCCCATGACGCCCACCACCCTTGCGTCGACGAGGAGTTCGTCGAGGCCGTCCGACACCGCGTCGTCGTGCACCGAGCGGAGCATCGACGCGAAGATGTCGCCGTTGGCCTTCGTCTCCTGGAACCACGCGTACGTCCGGGCGTCCGGGGTCGCCTCGTAGCCGTCCGCCAAGCCGTCGAACAACTCGTCCGGGGTGTAGAGGAGAGCGCGGTACGGGTCGAAGGGCAGGCCCGGGACCGGTGGGAACACCAGCGCCCCGGCCGCTCTGACGTGCGTGTCCGCCGCCGGGGTCAGGGAGCAGCCGAGGAAGACGGCGCCCGTGGTGTCCGTGGCGAGCAGGGCGTCCGTACGGGCCGTCAAGTCCACTGCCTGGAGCCGGTATCCGGCGAGTGAGCCGACTGTCGTCAGCACCTCGTCGAACTCGGCCAGGGACTCGATCTCGCGGTCTGGGTAGCCGTCGTACGGCTGGGCGGGTGTCTGGGTCTCGGGCACCCGCCCATGCTAGGCGGGCCTCTCAGCCCTGGATCGCCGACGGGTCCATCCAGATGATTTCCCAGGTGTGGCCGTCGAGGTCGTCGAAGGCGCGGCCGTACATGAAGCCGTGGTCCTGGGGGTCGCGGGTCTCCGTCGCCCCGAGGGACAGGGCCTTGTCCGTCAGCTCGTCCACGGCTGCGCGGGACTCCGCGCTCAGGGCGATCAGGACCTCGCTGGTCTTCGTGGCGTCCGCGATCTCCTTCTTCGTGAACGTCGAGTAGAAGGGCTTCACCAGGAGCATCGCGACGATCGTGTCGCTGATCACCACCGAGGCCGCGTTGTCGTCGCTGAACTGGGGGTTGATGCTGTAGCCCAGCTCCGTGAAGAACTTCTTCGACGCCGTCAGGTCCGTGACGGGGAGGTTGACGAAGATCATCTGCTGGTACGCGGGGGTGGTCATCTCGGGCTCTCCGTGGGTGTCGTTCCGTTGCGTTCGAGAGGTAGACGGTGGGGGGTTCGACTTCTCATCGGTGATCGGAGAATTTTTTCGTACGAGTTTTCAGGTCGTCAGGGGGAGGGTCGCCAGTTGGGCCACCGTGAGGGTGAGGGGGGTGAAGACGGCGAGGAGGGCCGTTGCTCTCAGGGCCGCCGCTGTGCGGAGAGTCGCCGCGGGGGCGCCCAGGCGGATCAGGGCCGCCGTCGTGTCCGCTCTCGACTGGCGGGACTCGATCGCCGCGGTGAGGAGTGTGCCCAGGGCGCAGCCGGTGACCAGGAGGGCGCCGAGGGTGGAGAGGGGGCCCGAGGGGCGGTCGCCGTTCAGGGTCGCCATCGTGTAGGCGCCCGAGAGGACCGCGCACAGGACGCCCAAGGGACGGCCGATTCTGCGGGACTCCTCCATCAGGCCTCTGCCGGCGAGGAGGCGCAGGGCGCCGGGGCGGAGGGTCTGGAGGAGGCGGCCACAGAGGTGGGTGAGGCCGGGGCCGGCCAGGGCCAGGCCCACGGCGGTGAGGGTCCAGCCGAGGAGGACTGCGGCGGGGCCGGTGGGGAGGCCGGCGGGGAGGGTGAGGAGGGTGGTGCTGGGGGTGGTGCGGGCTGCGTATGCCTCTACGGCT
>DATCQX010000487.1:0-5149 GCA_036569285.1 Streptomyces sp.
GGTTGTTCTCCACCGGAGTGCCGGTGAGCGCCACGCGTGCGCGTGCGCCGACGGTCCGCAGCGCGCGGGCCGTCGCCGCGTACGGGTTCTTCACGTGCTGCGCCTCGTCGGCGACGAGCAGCCCCCAGGGCACCTCGCCCAGCCGGGCCGCGTCCAGCCGCAGGGTGCCGTACGTGGTGAGGACGAACTCGCCGTCCCCGAGGGACTCCAGGTCCCGGCGCGGCCCGTGGAAGCGGCGCACGAGCGTGCCGGGCGCGAACCGTTCGATCTCGCGCTGCCAGTTGCCCATCAGCGACGTCGGACAGACCACGAGCGTGGGCCCCGCCGACGCGGGGTCGGCCTGGCGGTGCAGGTGCAGCGCGATCAGCGTGACGGTCTTGCCGAGGCCCATGTCGTCGGCGAGACAGCAGCCGAGCCCCAGCGACGTCATCCGGGCCAGCCAGTCGAGCCCACGCCGCTGGTAGTCCCGCAGGGTCGCGGCGAGCGCGGCGGGCTGCGCCGTCGGCTCCTGCTCGCCGGAGGGCGCCAGACGTTCCCGCAGGCCCTCCAGCCACGCCGTGGACCGCACCTCGACGAGACGGCCGTCGATCTCCGCCGAGCCCGTCAGAACCGCGCCCAGGGCCTCCATGGGGTCGAGCTTGCGGTCCTGCCGGGAGCGGGCGAGACGGACCTCCTGAGGGTCGATCAGGACCCACTGGCCGCGCAGCCGCACGAGCGGGCGGTTCGCCTCCGCGAGCCGGTCCAGCTCCTCACGGCTGAGTTCCTGCCCGCCCAGCGCGAACCACCAGCCGACGCCCACCGGCGCGTCGGCCGACAGGACGGACGGCGCCCGGCCCCGCCCATCCGCCGGACCCACCACCGCGCACGTGGTCAGCGTCCGCGACAGCTCCCGCGGCCAGTGCACCTCGACCCCGGTGCCGGACAGTGCCCGTACCCCGTCCCCGAGGAGGTCCTCGACATCGTCGTCCAGGAGGTCCACGGCGCCCGGGACGGCGGCCGACAGCAGCGGCGTGAGGACCGGCCACGCGCGTGCCGCGCGGCGCAGCGCCGACAGGACGTCCATACGCGCGCGGGCGCCGAAGGCCGACGTACCGCCTTCCGGGGTGGCCCACACCTCCGCGGCGTCTGCGACGACCCCGGGATCGGTGACGGAGTGGACCTGCGGGACCGCGCGCAGCCGTGGCGCCTGTCCAGGGGCGTCGAGTCCCGACACCTCGACGCGCAGCGAGATCCGCACCCCCGCGTCGTGCCCCGTCGCGACGTCGGCGGCCCACGGGCGTGCGTGCGGCAGGCGGCGTGGAGGGCGTGACGTGTAGGCGGTGCCGCCCGTGACGAGGGGTGCGGCGGGGGAGCGCGGCAGGGTGTCGGCGACCGCGTCGAGGAAGTCCCGCAGCAGCCGCTCCGGGAGGGGCAGGCGCGGTTCGGGGCCGTCGTCGACGGGGACGGCGTGCGCCTCGGGCGGCATCGCGGCGGCGAGGCGCCGGACGCGCTCGACGTCGTCCGGGCCGAGCGGTCCGGCCCGCCACGCGTCGTGGTCGCCGGGGGAGAGGCCGGGCAGCAGCAGGCCGCGCGCCACGAACTGGAGGGCCAGGAGCGTGGCGGCGCCCCAGAAGGCGGCCGACGGATGGGCGTCCGGCGCGACCCGGGCGTGGGTGAGCACCGGCAGCGCCTCCCGCACGGGCACGAGGGCGGCGGGCACCTCGGCGCGCTCGATGCCCGTGCCCGCGCGCCGGACGACACGCAGGCTTCCGGTGGATCCGACGGCGGGCGGGGTGGCGCCGTCGGGGAGCCAGAACGCGATCCGGCCGGTGCGGGCGGGGTCGCCGGGCACGAACACGGCGTGGCAGCGGGACGGTTCGGGGATGTCGGGCGGTGCTTCCGTGGTAACCCTCTGCGCGGAGATGACCCTACTCCTCAAATTTGACTAGTTGAGCCGGAGCCGCCGAGGGTACAGCATGGGAGGGAGCCGTCCGCAACGGTTTCTCAGGGGCGTCTCGGGGTCGTGTCTCAGGGGCGTCTCAGGGTCGGCGGCCGGAACTGCGGGCCGCGTGGAGGCGTTTCTCAGAGCAGAGAGCGGCCGTGGCCGCGAAGGAGGCGCAGATGTCGAAGAACGCGAAGATCGCCGCAGGCGGGGTGGCGGTCGGGCTCCTGCTGCTGATCTGGCTGCCCTGGTGGGCGTCGCTGCTGATCGTGGTGGGCATCCCGACGGCCGCGTACCTCACGCTGGATCCGTCCCAGCGGCGCAGGCTGCGCCGCATCAGCCGCAAGGAACTCGGCCGCTGAGAGCGGGGCCGCACCGCCTCCCGCCGCCGCGGGGGGCGGCCGGCTCAGTTCGGCCGGACGGCCATCCGGTCCAGCGCCGCCAGCAGCCCCGGAAGCTCGGGCCCCCGGCCGACGGGCAGCACCTCGCCGGGCTTGTCGTCGAGCAGGACGAACGCGATGTCGTCGGTGCGGGCCACCAGCGACCAGCCGGGCCCGTCGGCGCGCAGCGTCCGCGCGTCGCCCGGCGCGAACGACGACCGCACCCGGCCCAGCGGAGGAGGCGTCTCGACATAGGCGCGGGCCTCCGCGAGCACCCGCCGGACGGCGCTGGGCGGCTCGTTTTCGTCCGGTTCGCTGCGCGGCGTGAACTTCGAGTCGTCGATCTGCTCGCGCCACGTCGTCCACTGCAGCGCTATCGCGTCGGCCCCCAGCCGCCGCTGCGCCGAGCCCCACACCCCCGTGTCCGGCGGGGTCAGCGCGGGCCCGTCGGCGACCTCGGGAGCGGGATCGTGCGGCGCGGGCACACCGGGCGCCGCCACGGCCACCGCGAGCGGCCAGCCGGGCAGGCCGGCGACGACCGTCCGCTCGTCCGGCGACAGGTCGTACTCCATCCCGCAGTCCCAGGAGGCGATCGCCACCGCCACCAGCGACACGTCGTCGACGACCACGGTCCACCGCGCGCCGGTGCCGTCCTGGCCGAACACCAGCCCGTAGCCGTCCGCCAGCGGCGCGAGGCCGAGCGCCGCGCACGCCTGCGGATAGTCGTCGCCCAGCGCGCTCGGGAACTGCGCGGGCGTCAGCAGCACCGCCGTGAGCACGTACAGCGCGTCATCGGCGGCGACGATGTCCTCGTCCGTCCCGGCCATCCCAGCCTCCCCACGTGTTCGTCCAACCGCGCGCACCCTAGTGCGCCCGCGACGCGCTTGTCACGACTCCCGGACGTACCCGGAGCTGCTGTTTTCACGGAGAACACGAGGAGAGAGGGACGAATCAGAGCGTGTCAGGCACTCGGCGGGCTCAGCCCTCCCGGACCGCCAGCGCGAGGAAACGGTCGTCCTCGTCGGTGTACGACGTCATCCGCCACCCCGAACCGGCCAGCAGCGGCCGGAGGGTGGGCTCGGCGCGCAGGTCGTCCGGGGTGAGCGACCGGCCCTGACGAGCCGCCAGGGCGGCGCGGCCCACGGGGTGGAAGAGGGCCAGCCCGCCGCCGGGGCGCACCGTGCGCGCCAGTTCCCGCAGCCCGGCGGCCGGATCTCCGAGGTGCGAGACGAGGCCCGCCGCGAACACCGCGTCCAGCGACGCGGCCCGCAGCGGCAGCGCGCGGACGTCCGCCAGGAGGAGCCGCCCGTCGAGGTCCCGTCCGGCCCGAACGGCGGCCCCCAGCATCGCCGGGGTCAGATCGGCCCCCAGGACGGTCCCCGAGGGCCCCACGGCGGCCCTGAGGGGCGGCAGGGCCCGCCCGGTGCCGCAGCCCGCGTCCAGGACGCGGTCGCCCGGACGTAGCTCCAGGGCGGCCACCGCGGCGGCGTAGGCGGGACCGTCGCCGGCGAACCTGGCGTCCCACCCCGCCGCGCGGGCCGTGAAGAACTCCTGGACGTGTGCGCGGTCGTCACTCATGCACCGCATGATCCCGCACGGCCACCCGGGCACCCGTAACGCGCACGTCCGGACGCGGCACGATCAGTCACGCGTACGCCTGCGCCAGATTGCGGCACTTTCCGAAACGTTCCCCCTTTGCCCACCCTTGCCGGGACTAGCGTCCCTGAGCCATGGGACACCTGGACCACGCAGCCTTCGGTTGGCTGACCCCCGTGCTGTCGTACGTGATGGCCTGCACCGGCTCCGCCCTCGGGCTGCGCTGCACCGTCCGCGCGCTCGCCGCCACCGGCCGCTCGCGCCGCAACTGGCTGATCACCGCCGCCTCCGCCATCGGCACCGGCATCTGGACCATGCACTTCGTGGCCATGCTCGGCTTCGCCGTCAGCGGCACCGACATCCGCTACGACGTGCCGCTGACCGTCCTCAGCCTCGTCGTCGCCATGGTCGTCGTCTGCGCGGGCGTGTTCGCCGTCGGCTACGGACGCGACCGTACGCGCGCGTTGCTGACCGGTGGGCTCACCACCGGGATCGGCGTCGCGAGCATGCACTACCTCGGCATGGCCGCCGTCCGGCTGCACGGCGACGTCCACTACGACCCGATGACGGTCGCCCTGTCCGTGGTGATCGCGGTCGTCGCGGCCACCGCCGCGCTGTGGGCCGCGCTCAACATCGAGTCGCCCGTCGCGGTCACCATCGCCTCCCTCGTCATGGGCGCGGCCGTCAGCAGCATGCACTACACCGGGATGTTCGCGGTGAGCGTGCACGTCGAGCCCTCCGGGGCGCCACTGTCCGGAGCCACCGCCATGCAGTTCATCTTCCCGCTCGCCGTCGGCCTCGGCTCCTACCTCTTCCTGACCTCGGCCTTCGTCGCCCTGTCGCCCACCACCCGGGAACGCGAGGCGTCCGCCTCCGCCCAACAGGCCGTGACACCCCTCGGCACCCGCGCCTGACCGCCGTCCGAGCCCCCCCGACCCACCCGCCCAGCGAGGAGTCCATGCGTACCCCCAGGAAGGCCACCGCAGCCGGCACCGAGCCGCCGCCCCCGGTGCGCGGACGCCGCGCCCACGCCGGGCCGCCCGCCGACGAGCGCCGGCGCGGCCCCGAGGACGCCACGGACGACGCGCCCCCGCGCGCGGACCGCTGGCGAATACGCCCCCGCACCGTCCGCGCCAAGATCGTCTGCCTCCTGATGGTGCCCGTCGTCTCCCTGCTCGCCCTCTGGGCGTACGCCACCGTCACCACCGCCCAGGACGTCTCCCGGCTGCGCCAGATCCAGCGCGTCGACTCC
>DATCQX010000488.1:0-13904 GCA_036569285.1 Streptomyces sp.
ACTCCCGCGAGTACGGGACCCATGCGGCTCTCAGAACCTCTCCGGGAAGATCAGGGCGAGGACGAGATAGCCCAGCAGGGCGACGGCGACGATCAGGCCGACGACGTTCTCGACGGTCACAGCCTCGTCACCCCCTTGGCGACGAGAGCCACCAGCGCGAACACCGCGACCGTGGTGACGACGAAGGCCAGGTCGGCCATCGCGAGCTCCTGAGAAGGATCGAATGCATCCGCAAGCGGATCGGACGCTTTCGAGCAAACCTCCCGGGACGGCTGTTTCCGACACTTCTTGACGGGTCCCATACGGCGCCGGAACGACCCTTGACGGGTCTCTTACGGCGCTCCCGGAGCGGGTGTGCCTGAGGGGGTACGGGTGTACCGCTGAGGGGGGACGCGATCAGCGTCCCCCCTGGGTATTGGCTCTCAGGTACAGGCCCGCGCGCTCACCCTCGCGCGGCCCGCAGCAGTTCCGCCGCCTCCCGCGCCACGCCCGGCGCGGCCAGCAGCAGCGGGGTGTCGTACGCGGGCAGCCCGGGCAGGGCGACGGCCCCGGCCTCCGTGGCGATGAGGAGGGCGGGGAGGCCGTCGATCGGGTGGAACTCGCCGATCGCGGCGGCCGTGGCCCGGCCCGCCGCGACCTGGACCAGGGAGAGCGCGGTGGAGCCCATCACGCGGACCGTGCAGTGCCGCTCGGCGAGGGCCGCGAGCAGCGCGTCGAGGCCGGTCCAGTGCCGGTGCGCGGCCCATTCGGTCATGAAGACGTGCCCGGTCAGGGTCGTGTGAGGGGCGGCGCTCAGGGGCGTACCGTCGAGGAACGCGCCCCCGCCCTTGACCGCGGTGAAGACCTCACCGCGCCAGGGGTCGGCCACGACGCCGAGCAGCGGGCTGCCGTCGGGGGCCGCGAGGCCCAGGGAGAAGGAGCACCAGCCGAGGCCGTGCGCGTAGTTCGTGGTGCCGTCGATGGGGTCGATCAGCCAGTGCGGGGCACCCTGGACGCCGTCGACGGTCCCGTACTCCTCCCCGACGATCCCGTACTCCGGGAACGCCCGGGTGAGGACGTCGCGGACGTGGGCCTCGACCTCCTCGTCCCGGTCGGTGACGATGTCCGCCGGGCCGTCCTTCTGGCGTACCTCCTGAGGACGAGGCCGGCGGATCACCTCCGACGCCCAGTGGGCCAGCTCCGTCGCGACCTCCATCGCCGCGTCGAGATCCACCTCGTCACGCACAGCTCTTCACCACGCCTTCCACGTCGTTGCTGATGATCGCGTCCACACCCCAGGAGATCAGTTCTTCCCGCCGGACGGCGTCGTCCACCGTCCAGCAGCTGACTTTGATGCCCCGGTCGTGCCATACCCGTACGTCCTGAGAGCTCAGGAACCGGTGCTCGGGGTTGTAGTACTGGGGGCGTACGGCGCTGAGGACCGGCCCGTCCGGGGGTTCGGCGCCGTACCAGCTGAGGAAGAGGGTGATCCGGTCGTCCCGGGCCCGGACGGCGGCCATCGCCTCCGCCGAGCCGCAGAACATGGCGTCGGTGCCGTGGATCTCGGCGAGGGCGGCGACCGCGAGTTCCGGGTCGCCGGTGTCGAGGAGGAGCGGGCGGTCCGTGGTCTCCAGCGCCTCGGAGAGGGTGGGGATCTCGGGGGCGAGGGCGTCCAGTTCGGCCCGGGTGAGGTCGGCGATGCGTTCGGGGCGGCCCCACAGGCGGCTGAGGTCGTCGTCGTGGTGGAGGACGAGGACCTTGTCGGCGGTACGCCTCAGGTCCACCTCGATGGCGTCGGCCCCGGCGGCTGCCGCGAGCCGGATCGCCGTCAGCGTGTTCTCGACCGCGCCCCGGGGGTCGCCCCGGTGGGCCACCGCGAGCGCGCTCACGCGGCGGCGCCCTGGACGGCGGCGCCCTGCTTGGCGTTCTGTTCGGCGGCGCCCTGAAGGTCGTACGACAGCGCGCGGCCTGCCGAGACCAGGACCCGCTCCCCTACTCCGGGGGTACCTCCGGTGAGGTACGACCTGAGGGCCACCCCCGCGGTATCCATCCGCAGGACCACCTCGGTGAAGTGGCCCCGGGGCAGGACCCGGGTGACGACGGCGGGGCTGCCGTCCTCGGTACCGAGCCGGATCTCCTCGGGCCGGATGCCGACCGTCCTGCCCGGCCCCGCGGGGCCCACCGCCTCCGCGCACCGCAGCAGCCCGGTGCCGTCCGCGAGACGCAGCTCGCCCCGGTCGACGGTGATGTCGTCGAGCCGGTTGAGGCTGCCGACGAACTCGGCGGTGAAGAGGGTCGCGGGGGTGCGGTAGAGGTCGTCGGGGGCGGCGTACTGCTCGATGCGGCCCGCGTTCATGACGGCGATGCGGTCGGCGACGCTGAGGGCCTCGTCCTGGTCGTGGGTGACGAACAGGGTGGTGATGCCCAGGCGTTGCTGGATGTCGCGGATCTCCTCGCGGACGCGTTCGCGGAGTTTGGCGTCCAGGTTGGACAACGGCTCGTCCAGGAGCAGGAGTTGAGGCTGGAGCTCCAACGCCCGTGCGAGCGCGGTGCGTTGCTGCTCGCCTCCGGAGATGCGGGCCGGGTAGCTGTCGGCGTGGTGGGCGAGACCGACGAGGTCGAGGGCCTCGGCGACGCGCCGTTTCGCCTCGGCCGCGGGCACCTTGTGCATCTTGAGGCCGAAGCCGACGTTGCCCGCGACGGTCATGTGCGGCCAGAGCGCGTAGTTCTGGAACACCATGGCGGTGGGCCGCCGTTCGGGAGGTACGGCCGCGTAGTCGGTGCCGCCGATCTCGACGCGGCCGGTGTCCGGGGTGAGAAATCCCGCCGCCATGCGGAGTGTTGTGGTCTTGCCGCAGCCGGAGGGGCCGAGCAGGCAGACCATCTCGCCGGGTTCCACCCGCAGTTCGAGTCCGTCGACGATCGTCCGGCCGCCGAGGGTCTTGGTCAGACCGGACAGAACCAGCCCTGAATTCATCGCAGTTGGAACCCTTCGGCGAGGTGGCCGCCCATGATGTGCCGGCGGACGCCGAACAGCAGGACCACGGACGGGACGGACAGCAGGAGCGAGAAGACGGCCGCGACGCCCTCGGGGTAGTTGGTGACCATGCTGTACATGGCCGTCGGCATGGTCAGGTAGACGGGCGCGCCGACCAGCAGGGTGCCCTGGGCCTCGTCGAACGCGGCGAGGAAGGAGAGGATCACCGCGACGAGGATGCCGGGGCGGGCGATCGGCAGGGTCACGCGCCAGAACACGGTCAGCGGACCGGCTCCGGCGTCGCGGGCCGCCTCCTCCAGGCTGCGCGGCACCGAGGAGAACGCGGCGGCCGGCAGCCAGGTCATGAAGACGACGGTGCCGAGGAGTTGGACGATGACGACGCCCCAGAACGTCGTCATCAGGTTCAGCGTGTAGAAGAGCGACGCCATCGCGACGTACAGGCCGATCTTCGGGAAGGCGTTCACGGAGAACAGCGCGACGAGGAAGAAGCGGCGGCCGGGGAAGTCGAACCGGGAGAACGCGTACGCGGCGGGCAGGCAGACGACGGCCGACAGCAGCGTGGCGACCGGCGCGAAGACGAAGCTCCAGCGCACCGCCGCGACCAGGTCGGGGTTGCTCTCGACGGTCCGCCACCAGCGCAGGGTCCACTCCTGCGGGAGGAGGTCCGGGTAGCGCCAGGTGCCGGCGAACGCGTGCGGGAAGAGCCACAGCAGCGGGCCGAGGATGAACAGGGCGAGAAGCCCGACCCCTAGTCCCGTAAGGGTCTTGCGGAGGATGCGTACGGTCGTCGTCATCGGGTCGCCGCCGCCTTCCTGGCCTCACGGACGTTGGCCCGGACGTACGCCACGCCCACGAGCGACGCGAGCGCGAACACGACGACCGCCATCACCAGGGACTGCTGGGGCTGGTTGTAGGACTGGAAGGTGTTCGCGAGCTGTACCCCGAGCATCGTCGGGGCCGTAGGACCCACGAGGTAGGGGACGGTGTAGCTCCCGAGTACGGAGATGGTGGTGAACGCGGCCGTGATGACGGCCGGTACGCCCGCCATGGGGAGCAGTACCCGTAGTACCACCTGCGTACGTCCGGCTCCCGCGTCCCGGGCCGCCTCGATCAGGGCGTCCGGCACGGCGGCGAGGCCGGAGGACAGCACGAGGACGGCGAACGGCAGGTTCGTCCACACCTGGCCGATGACGACGCCCCAGATCGTGTAGCTGAGCCGGGGCGCGTGGGCCCAGCCCAGCGCGTGGGCGAGGGTGGTGAGGGCGCCGTCGCCCGCGTAGAAGGTGAGGATCGCGTACGAGCCGATCACCGCGGGCAGGAACAGCGGCGTGATCGCGAGGGCGCTGACGATCTTCGCGGTCCTGCCGCCGGTGAGGCGGGCGTAGAGGGCGACGGTGAGGGCCAGCGCGAACACGGTGACGACGCTCAGGAGGGTGACCTCGACCGTCGCCGTCAGGCTGCGCAGGAAGACGTCGCTGGTCAGGACCTCGCGGTAGGCGCCGAGGGTGCCCCACCAGTGGTCGGCGGCGTGCTGGTGCAGGCCGATCGCGGCGATGACGGAGTTGAGGCCGCCGAAGTGGCCGAGCGTGTAGAGCACGCCGGAGACGACCGGGATGCCGACGAAGAGGGCGACCAGGAGGAGCGGCGGGAGGACCAACAGGCCGCCGGGGCGCGGGCGTTGACGCCGGGTGCGGTCAACGGTGCGTGCGGTGACGTCGGATGCGCGCCCGGCGCGGCCGGATGTGCGCCGGGTTCCCGAGTCGCCGTCGGGGTGCGGCTGTTGTCGTCGCGTTGCGCCTGCTCGGGTCGCTTCTCCGGCCGGCACGGGGCCCGGGGTGTGCCCGGTGCCCCGTTCGCGTGGGGCGAGACTCACTGACCGGGTACCTTCTGCTGCCACAGGTTGTTCATGTCGTTGCCGGTCTTGCCGGAGTAGCCGGGGCGCAGCTTGGTGACGTCGACGCCCGCGAACTTGTCGGCGGTCTCCTTGGGGAGTTCGCTGATCGGGATCACCGGGTAGGCGGCGAGGTTCTTGACGATCGCGTCCTGCTGGGCCGCCTCCAGGAAGAAGTCGGCGAGCTTGAGCGCGGCCTTCTGCTTGCCGCCGCTCTTGGGGATGCCGATGTAGGAGGCGCCGCCGGTGAAGGTCGGGGTGGAGATCTGGGTGAACTTCACGGTCGAGTCGAGCGTGTGGTTCTGGACCGCCGAGAGGTACATGTCGGACCAGACCGGCGCGAGGGAGATCTGTCCCTTGGCGAGCAGGTCGAGGACGGCCTGGTTGCCGTTGGGGTAGACCCCCTTACCGTAGACGTACGGGTTGAGGGCCTTGAGCTGGGCGAATCCCGTGTCCCACTTGGATTCCAGGGAGGCGTCGTACCCGGTCTGGAAGGTCTTGAGGGTCGCCGGGTCGAGGCTGCGGTCGAGGGTGGTCTCGACGAACGATCCGCCCGAACCGCCGGTGGAGGGGCTGTTGTAGGCGAACTTGCCGGGGTTGGCCTTGATCCAGGCGACGAGTTCGTCGTACGTCTTCGGCGGGGTCTTCACCTTGGTGGAGTCGTACGCGAGTACTACGGACGATCCCCGATAGGGCACGGCCGCGTTGTTCACGGGACCCAGGAGGGAGGGGTCCACCTTCTTCAGGTTGGGGACGTTCGCGGACGACACCGTTGTCAGAAGGCCCGCCGCGGCGGCGTCCGGGGTGATCGAGGACTCGATGACGTCGTACCCGGCGTCCCGCTTGGTCTTCGCGGCGGCCTGGAGCTTGGCGAGCGTCGCGGCGTCGGCGGTGCCGTGCGCGGAGTACACGACCTTGACCTTGTACCCGGGGTTCGCCTTCTCGAAGGCCGGGACGACGATGTTCTGCCACAGCGTCTGGATGTTCGTGTCACCGCCGACGTACGCGGTGAGGTCGTGATCCGAGCCGCCGCTCGCGGACGCGGACGAACACGCCGAGGCGGCGAGGGCGAGTCCCCCGGCGCACAGGACGGCTGCCGCCGTACGCAGAGAGCGGGCGGACACGGAGGTCCGGACGGGGATCCGGTGGGGCATGGCGAGGCTCCGGGCAATCGACAGGAAGGGGGCGTTCCGTACGGTAAGCACCGGGTCCGGGCGGGCACAGGAACCCCCGGGTGAACCCGGAGTGACGCCTGGAGAGCCATTTCCTGGCACCTTACGCCCCATTTGCACGGCTCTTACCGGGGGCCTTCAAAGGGCCGTCATCAGGCTCGGGTCAATCTCAGGTAGCACACTCCCGACGCGCCGCCTCGCCGCCTCGCCGCCTGAAAGCCGCGCTCAAGTCGGTCGTCGAACCGCCATGGCCGAGGAGCGCCTGAGGTCCGCCCCAGCCTGCCGCAGCGACGCCGCCGGTTGGCCTCGCTGCGGCAGGGGGCCGCTGGTACAGCCCAACTTCCGCCAGGATCAGGCGCCTTGAGGATGCAGCAGCCGTGCCAACAGGTCGTCCAGTGTGACCAGCCCGGTGAGCCTCCCCTGTTCGTCCCGGACGACCGCCAACGTGGCCCGGCGGCGCCGGAGTTGTTCGATCGCCTCGGCGACGGTGTGTTCGGGGGCCAGTTCGGGCACCGGTCGGGCCAGGTCGCGGGCGGTGGTGGTGCGCCGGCGGGAGCGGGCGACCAGGGCGTCGCGGGCGTGGACCGAGCCGACCACCGTGTCACCGTCGCGGACCAGCAGGCGGCTGCGGTCGTGGGCCGTGGTGAGCGCGAGGATCGTCTCGACGTCCGCGTCGGCGGGGACCGACGTGATGTGCTCGGCGGGCACCTGGAGTTCCGAGACCGGCACCTGAGGTTCCGTCAGGGAGTTGGTGATCAGCTCGGAGTCGTCCTTGCTGATCAGCCCGATCCGCTCCGACTCCTCGACGAGGTGGGCGAGTTGCTCCCGGTTGTGGACGGACGCCAGCTCGCCGCGCGGGGTGACCCGGCAGAGCCTGACCAGGGCGTTGCTCACCGCGTTGAGGACGCTGATGAGCGGGCGGACGACCTTCACGATGCCCCGGAACACCGGGGACAGCAGCATCGCCGAGCGCTCGGGATGCGCGATCGCCCAGGATTTCGGGGCCATTTCACCGACGACCATGTGCAGGAAGACGACCACGATCATCGCCACGGCGAACGCGATGCCGTAACTGAGCGCGCTCGGCAGCCCCAAGTCGTGCAGGAGCGGGTCGAGTTCGTGGGAGATCGCCGGTTTCGACACCGAGCCGAGACCCAAGGTGCAGACGGTGATGCCGAGTTGGGCGCCCGCCAGCATCAGCGACAGCTCCCGCATACCCGCCAGGGCCGCACTCGCGCCGCGTTTGCCCTCGGCCGCCGCCTTCTCGATGCGGTGCCGTTTGGCCGCCACGAGCGCGAACTCGGCGGCGACGAAGAACCCGCTGCCGGCCAGCAGCAACAGGGTGACGAAGAGTGCCATCGGGAAACTCATGCCGACCGCACCTCCAGGCGGACCCGCTCCGGGACATGGCGGTCGAGGCTGCGGACGTCGATCCTCGCCGAACTCCCGTCCCCGAGAGGGATGTTCAGGCTGTCCCCGACAGTCGGGAAGCGGCCGAGGCGGTCGACGATCAGACCGGCGACGGTGTCGTAGTCCTCCTCCTCGGGGAGGTGGACGCCGGTGGCCTCGGCGACCTCGTCGAGGCGGCGGCCCGCGTCGACCAGCCAGCCGGCGCCGTCCGCGACGGCGATCTCGGTGATGCGGTCGCTCTCGTCGGCGATGTCACCGACGAGTTCCTCGGCGATGTCCTCATAGGTGACGATGCCCGCGACACCGCCGTGTTCGTCGAGGACGACCGCGAACTCGTCGTCCTCGGTGCGCATGTGCTCGACCGCGTCCGGCAGCGGGAGCGTGTCGGGCAGGAGCAGGGGGCGGCGCGCCGAGGCGCCGGCCGTCGTGGCCGTGAAGCGGTCGGCGGGCAGCGCCATCAACTCCCGTACGCCGAGCACGCCCGCGACGTCGTCGGGGTGGTCGCCGAGCACCGGATAGTTGGAGTGGCCATGCTTGGCGATGAGTTCGACCGCCTCGGCGAGGGTCGCGTCCTTGCGGATGAAGACGGCGTCGGCGCGCGGGACCATCACCTCGTCGAGCGTGCGCTCGGAGAACTCCAGCGCATGGTCGAGGAGTTGGGCGGTGGCGCCGGGCAACTCGCCCTGTTCCCGGGACTCTCCGATGAGATGGCCCAGCTCCTCCAGGGTCGCGCCGTGGTGCAGCTCCTCGACCGGCTCGATACCGGCCTTCCGCAGCAGCCTGTCGGCGGCGCCGTCGAAGACGCGCACCACCGGGCCGGCGACCTTCAGGTACGACAGGGTCGAGCCGGCCAGCGCCTTCGCCAGCCGCTCGGGCACGGCGATGGCGAGGTTCTTCGGCGCCAGCTCGCCGATGACCATCTGGACGACCGTCGCGAGCACGAAGGCGAGGACGACCGAGATCCCGCCGACCGCACCCTCGGGCACACCGATGTCGGTGAGCAGCGGTTTCAGCAACGCGGAGACGGAGGGTTCCGCGATGAAGCCGACGACCAGACCGGTGACGGTGATGCCGAGCTGGGCGCCGGAGAGCATGAACGAGAGGCGCTCCAGCACGGTCAGCGCGCGGGCCGCCTTCCGGTCGCCCTTCTCGGCCTCACGCGCGAGAGCCAGCCGGTCGGCGGAGACGTACGCGAACTCCTGGGCGACGAAGTATCCGGTCCCCAGGGTCAGCACCAGGACGGCCAGCAGGCCGAGCCAGGCTTGCGCGGCGCTCATCGGACACCACCCCGCCGGGCGCCGCTCTCAGGGAGACCCGTAGTACTCAGGGTCGGGCGGGGTGGTCGGGGACTGTGCCCCGGGGAGTCCGTCGATCTGGCGGACACGCATGCACTCCTTGATCGCAGAAACGTTCGCTCCGAACGTTCACCTTGGCAACGATTGTGGCCGAGACCTGGTTCCCGCGCCCGGCGGAGGATCGCCCCCACCAGGGCACACGGAAACGTCCGGCAACCGTTTTCAGCCGTTCCCGGCACGCGGGCGCGAAGCTCTGCCCTGTGCCGCGCCACCGACCCTATTCTGCTTCTACTTGAATGTAGAAGGCTCACGCGTGAAGAACTCGCGCGTACCGGCCCGTGATGAAGGAGTGGACGCCACGATGGTGTTCAAGCGACTGCTCGGCTCGCTCGGCGTGGGCGGCCCCACGGTCGACACGGTCCTCGACCCGGCCCCCGTCCGTCCCGGCGGTGCTCTTTCCGGTCAGGTCCACCTCAAGGGCGGCGGCGCCGACTTCGATATCGAGCACCTCACGCTCGAACTCGTCGCCCGGGTGGAGGTGGAGCACGCGGAGGGGGAGAGCGACGGCGTCGTCGTCTTCGACCGCACCGTCGTCGGCGGCGGCTTCCGGCTCGCCGAGGGGGAGACCCGCAGCGTCCCCTTCACCCTGACGCTGCCCTGGGAGACACCGATCACCGAGTTGTACGGGCAGCCCCTAGGGGTCGTCCTCGGGGTACGGACCGAGCTGGCGGTCGCCGGCGCCAAGGACAAGGGCGACCTCGACCAGCTGACCGTCGTTCCGCTGCCCGCGCAGGAGGCTGTCCTGGAGGCGTTCGGGCAGCTCGGCTTCGGCTTCCGCTCGGCCGACCTGGAATACGGCCGCATCGGCGGGACCGGGCAGCAGCTCCCCTTCTACCAGGAGATCGAGATCACCCCCTCGCCGCAGTACGCGGGGGTCTTCAACGAGATCGAGGTGACCTTCCTCGCGAGCCCCTCCGGGGTCGAGGTCGTCCTTGAGGCCGACAAACGCGGGGGCTACGGCGCTTCCTCCTCCGACTCCCTCAGCCGCCATGTCGTCGGGCACCAGGACGTCCGGGACTGGAACGCGGAGGTCGAGGGGTGGGTGCGGCAGCTCGCGGAGCACCGGGGGTCGTACGGGTACGGGGCCGCGGGGTATGCGGGGCAGGGGGTACCCGGGGGGTACGGGTCGTACGGGGAGCAGGCGCCGTACGGGGAGCACGGCAAGTACGACGCGTACGGGCACGGCGGCGGCCACGAGGAGCAGCGTCGCTCCGGACCGGGGATGGGGACGGCCATCGCGGCCGGGGCGGCCGGGCTCGCGGTGGGTGTCGTCGGCGGGATGGTCGCGGCGGAGGTCGTCGACGAGATCGGGGACTTTTTCGAGGGCGACGACGAGGGCGAGGACTGACGTGTTCGGACTCAGCGAGCTGGCTGTCGTCCTCATCGTCGTCATAGCCGTCCTGGGCGCGAAGAAGCTGCCCGAACTGGCGCGCTCGGCGGGGAAGTCGGCACGCATCCTCAAGGCGGAGGCCCGGGCCGCGAAGGAGGAGGGGAACCAGGTGGCCCCGGAGGGTGAGGGGGCGCCGCGGATCGTGCGGGGGGAGGCGGTGAGGCGGGAGGAGACGCCGCCGGATCGGCGGGCGGCGTCCTGAGGGGGCCTGGGGCGGGCCGATACCTGAGAGGCAGGGGGATACCTCGCGGGTAGTCGCGCGGTGATACCCCGGAGGTAGCTCCGTAGAGGTACGCGGCCCTGTACCCGGAGAACCCCCAGAGTCGACCCCGTAGTACCCGTAGTACCTCGGTCGGCAGTACCCCTGGTGCCGCAGCCGGCGAACCTCAGTCGGACCCGTGCTGGCGGCGGATGCGGGACGCGACCTCGTTGCGTTCCGTCTCCCACCAGGGGCGTACCCGGTCCGGCTCCTCGGAGTGATCGGGGTGGGCGGGGCCGGGGGTCTTCTCGGAGCGGACGGCGTCGCGGGCCGCCTGTTCCTCGTCCAGGCGGCGGTCGAGTGCCGCCGTCTGGACGCGTTCCGTCCGGGCCCACTGGACGAGGATCGCCAGCAGGAAGGGCAGCGCGACGAGTTCGGCGATGCTCAGCATGAGGCCGCCGCCGAGCTGCTGGTCGTGGCTGACGCTCGGGGCCCAGGCGGGCCGGTGGTGGAGGTACCACGCGCCCGCGATGAGCGAGCCGTGGGTCATGACGACGAGACCCGGTACGGCGTCGACGATGCCGTCGAGGAAGACCAGGGCGGCCCTTACGGGATGGGTGCACCAGGCCGGGAGGGTCTCCTCCTTGGTGAGTACGGGTACGACGAAGAGGCACCCGGCGGCCAGGAGGTTCAGGTACATCAGCTCGTGGAGCCAGCCGACGCGCAGGGCGGTCGAGAAGTACGGCGTGAAGTAGACGGTCAGCTCGGTGACGAGCACCAGGGCCGTGCTGACGAGCGGGAACGTCAGCGCCCGTACGACCCGCCCGGTCATCGCCCGCCGTACCCGGCCCGCGGACCGCTCCGGCAGCGCCTCCACCGCCAGCCGCAGCGGATCCCCGAGCGCGAGGCCGAGCGGGGCGACCAGGTCCAGCAGGATGTTCTGGACCGCGGCGGGCCAGAACAGGACGTGGTCGTAGACGGCCGGCCAGGACATCGTGGCGACGAGGAGTGTGCCCAGGCCGAGCCCCGCGAAGGCGACCGTCCTCACGACCGGCCACCGTCCCCTCAGCCGCAGGACACCCCACCCGTAGGCCCCGCCGAGCACGGCGATCAGCAGCAGCGCCGGGACGTCGAGCTGCCAGGCGGTGAGGAGGTGAGCGGGGGTAGGGGCGGGCAGGGCGTTCATCGGGGTCGTACCTCTCAGGTATTGCTTCGAGGCCCGACGGTAGTACTAGCCCTGAAGTACGACGCACGCGGGCGGGGAGCCCACTACCCGCCCTTGACCTCGACTTTGCTTGAGGTCGCAAGATGGGCCGCATGACGAGGACTGACACGACAGGGACGAGCGGCCTGGCAGGTACTACGGGGGCTACGGGGGCGATCGGGGTGACCGGCACCGCGGGTGCCGAAGCCGCGGACATCCGGGCCATCGAGGAGGTCGTCGCCGCCGTCGAGCGGACGCAGCGCGCGAAGGACCCGGAAGGGTTTCTCGCCCTGTTCCATCCCGACGCGCTCTGGACGACCGCGCACGGCAAGGTCCTGATCGGGCTCGACGCGATCGCCGAGTTCACCCGGGCCGTGCTGCCCGCCGCGAGCTGGGACGGGGAGGTGAGCTACGAGCCGGTGCACATCCAGTTCCTGCGGCCCGACGTGGCGGCGGTGAAGGTGCGGCAGGTGTACCGCTCGGCCGAAGGGGACTTTGAGGGGAACGGGGGCGGTTCCGAGGGTGCCCCGCTCTACGTCATGACGCGGCGGGGTGACGGGAAGTGGCTGCTGCACGCCTGCCAGAACACGGAGGTGAAGGGGTGAGCGGTCAGTGGCCGGACGGGGGCTCGAAGCAACCGGTCTCCAGGTAGGGGCCGTTGGTCGAGACCTGGTAGTTGGTCTTCTGGATGAAGGCGGTGACGCAGGCGTCGTCGTGGACGTGGAGGCCGATCCTCGCGCCCTCGGGGACGACGTACTGGTCGTTCTCGTAACGGGGGATCATCGGCTCGACCTGGAGGGTGCCGCCCAGCGATCGGCCCTTGGCGTCGACGTGCTGTTCCTTGTAGCCGAGCCGGAGCATCGCCGTGCGGACGGACGCCGGGTCCCACTTCTTCTGCTGCCACAGGTTCTTGAGGACGGGCTCGATGCGGTCGGCCTCGCGCTGGGCGTCGGCGGCACTGGCGTCGGACATCTCGCCGGGGATGCGGAAGCCGTTGTTCTCGCGGTAGTGAGGGGCGCCGTCACCGGCTCCGGGTTCCACGTAGGGGGAGCCGGGAGAGGTGGCGGGGGTAGGGGTGGAGGCACCGGAAGTACTACGGGTGCCGTCAGGGGTCGGACGGGTATCGGGGGTCACTCCGGCTGAACCGCCGCCGGCCCCGGCCGTCCCGCCGCTCGCCCCCGCCGTCGCGTGCTCCTTGCCGCAGCCGCCGAGTGCCAGCGCGGCGACGACGATCAGGGCCGCTGTCGCAGCGCCCTTCCTCATGGGTACCTCCGGCATGTCCACATCCCCCGTCACAGCCGCACTCACCCTAGAGGGTCACGCCGTCCGTGTCCCGAGTACCCGTCCCAGCGAGCGGCCCGCCCCCTGCTGCCGCTCGCCCTACGCCCCCTACGACCCTTGTTCCAGCAACTCCTTGAGGCGGGCCAGGTCCGCGCCCACCATCGCCGCGTCCCGCTCGAACTCGGCGTCGCTCACGCCTGGTTGGCGCCGGAGGGTGAAGACGAACTCGCACTGGCCGTCGCCGTAGGGGATGACCCTGATGGGGTTGTGGACGGTCTCCCCCGTAGGGAAGGTCACGTAGTGGTCGAGGACACCGAGGTCGTTGTCGGGAGTGAACGTCACGGTGACACGGCCGAGGAGGTCGGAGTGGGCGACCCATGCGCCGTCCGTCTTCTCCACGGTGTCGCCGAGGCCGTGGGCCCAGGCGGGGAGGTGAGCGGGGTCGGCGGCATAGCGGTAGACGACGGCGGCGGGGCGGGCGATGCGGACGGCGAGGTGGAGGGAGTCGGTGTTGTTCATCCGCCGAACGTAGCGAGCGGGAGGGGCAGGGGTCTTGAATGAATCGGACGGGGGACGAAGCCGGTCGGGGAACCGGACATGACCGGGAACCGACGCATTAACTTCTACGTTCCTGTAGAAGATGTAGGCAGGTAAAAGCAGGGCGGCCGGAAGTGGGCGCCCCTGGTTTTTGGAGTGTTCATGGCCCTTTGGGACCGCATCAAGGACTCCGCGTCGCAGATGCAGAACCAGCTCGTCGCGAAGAAGAACGACCTCAAGAGCGGCGCGTTCCGTGACGCGAGCATGGCCATGTGCGCGCTCGTGGCGGCGGCGGACGGCCAGATCGACCCGTCGGAGCGGCAGCGCGTCGCCCAACTCATCGCGAACAACGAGGTGTTGCAGAACTTCCCGGCGGACGACCTGCGCCGGCGTTTCGAGGACAACCTCAACAAGCTGACCACCGACTTCGACTTCGGCAAGGTCAGCGTCCTCCAGGAGATCGCCAAGGCCAAGAAGAAGCCCGCCGA
>DATCQX010000489.1:0-3674 GCA_036569285.1 Streptomyces sp.
GGAGGACGGCCGCGACTACACGGCGGCGGCACAGATGCTCCACGCCCTCGGCGTCCCCGCCTTCGACCTCCTGTCCAACAACCCCGACAAGGCCGCCCAGCTCCGCTCCCTGGGCATGACCGTCCAGAACCGCGTCCCCACGGGTGTCTTCACGACGCCCCACAACGTGCGGTATCTGCGGGCGAAGGTCCTCCAGACGAGCCACACGCTGCCGCTGGCGGAGCTGAACGCGGGCTGAGGGACCGGTCCTTGGCTGAGGCCGGGGCCGGTTTTTGGCCGGAATCCCCACTCGGCATGGTTGTCGGGCCCCCGTCCGGTTGGCAGACTCGCCTCGCCGGCGAAAGGGTGTGCCCCGTCGGCGAGTACGGCTCATGCCATCTCTCCAGGGGGACGTCCATGAACTTCAGCCTGCTCAACCGTGTCCTGGCCCGTACGACCGCCACCCTCACCCTCGCGCTGGCCATGGCCGCCGGAACCACCGGTCTGCTCTCCGGCACCGAGGCGCACGCCCTGCCGGTTGCCCAGGGGTCCTTCAGCTTCAGCGGGGACCAGGGCGACTACATCAGCGGCGGCAGATCGTACGCCTACACGGCGCCCCAGGACCGCATGGACGTCTCCGCCACCAGCGGCGACGGAGGTGTCATCGTCTCCGTCGACGGGGCGAACGGCGACTGGTGGGACCTGGACCTCGTGGCGCCGGCCGGCCGGGCCCTCACGCCGGGGACGTACACCGGAGCCACCCGCTACCCCTTCAACGACGCGACCGAGCCGGGCCTGTCGCTCAGCGGCAACGGACGGGGCTGCAACCAGCTCACCGGCACCTTCACCGTCTCCGCGGTGGAGTTCGGCCCTGAGGGGTACGTGAAGAAACTGGACGCCTCCTTCGTACAGCACTGCGAGGACGGCACCCCGGCCGCACGCGGCGAGATCCACATCGAGAACCCCGCCCCACCAGCCAGGCTCGGCCTCGGCCTCGACATCGCCCTGACCGGCACCGCGAGCGCCCTCAACGGCAAGGCCACCTTCCACGGCACGGTGAGCTGCAACAAGCCGGCACGGGTGACCGTCACCGGCAACGTCACCCAGGTGAAGGGGCGCGACCTCATCCGCGGCTCCTACTCCACGTCGGTGCCCTGCACCCCGGGCACCCCCACCGCCTGGACCGGCACCGCCGTCCCCACCGGCTCGGTCCCCTTCCAGCGGGGGAACGTCGAGGTGGAGGGCCGCGCGACGGCGACGGACCCGGACTACTCCGTGCCGGTCGAGACCGCCGAGACGGTGGTGGTCCGCCTCACCCGGGTCTGACCCACGCACGGCCGGCGGAGGCGGGTTCCTAGGGCGGCGCGGCTTCGACGACCGCGTCCCGCGTCAGGGGCCTCGCGATGAGCGCTCCCTTGCGGACGACCGTCACGCCGCGAGGCTGCACCTCCTGTGTGAAGGTGCCGACACCCCATGCCTAGTCCGCCTGCCGCTTCTCCACGTAGTAGGCGTAGGCGAAATCCCCGTCCCCCGGATCCGCCGTATCGGCCCGGAAGCCCAGGGCGCCGGGTCCGGGAGTCTCCACGCTCTGCTGGGAGACCGACTTGTCGCAGGTGACGGTACGTGCCGTCGTCGGGACGTCCTTGCCCGCGGCCGTGAGGCCGAGGGTCACCTTTCCGCCCCCCGAGCAGGTGAAGGCGAAGGTCGCGCTCAGCACGTCCTTCGCAGTGTCGGGGGCCGTGTTGCCGAACCGGCCCTCCAGGCGCCCGTATCCGCTGCCGATCTCCTCCCGGCCGACGAACACGCGGTCGAGGATCGCCTTGGCGGGCTTGCCGTACGAGGTCACGGCGTCCTGGCTCACCGAGGGACTGGGGGACGGCGGTTTCGCCGCGCCCCCCGCGTCACAGGCACCGGTGAGCGCCACGGCGGCGACGAGGCACGGCACGCCCGCGCCTCGTCGCACCGCTGCCCGGTTCACGACTTCTGGCGGCCGATCGACATGTCACCCTTGCGCGGGGCCTTCACGGTGAGGGTCTTCGTCTTCTTGACGCAGGGCGGGGCGTACCAGGTCTTCACCGACGTCAGCTTCCAGCCCACCTGCCCGAGAACGGCCCGGTACGCCTTGTTGGTGCTGTTCGTGTCGGAGACCGTCTGGGACCCCGACCACGTCCACGAGTTGCCGATCTTGACGTCGATCTTCACCTTGGCCTTGGCCACGATGATCTTGCCTTCGGCCTCGTACCCGCCGTTGACGTCGAACGTGAACGTGTGCGAGCCCGACACGTTCCACGACACCGACTGCCGGGGCTGGAGCCACGTCGACTGCGGCTCGTCCTTGTCGGCCAGGAAGTACGGCTTCCCCTTCACCGTGTACTCCGGCGGCTGGTTCACCTCGGGGCAGACAGACCCGAACGGAGACTTCGTCGGCCTCGGCTCCGGCTCGTCCCCCTCGAACGCGAAGTCGATCTCGTCGTCGGCCCCGACGACCGTCCCGTCGTTCATGACGATCTTCGTACCGCCGGCCGGCACAGGCTCGTCGTCCGCCGTCGCGGCACCCGCCCCGGACGCCGTCAACAGCACGGTCGCAGCGGTCACGAGCGGAAGGGCGGTGCGCGTCAACACGTATCTCATGGGTCCCCGTTTCGATGAAGCCGATCACTCGGTCACAGGCAGATCGGTCACAGACAGAAGGACCGACACACCACCACAGCGCCCCCAGGACGCCTCCCCGGCTGGCATGCACACGCCGTTTCCGTCTGCCTGTGATTGTTGGGCACGACGAGTCGGGGAAACCTCAGGGGGACCTCAGACTTTGGCCGGATCCCGGCTGGACGTCAGCCTCCCACCCCCTACGCGCAGTCCCGCCCCGAAACGAACCCACGGACCGGACACGACCCCGGCTCGCCCTGGGCGACAGCGCCCGCCGCATTCGACGGCGTCGGCGCAACGCCGGGCAGCGGGGGCCATCACCCAGCGCCGTCATGGCGGCGATTCTCGTACGGCGCCTCACATGAGTGAAGCAGGGTGATCACGAAATTTGCCAAGCGTGGTAAAGACTTCGCGGCGCGAGACAAAGAGGCTGATGCCCGAGGCAGGGAGCAGCCGATGAGCGGGCTCGCGGTGGAATGCGAAGTCGTTACCGCCATGTGCGCTGCGCGGGTTCTGATCCGCCAACTCCGAGGGCTGTTGGTGGACATCGGCAACACAATCCGCGCCTGGCGCTCCCTGCGCGACACCTTGCGGGACGGGCAGGGGGAGCGCCAAGGATGACCTCCGCACCCGCTCCGGCCATGGCTCCCGAACGCGGGCTGCATCCTCAAGCGTTCGGCGGGTCGTCCAAACGCTTGAGCCACCCGTCGAGATGCGGGCAGACAGCGCGCAGGGCGTCGAGACCCAGCAGTTCGACGGCGTCGGAGCCGTCCACGACCTTCTTGTAACCGAGGTGGGCCCGGACGATCCGCTTGGACGGAGCGGTATCGGGACCGCCGTCCACCAGTTCGGGACCGCCCGCAGCCGTCACCTGAGCCCGGAGTGTGCCCGCCAGAGCGGGTACCCCGACCAGTTCGGAGAGTTCATTCGCGGCGGCGAGCACCCACGCCTCCGTCTCGTGCAGAGCGAGGAAGGGAAGGAAGCGCGGGTCGGCAACGGCTCGGGCCATGGCCTCCTCGACATGGCGGACCCGGGCGTACGCGTCA
>DATCQX010000490.1:0-10301 GCA_036569285.1 Streptomyces sp.
CCGGTGTCCGGGCCGTCGGCGGCGGGGTGGGATCGGTGAGGGCTTGAGGTGCGCGCGTCGGGGCCTGGGTGGCGGGAACCGGGGCCTGTGCGGCGTGTGTCATGGCCGACCTCCTGTCGGCGCACGGGAGGAACGGCTCCGTTCCCCCGTGTGCCCTCGGTGGGAGGCCGGGCGGAGGGGGTCGGTGAGGCGACGGGGTGGTGAAGAGGGGGGGCCGGGCGGCTCGGCTGGTGAGGGGTGCTGGTGATGCGCGGTGCGTGAACTGCTGCCCGTGACGCGGCGAGGCTCCTTGCCGGTGTTGGCGACGAGGCTTCCCCGCTTGTCGTGCCTTACCTGCTTTTCTCGTGCCCATCGTGCCTGCGCCGACTCGCCGTACCGCCCCACCGCGCGGCCTCGGCGCGGCGGTACGGCGACCTCGTTGCGGCTCCCGTCGCGCTTGTTCCCTCTGGGGTGAGGAGAGCTGCGCGCTGTGAACGTGTCCCACTGTGTGATGTGCCCCTCGCCCTTCACCGTGAAACGACTGGTTACGGGAAGCTGTAGGAAACGCCCGTTCACTTCTTGGACTCGGGCGGGGCCGGGACGTTCGTGCCGGGATGGTGTCGGTGAAGCGGTTCCTTCAAGGAGGCGGCGATGGGTGTGGCGGCCGGGCTGGTGCGTGTCGTGGTGGCCGAGGCGGGGGACGGCCGTGAGGGCGAGGCCGTCGCACGGGCACTGCGTGACGCCGGCGTCGAGGTCGTCTACACCGGGCTCCGGCAGACCCCCGACATCGTCGTCCGCACCGCCGTCCAGGAGGACGCGGACGCGATCGTGCTGTTCGCCCTCACCGAGTCGGGTGCCCTCCTCACCGCCGCCCTCGACCTCCTCCGCGAGTACGAGGCCACGGACATCCGCGTCTTCGGCTGCGGCGCCGTCCCCGAGGCGGACGTCCCGGCGCTCAAGGAGAAGGGCATCGCGGAGATCTTCACGACCGGCGTCGCACCTCGGTCGGTCGCCGAGTGGGTGCGGGAGGATGTGCGGCAGTACGAGAGGTGAAGAGACGCCGGGGTCTTCCGGACCGCCCTGGAGTTCTGTGGCCCCAGAGAGAAGGGGCGATCGCCTGGCATCCGGCCTCGGGAAGGGCGTCGCCTCGATGCCATCCCTCCGCAGGTTCACTTTCTTGACGACGTGCAAGAGGAAGAGAAGGACGACGGCTCCCCACAGACGGCATAGCCGCCGGCCCGCCGTGGCAACGCGGGTCGGCATACTCGCCCCGACCCTCCCCAGCACCTGACCCTCCCGAGGCTCCCGCCGAGAGCGGCGCGTCTTGCCGTCGACTGCCTTGGGGCAGGCTGTCCCCACATGGCCGCTCCTCGTACCCGCCACCTTGAGACGGGCTGCCCTCACACGGTCCCCCCTCACACCGACCGTCTCCGAGAGAACCCCTCTCACTTCGACTGCTGGTGCGCACCTCCCCTTCGGGCCGACTGCCCCTCCCCGGCCCGCCCTCATGCCGTCGGCTCCCACACGATCGCCTTTTGCACCGGCTGCCCTTACGAGGCGCCCTCCCACCTCGGCTGCCCCTGCAGGGTTGCTGTTCACGCCGCCCGCCTCTGCATGAGTCCCCCTCGACTCGGCAGGCCCCGCCCAGCTCGCCCCCAAGTCAGCTGCCCCTTTCCCAACGGCCCTTGACCGTTGCCGTTCGTGCTGGTCGTCCTTGCTCGGCTCCCTCTCGGCTCGCCGGCCCCGGTGAGATGCTCCCTCGCCTCGGCCACCCCCGCCGGGCTCGCCCCCAGGGCAACTGCCCTTGCCCAGTTGCCGTTCGCGCTGTCCGCCCCCACCCAGCTCCCCTCGATCCGCCAGCCCTCCATGCGACGCCTCCACCTCAGCCACCCCCGCTCGACTCGCCCCCACACCGCCCCTCACCCCGCCTCCAGTTCCCGCCGCATCTCCCCCCGCAGCCTCAACGTCGCCGCGAGCCGCTGGAACGCCTCTGCCCAGTAGCTCCCGGCGCCCGGGGCCGTGTTCTCGGATTCCTCCGGTATCGAGAGGAGGGCGTCGAGGCGGGTGGCCTCCTCAGGGGAGAGGCAGCGTTCGGCGAGGCCCATGACGCCGCTGAAGCTCCAGGGGTAGCTGCCGGCGTCGCGGGCGATGTCCAGGGCGTCGACGACGGATCGGCCGAGGGATGGGGCCCAGGGGACCGTGCAGACGCCGAGGAGCTGGAAGGCCTCGGAGAGGCCGTGCGTGGCGATGAACTCGGCGACCCAGTCGGCCCGTTGAGGTGGAGGCAGGGTGCCCAGGAGCCGTGCGCGCTCGGCCAGCGACACCGCGCCGGGCCCGCCCGCACCCGGCGCGGAGGGGGCGCCGAGCAGGGCGCGGGACCACTCCGCGTCCCCTTGCCGGACAGCCGCCCGGCACCACGCGGCGTGCAGTTCGCCCAGCCAGCCGTCCGCCACCGGGAGGGCGACGATCTCCTCCGGCGTACGGCCGCCCAGCCGTGCGGGCCAGGCGCCGAGTGGGGCGGCCTCCACCACCTGGCCGAGCCACCACGACCGTTCGCCCCGACCCGTCGGAGCCGTCCTGATCACGCCGTCGCGCTCCATGCCCGCGTCGCACTCGTGAGGTGCCTCCACGACGATCGACGGGACCTCCGCCATGCGGTCGAGGGCGACGCACGAACTGGCGCGGGCCGCCATCCGCGCGGCGAGCGCCGAACCGGGGAGCGCGGAGAGCAGTTCCGCCGCCGTCGACCGGACGTTGCGGCTGCGGTCGGAGAGCGCCTGCTCCAGGAACGGCTCGTCGGCAGGGGCCAGCCCTGTGCGCAGAGAGTCCAGGAACATCAGACGGTCTTCGGCGCGTTCGGTCGGCCAGGTCGACCTCAGCAGCTCACGTGCCGCGTCGGCGTCGCGTGTGCGCAGGGCGACGAGCAGGGTCACCCGCTCGGCGAACAGGCCCTCCTCCCACAGCTGCCGTACCCGCTCGGTCTCCTCCGGGCCCGGCAGCGCCACCCCGTCCCCGGCCGTCGCCCGCAGCACGAACCGCCAGTCGGGGTTGAGCCGCGCGAGCCACAGGGCCCTCGGGCCCGCGAACTCCAGCGCCGACGGCCGCAGATCGGTCCGGCCCCGGGCCGCGTCCAGCAGGGCGGGGAGGGACTGCGGGGGTGGCGCGTACCCGTGGGCGTTGGCCGCCGCCAGCCATTGGGGGAGCAGTTCCATGAGGTCCGGGGCGGCTCCTCGCCGGCCTCCCGGCTGGGTGCGGTCGGTCAGCAGGAGCGTGAGGCGGCGGGCCGCCGGGGCGGGGAGAGGCGGGCGGGGGTCCGCCGGGGAGACAGGGAGTGGGGGCGCGGCGGGGCCGGGGAGGAGACCGGCCCGGCGGCGGAGGGTCTCCGTGGCGGCGGCGTCCAGAAGAGCCGAGGGGGCGCTCTTCGGCGGGGTCGGTGAATCCCGGGTGCCTGCGTGCTCGGTGTGCCCCTCCTCCCGGGGGCGTGGCTCGGGGAAGGGGCGTCGGCTGGTGCCCAGGAGTGCCGTGGCGACCAGGTCGTCCCAGAGAGTCGGCGATGAGGTGTCGTTCATGGTCTGTCCGCCCTTTCCGTTTCGGTCCGTTGCTAGGGGATCGCTTCGTACAGGCCGATCGGTTCACCCCGAACGGGTGACCATGCCGTCAGCGGGTTGAAGCCGCGGTGCCCGAACTCCCCGAAGACCTTGACGGGGGCGCCGCCCGAGAGGGCGATCAGCCGCCACAGGCCGGAACGGGACAGGGCGGCCGGGGTGAGGGGGAGGGCCGTCTTGCCGTCCGCGTCGGCCAGTTGCCAGCCGTCCCCGACGGGAGTCGGCACGACGTCGGCCAGCGTCACCGGGACGGACTCCAGCCACGGGTCGGCCTGGAGCGCGGTGCCGTACCGGGCGGTGGCCTCGGCCGGGGTGATGCCGGGCGGGCGTACAAGTGTCGGGGCCGGGGCGGTGAGGCGTTCGCCCAGGGCGACTCGGGGGCCGGCCAGGTAGGGCTTGACCTCCGCGCGCACGCAGAGGCCGACCGGGAGGGCGAGTTCGGGAGCGCGGCCGACGGGGCCGTAGGAGAGCACCAGGGCCGTGCGGGCGGTCGTCGTGCCGTGGAGCCAGATACGGCGGGTCGTCAGTCTGTCGTCGGACGTGTCGTACTGGGCCAGGACCAGCCAGTCGTCATGGACCGGCGGGCCGGTCGGGGCGGCGGGCAGGCCGATGCGGGTGCGGACCACCGAGGCCAGGTCCTCGGGGAGGTCGTCGCGGTGGAGCCAGGCCTGGGTCAGGAGGTGCAGGAGGGCGCACTCCTCCAGCAGCCGGGACGGCCAGCCGGGACCCGACGCCGGTATCGCGCCCAACTCGCGCACGCGCGCGGCGAGTCCGGGAGCCTGCGCGTCGACCATGCGGGCCGCCGTCTCCTCCCACAACCCGTACCCCTCCCGCTCCACCGACGCCAGCCCCGACCGCACCAGATCCCCCAACCGCTGCTCCAACTCCACGACCCCCGCGGTGATCCGCCCGGCCCGCCGCTCCGCCCGCCGCCGAGCCCCCTCGGGATCGACGAGCGCCCCCGCCCCTACTTCGGGCGCCCCCGCTCCCTCCTCGCGCGCCCTCGCTCCTTCCTCGCGCACGGCCTCCCCCTCCTTTTCCTCGCGCGTCACAGGCCCCTCCTCACGCCCAGCCACCCCCTCCCGCGAGCGGCCCGCCCCCGACTCCCGCTCCGTCTCGGCGAGTTCGCTCCCCACTCCGTGCGACGCGTCGTCAGACGCCGCTGACAGCACCCCGTCCACGCTGCGGCACACCCGCTGCTGAGTCATGACATCGAAGGTAGAACCCGCCACTGACAATCGCCCTCGAAAGCGCGTTTGTGCAGGTCAGAGCGATTGTCAGTGGGGTGGTGCATGGTGGGAGCAGCTTCGGAAAACGCCGAGCTGGAGGGGGCCCGAGCCATGTCTTTCACCGCTGGACCGACGTCCGCCGAACCGACTCAGAACACCGCCGAACCGACCCGCGACACCGAGGGAACCCCCGTGCTGCGACCGCACGCGGAGATCGCCTTCGCGTCCGAACTCGCCGCCCTGGCCGCGCAGGACGACCGCCCGCGCCCCTCGAACTGGAAGCTGTCGCCCTGGGCGGTGGCGACGTACCTGCTGGGCGGCACCCTGCCCGACGGCTCGGTGATCTCCCCGAAGTACGTGGGCCCACGCCGGATCGTGGAGGTCGCCGTCTCCACGCTGGCGACGGACCGCGCCCTCCTCCTGCTGGGCGTCCCCGGCACCGCCAAGACGTGGGTGTCCGAGCACCTCGCGGCGGCCGTCAGCGGCGACTCCACGCTCCTCGTGCAGGGCACGGCGGGAACCCCGGAGGAGGCGATCCGCTACGGCTGGAACTACGCGCGGCTCCTCGCGCACGGCCCGAGCCGCGCCGCCCTCGTCCCGAGCCCGGTGCTGCGGGCGATGACCGAAGGGATGACGGCCCGCGTCGAGGAGTTGACGCGCATCCCGGCGGACGTCCAGGACTCGCTGATCACGATCCTCTCGGAGAAGACCCTCCCCGTCCCGGAACTCGGCCAGGAGGTGCAGGCCGTCCGCGGGTTCAACGTCATCGCCACGGCCAACGACCGCGACCGCGGGGTCAACGAACTGTCCAGCGCGCTGCGCCGCCGGTTCAACACGGTCGTGCTGCCGCTGCCGGAGAGCGCCGAGGCGGAGGTCGACATCGTCTCCCGGCGCGTCGAGCAGATCGGCCGCTCCCTGGACCTGCCGTCCCTGCCCGACGGGATCACCGAGATACGGCGGGTCGTGACCGTCTTCCGGGAACTGCGCGACGGCGTCACGGCCGACGGCCGCACGAAGCTCAAGTCGCCCAGCGGCACGCTCTCCACGGCGGAGGCCATCTCGGTCGTCACGAACGGGCTCGCGCTCGCCGCCCACTTCGGAGACGGCGTGCTGCGCCCGGCGGACGTCGCCGCCGGCATCCTCGGCGCGGTCGTCCGCGATCCGGCGTCCGACCGCGGCGTGTGGCAGGAGTACCTGGAGGCGGTCGTCCGCGAGCGCGAGGGGTGGACGGACTTCTACCGCGCCTGCCGGGAGGTGAGCGCATGACCGCCGGCACCGCGCGGCTGCTGGGCATCCGGCACCACGGACCGGGTTCGGCCCGAGCCGTCCTCAGGGCGCTCGACGAGACGCGGCCCCGGGCCGTACTGATCGAAGGCCCCGCCGACGCGGACGCGCTGCTGCCGCTCGCCGCCCACGCGCGTATGCGCGCGCCGGTCGCCCTGCTGGCCCACGTCGTGGACGAACCCGGGAGGTCCGCGTTCTGGCCCTTCGCCGAGTTCTCCCCCGAATGGGTGGCGCTGAGCTGGGCGTTGACGCACGGAGCCCAGGCCGGCTTCATCGACCTCCCCACCACGCACACGCTCGCTCTGCCCCCGCAGACCGGCCCCGCCGCCGTCCGCGTCGATCCTCTGCGCGCCCTCGCCGAGGCCGCCGGGTACGACGACCCGGAGCGCTGGTGGGAGGACGTGATCGAACACCGGGGGACGGGCGACCCGTTCGCGGCCGTCGAGGAGGCCATGGGTGCGGTCCGCGAGGCGTACGACGACGAGGAGGGCGGGCGCGAAGCCGTCCGGGAGGCCCACATGCGGCTCAGGCTGCGGGCGGCCGTCAAGGAGTTCGGGGCGGACGGCGTGGCCGTGGTCTGCGGGGCGTGGCACGTTCCCGCGCTGCGCCGCCGTACGACCGTCGCCGCCGACCGGGCGCTCCTGAAAGGGCTGCCGAAGGCCAAGGCCGAGCTGACCTGGGTGCCGTGGACATATCGCAGGCTCGCGCGCGCCGGAGGGTACGGCGCGGGGATCGAGTCGCCCGGCTGGTACGGGCACCTGTTCGGCGCGCCGGACCGGCCGGTCGAGCGGTGGATGACGAAGGTGGCGCGACTGCTCAGGAAGGAGGACCGGGCCGTCTCCCCGGCGCACGTCATCGAGGCCGTACGGCTCGCCGAGACGCTCGCCGCGGTGCGGGGGCGACCGCTGGCGGGCCTCGGGGAGGCGACCGACGCGGTGCGGGCCGTGCTGTGCGAGGGGTCGGACGTACCGCTGGCGCTCGTGTGGGACCGGCTCGTCGTCGGGGACGTCATGGGCGAGGTCCCGGAAGAGGCGCCCGCAGTGCCGCTGCGCCGGGACCTGGAGCGCGAACAGCGCCGGCTGCGGCTGCGCCTCGAGGCGGCCGAGCGGGAGATCGGCCTCGACCTGCGGGGCGACACCGACGCCGCGCGCAGCCGCCTCCTGCACCGTCTGCGCCTGCTCGGCGTCGACTGGGGCACTGCCGCGCGCACGCCGGGCGGCACGGGCACCTTCCGGGAGACCTGGCGCCTGTGCTGGGAGCCCGAACTGGCCGTCCGGGTCGCCGAGGCGGGCGGCTGGGGGACGACGGTGCGGACTGCCGCGACCGCCAAGGCCGAGGCCGACGCCGTCGCCGCGCGGACCCTCGCCGAGGTCACCGCCCTCGCCGAGCACTGCCTTCTGGCCGGTCTGACCGACGCCCTCCCGGCGGTGATGCGGGCCCTCGCCGACCGCGCGGCGCTCGACAGGGACGTCGGCCACCTCGCCCAGGCGCTCCCCGCCCTCGTCCGCTCCCTGCGCTACGGGGACGTCCGGGGCACGGACACCGGCGCCCTCGCCGAGGTCGCCGTCGGCCTCGCCCTGCGGATCTGCGTGGGCCTGCCCGCCGCCTGCACGGGCCTCGACACCGACGCCGCGAACGAGATGCGCGGGCATGTGGACGCCGTCCACGGAGCTGTGGCGCTGCTGGCGGAGAACGGGCGGGAGAGCGCGGGCGAGGGCGGCCGCAGTGCCCTGGACGCCGCCGGCCCGGACGTCCGCTGGCGTGGCGTCCTGCGCACCCTCGCCGCCCGGGACACCGTCGCGGCCGTGGTCCGGGGCCGCGCGGCACGCCTCCTGCTGGACGCCGGGGACGCAGGCCCGGAGCAGGCCGCCCGCTGGATGGGGCTCGCCCTGTCTCCCGGGACCGCGCCGAAGGAGGCCGCCGACTGGGTCGAGGGGTTCGTCGGCGGGGGCGCGGGCGGCGGACTGCTCCTCGTCCACGACGAACGGCTCCTCGCGATCGTCGACGACTGGCTCACCGGAGTTCCCGAGGACGCGTTCGTCGATGTCCTGCCGCTGCTGAGACGGACGTTCTCCGCATTCGAACCGGCCGTGCGCCGGACGCTCGGCGAGGTCCTGAGGCGGGGGAGCGCGGCCGGAGCGGGGACGCGCGTCACCGGCTTCGCCGAGGAACTGGACGCGGGCCGGGCGGAGGCCGTGGTCCCCGTGGTGCGGCTCCTGCTCGGCGCGTGAAAGGGCGAATTTTAGCGGGGACCGCCTCTGATTCTCGGAGATTTTCAAGGGTTGAGAAATTGGCAGGCGAATTCGTGAACCGATGAGGGAGGCTGAAGCGATCGATGAGTGAGGGGCCGGAAAACCAGGCAACCACCCGACTCATAAAACAAATTGACAAATCATCGGATGAATTCCGGCAGGGGAGGTGAACGACGGTGACGGAAAGACTGCGGCGATGGCGGCTGGTGCTCGGGGGAGCGGAAGCGGACGGGACCGGATGCGTGCTGGACGGCAGAGACGCGGGGATGGACGGCGCGCTGGGGGCCCTGTACGGAAAGGAGGGGGAGCGGCAGGGGAGGGGAGCGGGGCTCGGGGCGTCCGCACCGTCGGTCGCCCGCTGGCTGGGGGACGTACGGACGTACTTTCCCTCGCCGGTCGTCCAGGTCATGCAGCGGGACGCCGTCGACCGGCTCGGCCTCGCGTCCCTGTTGCTGGAGCCGGAGATGCTGGAGGCCGTCGAGGCCGACGTGCATCTCGTCGGCACCCTGCTCTCGCTCGGCGGGGCCCTGCCGGAGACCACGAGGGACACGGCCAGGGCCGTCGTCCGCAAGGTCGTCAGGGAACTGGAGGAGCGGCTCGCCGGGCGGACCCGGGCCGCACTGAGCGGAGCACTCGACCGCAGCGCGCGGACGGGGCGGCCACGCCCGCGCGACATCGACTGGAACCGCACCATCGCCGCCAACCTCAGGCACTACCTCCCGGACCACGGGACGGTCGTACCGGAGCGGCTCGTCGGATACGGGCGGGCGGCGCAGTCACTCAACAAGGGGGTAATGCTATGCGTGGATCAATCGGGTTCGATGGCGTCGTCGCTGGTGTACGCGTCGGTGTTCGGGGCGGTGCTGGCTTCTATGAGGACGATCAGCACGCGACTCGTCGTATTTGATACGTCGGTCGTCGATCTCACCGACCGTCTCGACGACCCCGTGGACGTCCTTTTCGGGACGAGCCTCGGCGGCGGGACCGACATCAACCGCGCGCTCGCGTACTGCCAGGCGCGCGTCGAGCGGCCCGCCGACACCGTCGTCGTCCTGATCAGTGACCTCTACGAGGGAGGGATCAAAGGGGAGATGCTCAAGCGCGTCGCCGCGATGAAGGCGTCCGGCGTCGAGTTCGTGGCTCTCCTCTCCCTCTCCGACGAAGGGGCTCCGGCCTACGACCGGGAACAGGCCGCCGCGCTCGCGGCGCTGGGGGTGCCCGCCTTCGCCTGTACCCCGGAGCTGTTTCCCGAGGTGATGGCGGCGGCGCTGGAGAGGCGACCGCTGCCGGTGCCGGAGGCGGGCTGAGGGCCGGGGGTCCGGGCGGGTGCGACGGCACTCACCCGGACCCCTCGGCGGCACGCGGTGCCAGGAACGGCGCTCCCGGCGGCATCATGTGACAGGTATCACCGCTCAGGGGTGACTCGCGATTTAGAGGGGGTCGGCTGGCGGGGATAACCTGCGAGACGGACATGCCGCGCGCTCGGACACCGTGTGCGCCCTGCTTGTGACACATGCGGTCGTCACGTTGCCCTTCGCGGCACGCCCACGCATCCAACGAACCGCGAGATCACTGATAGGGACGGAAGCGCGTGGACCTGTTCGAGTACCAGGCGAGGGACCTCTTCGCCAAGCACGATGTACCGGTGCTGGCCGGTGAAGTCATCGACACGCCTGAGGCGGCGCGCGAGATCACCGAGCGTCTGGGCGGCAAGTCCGTCGTCAAGGCGCAGGTGAAGGTCGGTGGTCGCGGCAAGGCCGGTGGCGTCAAGCTGGCCGCCTCCGCGGACGAGGCCGTCGCCCGTGCGACGGACATCCTCGGCATGGACATCAAGGGCCACACGGTCCACAAGGTGATGATCGCCGAGACCGCGCCGGAGATCGTGGAGGAGTACTACGTCTCCTTCCTCCTCGACCGCGCGAACCGCACCTTCCTCTCCATCGCGTCCGTCG
>DATCQX010000491.1:0-4950 GCA_036569285.1 Streptomyces sp.
CGCCTCCCGCCCCTGAGGTGCTGGTCGACCACGCGGGGCGCCCGCGTACGGCGGTCGACATGCCGTTGTCCTACGAGCAGACCCGGCTGGGGATCGCGTTCCACGAGGCGGGGCACGCGGTGCTGGCCCTCGCCTACGGGATGCGGGTCATCACCTCGGAGGTCATCGCGTGGGAGCCGGAACCGGGCCGGTTCACGGTGACCGGCCGGACCCGCAACGAGGCGGCCGGCACCCCGCCGTGGCGGTACGCCGCACAGCTTGCCGCCGGGGAGATCGCCCACGTCACCTACCTGATGACGTACGGCCTGTGGACCCCGGAACGCGCCGCCGCGTGCCAGGCCGACCACGACCGTGACAACGCCATCACCACGCTCGCCCGGTTCGGCTACGCCCTGGGTCACCCGCAGGTGTCCGAGGACGGGAAGTCGTGGGGGATGGTGCGCGGGATGGCCCGCCGCAAGGTCACCCACCTGTGGAACGAGATCCGCACCGTCGCCCTCGCCATGGACGAACACACGGTCCTCACCGGTGACGACGTCGCCGCGCTGACCGGCATGGTCAACCCCTCGTTCGGCGGGGGTGCGGCATGACGGCCGTGTTCCGTGCGCAGATGACCGCGCGCGAGGGCCGGTGGCGCCTGTACGTGGTGCTGCTGAACACCCTCACGCCGTGGCCGGAGTACGTGTTCGGCCCGCAGGTGCCGACGTTCACGGACCGCGTGAACGCGCTCACCGCGCTCGGGTACGAGCCGGTGCCGGGCGCCGCGTGGGAGTGGTTCGAGGACCGTGAGGACCCCGACGACCCCGCGTCCCCGGTCGTCCTGATCGCCTCCACCGACGTGTGTTCATGGCCGGGGGTGACATCGTGAACGGTGTTCAGATCCGTTCGGCGGAACGGGCTTTGGCGGTGGGGACGTGGCTGATCGTGGGCGGCGCGATGCTGTACTCGGTCCTCACCGTCACCCCGCTGATGGCCGCGCACACCCCCGCCCGGTGGGCGTGGACCGCGCCGATCCTGCCCCTGGTCGTCGATGCGGCCGTGGTGATCGTCGTGCGCCTGGACTCGGTCCTCGCCCGCCTCGGCGGGCACGGCGGACGGTGGCCGGTCGCGCTGCGGTGGATGACCGGCGGCATGACCCTCGCCCTCAACATCGCCGACTCCGCACTGAAGAAAGACCTGGTCGGCGTCGCCGTCCACGCGGTCGCCCCGCTCCTGCTGATCGTCACCGCCGAAACCGGCCTCGCCTACCGCCGCGCGATCACCGCCGCCGTGCAAGCCCTTGAGGAGCGGCAGCGCGAGGAACGCGAGCGCCGCGAGCGGGCGGCGCGTGAGCGGGAGGAAGCTACCCGGGCGCAGGCCCGTGAGGAGCGCGAGCACGCGGCACAGCTGGCGCGTGAACAGCGTGAACACGAAGCCGCGCTGGCCCGCGAGACGGCGGAGCGCGAGGAGCGCCGGCGCCGGGAGGAACGGGCAGAGCAGACGGCCCGCGAGACGGCGGAGCGGGAGGAGCGCGAACGCCGTGAACAGATGCGTGAACAGCGGGAGCGGGAGCGTGAACACGCTGAACAGCTCCGTGAACGCCGTGAACGCGAGCGTGAACAGGACGCCGCCCGGCAGGCGGAAGCCGAGCACCGGGCGCGCGAGGAAGCCGCCCGCCGTGAACACGCCGCACTGCTGGCCGGGCCACCCGTGAACACCAAGCTGCCCGAGGAACACGCCCGGCGGATCATCGCCGCCGCCGTCGCCGAAGGCATCTCCGTGCGGCGCGCGGCGGACCTGTGCGGCTGGTCGGTCGGCTGGGTCTCCGCCCGCTACGCCGAACTGCGGGACACGGACCGCCCCCTTGCTCAGTCTGGCCCCGTTCTGGAAGGAGCGGCCTGATGGGCATGCTGCCGGTGTTCCGGTGGCGCCTCGCCCCGGACGGCTACGCCACCCGCCGCCAACTGCGCGCACAAGGGCTTAGGCCCGGTGGTCAGGACGTCGCGGCCCAGCTCGAACGCCCCCGCCGCCGGGGCCGTACGCCGCTGGTCGCCTACCTCTACCGGGTCGACCTCGCCCGCCCCGTGCGGCCGATGACCCCGGCGAGGTGGGCGGCGCTGGCCAAGGCGAACACCGCCCGCCGCACCTGCCCCGACTGCCGGCGTGACGCCGGGTACGTCATCCCGCCGTCGCTGGGAGCGTGCGTGCCCTGCGCCTTCCCCGACACCGCCGCTCACACCCCGAACCCCCGCCTTCCCCAGCACGACGACTGTGAGGACCGCTGACCATGAACGACGACCTCAGCTTCTCCGACTTCACGACCGGCGAGAAGGTGCGCATCGCCGCCCTCACCGCCCGCATGGCCAAGCGGGGCATCGCCGGTGACGGCGTCGACCTCTCCGACCTGAAGAGCCGCATCGAGCGCATCGAGAAGACGGCCGCCGCGAGGGCCGCGAAGAAGTCCTCGGAGCGGCGGTGACCATGGCCGCCGCCCAGACGCCTGCGGGCCAGCGTCCGCAGCGTTGTCCGGCCGCTCACCCGGAAGACCCCGCCCCCTGCGGTGGGCCGGTCGCGGTGACCGTGTCGGACGCGTCGGGGGCGGGTGTCGACGGGTGCGAGCATCACGCCGCACGGATGCTCGCCTCCCTCGACGGCGCCCGCGTCACCCCGCTCCCCGACGGACCGCCCGGCGCGGCCGTCCGCGTGTTCACGGCGGCCGACCGCACCCGCCCGTTCTGCTGGGTCGAGGACGCCCCGCGCACGACTGCGGCGCAGCTCAGCCGCGCCGAGAACCGCAAGCGCGACGGGCACTGACCCCGTCCCGGCACTCCTCCCACGCCCCCGCCCCGGTCATACCGGCGAGGGCGTGGCCTCTTCTCTTCCCTTGTCGTCCCGCGCCCTCCGGGCCTTGTTCCGGGGGAGTTGAGGAGTTCCTCCCATGTCCGGCACCGCCGTACGGCTCGTCAAAGACACCACCCCGCCCCCCGCCGAACCCACCACCGCCGACCCCGCGCCCGCCGACGTCGGCGGGGCGGTGCTCACCCTCGTTCCCGACCCGCCCGCCGCCGAGGGTGAGGCGGTCGACCGGGCGGACAACCCCCTCGCGGACTGGCTCACCCTCCCCGACGCCCCGGTCCTGCCGATGTGGGCGCGGTCGGGGGCGTCGGTCCTCGCCAACACCCAGGCGTTCGGGCGCCTCACCTGGTGGCACACCCGCTACCACGGCTTCCGCACCCCGAAATACCTGGTCAAGACCGTGCTACTCGCGGCGCGCGGCTTCTACCGGGCCGGGGTCGGTCTGTGGCCGACCCTGTCCGCGCAGGACCACACCGCAACCGTGAAGGCGCTGCGGGCGCAGGTGAAGGCCAAACCCGAGGACGTCGACCTCGCCACCCGCCTGCAAATGGCCCACTACACCCGCACCCAGACACGCCGCTGGCGCTTCGGCGCGGCGGCCGGCGCAGTCGCCGCCGCCACGACCGGTGTCATCCTCGCGCCCCCGCTGCTTCAGATCGGTGCGGCGGCGGCCGTCATCGCGCCCCTGGCCTACCTCGGACGCGGCAAGGAAACCCACCTTCTGGACCAGGCGGCGCCGCCGCTGAAGGTGGACATGTCCGCGCAGCAGCTCAACGACGCGCTGCGGGCCGCCGGCCTCCTGAAAAGCGGCAGCGGCAAGGACGACAAGGACCTTCCGCGCGTGGCGTGCACGATGGGCCCGGTCCGTGACGGACGCGGCTGGGCCGTGATCTTCGACCTCCCCCGGGGCGGCGGCAAGACCGCCTCCGACGTGCTGGCCAAGCGCGAGGTCATCGCGCAGGAACTCGGGGTCGACGAGATCCAGGTCATCATGTCCCGCGTCCGCGCCGCCAAGGGCGGCAACGCCGGCCGCGTCTCGATGTGGGTCGCCGACGACGACCCCTATCTCGGCACCCCGAACCCCTCCCCGCTGGAGAAGGCGGAACGGTTCTCGATCTGGGAGCCGGTCCCCTTCGGGCAGGACGCGCGCGGCAACCGCATCGACGTCCCCGTCATGTGGCAGTCGATGTTCTTCGGCGGACTCCCCCGGCGCGGGAAGACGTTCACCCAGCGCCTCCTGACGGCGGCCGGTCTGCTGGACGCGTACGTGCGGCACTACGTCGCGGACGGCAAGGGCGGCGCCGACTGGATGCCCATGAAAGCCGTCGCCCACCGCCTGGTCATGGGCGCTGAGGACGACGCGATCGAAGCGCTCAAGGCCATGCTGCAAGAACTCTTGCAGGAGATGGAGCGCCGGTTCGCGCTGCTGCGGGACCTGCCCACGTCGGTGTGCCCGGAGGGCAAGCTCACCCCCGACATCATGGTCAAGTACAACCTGCCGGTCATCTTCGTCACCATCGACGAGTTGCAGGAGTACTTCACCGCGATGGAACGCGAGGACCGCGAACAGGTCATCAACGACCTGTGCCGCATCGCCCGCCGGGGCCCGGCCGCCGGGTTCATCTGCAACTTCGCCTCCCAGCGCCCCGACGCCGAGTCCGTGCCGTCGAAGCTGCGGGAGATCATCACCATCCGCTACTCCACTCAGGTCGTCGACCGCACCTCCTCCGACATGGTCCTCGGCAAGGGCAAGGCCGCGCAGGGCGCCGACGCCTCCGTCCTCTCCGAGGACCACAAGGGCGTCGGCGTGCTGGTCACCGGCCCCGCCTCCTACGTGACCGTGCGCGCCGACTACCTCGACGGGCCGGCGTTCGCCGCACTGTGCCGCAAGGGCCGCACCCTGCGGGAGACGGCGGGGCAGCTCACCGGGGACGCGGCCGGGGACGTCACGGCCGCCGCCGACGCCGCCGGCCTCACAGTCCCGGCGATCGTCTCGGACGCGCTGGAGGTCATGCGGCACTCGCCGCGCATGTTCACCACCGACCTCATCGCCGGACTCGTCAACCTCGACGAGGACGTCTACGGCGACTTCAACGCCGAACGCCTCGCCGCCGA
>DATCQX010000492.1:0-7657 GCA_036569285.1 Streptomyces sp.
GCTCGCGGTGGCCGGGGACTGCGCCGGGGCGACCATGGCGACCGCCCTCACCATGATGGCCAAACGGCGCGCCGGGCCCCGGATCCGCGCACAGGTCCTGTACTGCCCGATGACCGACCCCGACGCCGCCACCGCGTCCGCCGCCCGGTTCGCGTCCGGCTACTTCCTCACCCGCGAGGCCGTCGACTGGTACTGGCAGGAGTACGCCGACGACCCCGACGACCTCACCGACCCCACCGCCGCCCCCCTGCGCGCCACCGACACCGACCTCGCCGGGCTCCCGGCCGCCCTCGTCGTCTCCGCCGAGGCCGACGTCTGCCGCGACGAGGGCGAACAGTACGCGCGCCTGCTGCGCCGGTCCGGCGTCCAGGTGACGGCCGTGCGCTACCTGGGCACGGTCCACGACTTCGTCTCCCTGAACTCCCTGCGCGACAGCCCCCCGACCCGCGCCGCGATCCGCCAGGGCGCCCGCTTCCTGGCCTCCGCACTGACACCGTCAACTTACTGATGACCGCGGCCACGGAGGCTTGAGAGGCTGACGGGGAAGCACGAGGCCACCGCCGCAGAAGCCGGAGAGGCACACACGCCCGCAGCCGGCAGAGCCGTGCGCGCCGAGACCGGCGCCGGTGCGCGCCGGGACAACCGCGCGCCACCGCCCCGGCCTACCGTGCTCTCACCTCGACCAAAGGGAGACACCCCCATGCCCGACCCCGTGGACCCGGTGCTGGAACCCGCAGCCCGCGCCTTCGCGGAGGCCACCGCGAACCCGCCCTACCTCTTCGACCTGCCCCCGGCCGAGGGCCGCAAGGCCGTCGACGACGTCCAGTCCGGCGAGACGGACATGCCCGACGTGGACGAGGAGTGGGTGACCGTCCCCGGCGGCCCCACCGGCAGCGTCCGCGCCCGCATCGTCAGGCCCGCCCAGGACGAGGGCACCCTCCCGGTGATCGTGTACATCCACGGCGCCGGCTGGGTCTTCGGCAATGCCCACACCCACGACCGGCTCGTGCGTGAACTCGCCGTCGGCTCGGGCGCGGCCGTCGTCTTCCCCGAGTACGACCTCTCGCCGGAGGCCCGCTACCCGGTCGCCGTCGAGCAGAACTACGCCGTCGCCCGCTGGGTCGTCGAACAGGGCGCCGGGTACGACCTCGACGCCTCGCGGATCGCCGTCGCCGGAGACTCCGTCGGCGGCAACATGACGGCCGCGCTGACCCTCCTCGCGAAGGAACGCGGGGACCTCCCGCTGGTCCAGCAGGTGCTGTTCTACCCGGTGACCGACGCGAACTTCGACACCGGCTCCTACCACCAGTTCGCGGAAGGCTACTTCCTGCGCCGCGACGGCATGCGGTGGTTCTGGGACCAGTACACGGCCGACACCGCCGACCGCGCCCAGATCACCGCGTCCCCGCTGCGCGCCACCACCGAGCAGCTCACCGGCCTGCCGCCCGCCCTCGTCATCACGGCCGAGGCCGACGTACTGCGCGACGAGGGCGAGGCCTACGCCGCCAAGCTCCGCGAGGCGGGCGTTCCGGTCACCGCGGTGCGTTTTCAGGGCATCATCCACGACTTCGTGATGCTGAACGCGCTGCGCGGCACCCAGGCCGCCGAGGCCGCCATCACACTGGCGACCGACACCCTGCGCACGGCCCTGCACCCCTGAACCGACACTCCGCGCCCCTGAACCGACACCCCGCGCTCCTGAGGAGAACACCACCATGTCCACTCCCACCGTCGTCCTCGTCCACGGCGCCTTCGCCGACGCGTCGAGCTGGAGCGGCGTCATCGCCGAACTGCGCGCCCAGGGCATCCCGGTGACCGCCCCACCGAACCCCCTGCGCGGCCTCGCCTCCGACGCCGCCTACATCGCCTCCGTGGCCGCCCAGACCGACGGCCCCGTCGTCCTCGTCGGCCACTCCTACGGCGGCGCCGTCATCACCGTCGCGGGCACCGCCGCCGAGAACGTCGCCGGCCTCGTCTACGTCGCCGCGTACATGCTCGACGTGGACGAGAGCCTCGGCGAGCTGCAGGGCCGCTTCCCGCTGACGCCGCTGGCGAGCCACCTGCGCCCGTGGTCGTACCCCACCGCCTCCGGCGCCGCCACCGAGGTCACCATCCAGGCCGACGCCTTCCCCGGGATCTTCGCCGCCGACGTCCCCACCGCGACCACCGAGATCCTCGCCCTCTCCCAACGCCCCCTGGCCGCCGCCGCGTTCGAGGAGAAGGCCGCGGGCGCCGCCTGGCGCACGACACCGACCTGGGCGATCGTCGCCACTGCCGACCAGGCCATCAACCCCGACGTCCAGCGCTTCGGCGCCGAGCGGGCGGGCGCGAAGTCCACCGAACTGGCGGGGGCTTCGCACGCGGTGGCGGTGTCACGGGCGAAGGAGGTCGCGGACGTGATCGCGGAGGCGGTGCGGTCGGTGGGCTGAGGCTGGTCGAGGCGGGGTGGGCTGGACCGAGTCAGGTCGCGCTGAGGCCGGCGGCCCGAACTGGGCTGAGTCCGGCCGCGCCGAGGCCGCCCGACCCGTGCCCAGCCCTCCGGCCTCAGCTCAACACCCGCGGCCGGACCACGAGTTCGTTCACCTCCACCCCCTCCGGCCGCGACACCGCGTACGCGATCGCCCCGGCGGGCAGCGCCGGCACCCGGTACGTCCGCATGGCCTCCCGGGCGACCGGGTCCGAGATACCGTCCGCCGGCTCGGACCCGGTCACCCCCGGAGACACCAGCGTCGTCAACGCCCTCGCCCGCACCCACCACCTGGCAGGAACCGCCCCGGCCTGCGGCAACTCCTGGACGCCCACACGCCGTCCCCCCGCGTTCGCCGGCAACCGCACGCTGGACGTCCTCGCCACCAACGACCTCACCAGAGCCCTCCGCTCACCCTTCGCGCGCCTCCACACCCTGGCCCGCATGACGTTCCTCGCCCCGGTGGCCCGCACATCCACACCCTCACCGCACGCAGCGCGGACTTCCCCCGCCTGTGGAACACCCACACCGCGCACGGCAAGACGTCCGCCAGGAAACACCTCCACCACCCGGACTGACCCTGAGGTACCAGTCGACGCCCGCGACGCTCCCGGCCTCCAACTCGTCGTCTAGCAAGCCGAACCGGACAGCCCCAGTGCCCTCAGTCTCGCCGCCCGGCGACCGCCTCGACCATCCTCCTGATGTCGGCGAGGTCCGCCTCGAACTCGGCGGTGAGGTCGGGCGGCAGGTCCAGCCAGTGCGCCAGCCTGCTGTGCGCGGGCAGGGCGCCCTCCGGTAGCTGACCGCGCCGTCCGCGCGGGTCGAGGCTGCCGGGGGAGAAGCGGCCCGCGGCCTCCGACGCGGCGAACCCGATGACGAACGTGCTGACCATCCGCTCAAGTCGCGGGATCTCGGACTCCGGGACACCGGCCTCAAGGAGCCCCGCGTAGATCAGGTCGACCGCGCGGACGGCGTCCGGGGTGACGGCGGGACGGGAGAAGACGAGGTGAGCGGCCCAGGGGTGACGCCGGATCACCTCGCGGGTGGCGTGCGCGAGGACGGTCAGCCGCTCGTCCCAGGGGCGCTCCTGCACGGAGGCCGGGGGGAGGAGGGCGGCGAGGAGGCGGCCGAGCATGCCGTCCAGCAGGGCCGCCTTGTCCTTCACATGCCGGTACAGCGCCATCGGCGTGACTCCGACGCGGTCGGCCAGCGCCCGCATCGACACCGCTTCGAGGCCGTGCTCGTCGGCGATCGCCAGTGCCGCGTCCAGGATCTCTTCCCGCCTGCCACTCATGGGTCTACAGTGTAGACGTATACGCCGTATACACAGGTGTCGTGCGCGGAGAGGGAGGCGGCCATGCTGACCGTGACAGGACTGGTGAAGCGCTACGGCCCGTGCCGCGCGCTCGACGGCTTCGACCTGACCGTCGCCCCCGGCGAGATCGTCGGCCTCATCGGCCACAACGGCGCCGGGAAGACCACGTTCGTCGAGACGGTCACCGGCCTGACCCGCCCCGACGAAGGGCACCTGCGCATCGGCCCGTACGACAGCCCCCGCGCCGCCCGGCACCTGCTCGGCGTCGCTCCCCAGGAACTCGCCCTCTATGGCACCCTCAGCGCCCGCGAGAACGTCCGCCTCCTCGCCGGACTGGCAGGCCTGCGCGGACGGCGACGGGACGCCGAGGTCGCCCGCGTCCTCGACGAACTCCGCCTCACGGAGATCGCGGACCGCCCTGTCGGCGCGCTCTCCGGCGGCCAGCGCCGACGCGTCCAGGCCGCCACGGCGATGGTCGGCTCACCCCCGCTCCTGCTGCTGGACGAGCCGACGGCGGGCGCCGACCCCGAGACCCGCACAGCACTCCTGGACGCGGTGAAAGCCCGCGCCGACGCCGGAGCCGCCGTCGTCTACACGACCCACTACCTCCCCGAACTCGTCGACCTCGGCGCCACGCTGGCGCTCGCCCGCGCGGGCCGCGTCATCGCCCGGGGCACGCAGGAAGAGCTGACCCGCGACCTCCCCGGCGAACTCCGCGTCACCTTCACCGACCCCGGCGAACCCGAACTCCGCATCCCCACCAAGAACCCCGGCACCGACCTCGCGGCCCTCCTCACCGCCGGCCGCACCCCCGCCTCCGTCGACATCCGCCGCCCCAGCCTCGACGACCTCTACCGCTCTCTGGAAGCCACAGCCGTATGACGGCCCACAGTCACGTGAGGACCCGCAGCGAAATGACCTCCAGCGATATGACCGACAGCCGTACGAGCCACGGCCGTACGAGTCACAGTCGGACGGCTCGCAGCCGCCCGAACCGCAGCCGCATGCCCCGCGGTCCTATGAGCCGACCATCCGCCACCCGCCTCGCCGTCCTCGTCCGCCACAACACCCTGCTGATGCTCCGCGAACCCGGCCCTCTCCTCAGCCGCCTGATCCTCCCGCTCGTCTTCCTCGCCCTGCTGCGCCCGCTCTACGTCGCCGCCCAGGGCCGCGCGGCAGGCACCGAACAGGCCGTCGTCGGCACCCTCGTGACCTTCTCCCTCCTCGCCCTCAGCATCTCGGGCAGCGCGATCCTCACCGAACGCCTCGGCCGCACCTGGGACCGCCTGCGCGCCACGCCTCTGCGCCCCGTGGAGATCCTGGCCGGGAAATCCCTCCCGGTCCTGGCCGCCCTCCTCGCCCAACAGCTCCTGATCATCGCCACCGGCGTCAACGTCTTCGCCCTCTCCGTCCCCCACCCCTCCCTCCTCCTCGCCGTCCTCCTGACCTGGAGCTGCACCCTCCTCTCCCTGGGCGCCCTCCTCGGCGTCCTCGCCCGCACGATGGGCGAACTCTCCGCCGCCTTCGACATCGGCGGCATGCTGCTCAGCAGTTTGGGCGGTGCCATGGTCCCCTTGTCCGCTCTACCGGGCTGGGTGTCCGCCATAGCCCCCGTGTCCCCGGGCTACTGGGCGGCTCGTGGCCTGCGCGCCGCCCTCGCCGGTGACCCGGCCACGGTCCTGACGACCTGTGCCGTCCTCCTCGCGACCGCAACGGCGTTCGCGGCTCTGGCCTCCATCGGACTGAGGGGCCGCAGCGGCCGACTGGTGGCCCTCTGAAGTCCTTTGCCTTCCCTTGACCTTTGGTGCAGGCTGTACCTGACAGCAGCCGACGACAGAGAGCCCTCCACCATGCCCCGTCGCTTCATGCTCCACTTCGCCCTCGCCTACCCTTTCGTGCTCCCCGGCATGCTGATCATGTTCCGCGAAGACGGCCAACTGACCGCGCGCACCTGGTCCTCAGCCCTGATCTTGGCCGCCTCCGTAGCCGCGATCGTCGCGATCGCCTTCGGGGGGAGCCGACGGGAAGAGCGAGGCTGACGGCACTTTGTCCTCCGCCTTACAGCCGGACGATGCTGACCACCACGTTCACCCGGATGTTCGGCCTCCAACACCCCATCGCCCAGGCCCTCATGGGCGGTTCGGCGGGCGGAGCCCTGGCGGCGGCGGTCAGTCGAGGCGGTGGCCTGGGGATGCTGGGGAGTGGGGACGGCGAGGCGGAGTGGCTCGCACGGGAGGTGCCGATCGTCGCGGAGATCGGCAAGCCCTGGGGCATCGGCTTCCTGACCTGGGCGATCGATCTCCCCGTCGTGGACCGTGCGTTGGAGTACGCCCCCGACGCCGTGATGCTCGCCTTCGGCGACCCCACCCCCTACGCGGACCGCATCCGGGAATCGGGCGCGTGCCTGATGGTTCAGGTCACCGACCTGGAGGAGGCCCGCCGGGCGGCGGACCTCGGCGCCGACCTGATCATGGCTCAGGTCACCGAGGCCGGCGGCCACGGCGCCGTGCGCAGACGCTCCACCCTCCCGTTCGTCCCCGCTGCGGTGGACCTGGTCGGCCCGGTCCCCGTGCTCGCGGCGGCCTTGGTCCTGGGCGCCGCGGGGGCAGTCGTCGGCACCCGTTTCCACGCCACCACCGAGGCACTGGTCACCCCGCCCGTCAGCAAAGCACTCCTCGAAGGGCGGGCCGAAGACACCGAACGCAGCACTGTCCTGGACCGGCTCCGAGGCTCCGCCTGGCCGTCCCGCTACTCCGCCCGCACCCTCGGCCACCCCCACCTGGACCGCTGGCGGGGGAGAGGGGCCGAGGTGGACACACCCCGGGCCCGTCAGGAGTACCAGGCCGACCTGTCCGCTGGCGCGATCCCCCCGAGGCCGATGTGGGCGGGCGAAAGCGTCGACCTCGTCAACGACCTGCCATCCGCCGAAGAGTTGGTCACCGGAATGGGTGAGCAGGCGCAGGAGACATTGGCCCGATTCTGACCATGTTTCACGTGAAACAAGACCATTCGTCTCCCGGACGGCCCTGACGGGACGCTACTGTGCGGGTCCACCCCCACACCCCAGGACCCCCATGCGTGACGTACGACGCCGAACCCTCCTCGCCACCGCCCTGGCCGCCGGAGCCGTAGCCGCAGGCCAGACCCCCGCGACACGCCACCACCCCGACCCCGCCCACACCGACGTCCTGTTCGTCGGCGCCCACCCCGACGACGAGGCCCAGAACCTCTCGACGTTCGGCCAGTGGCGAGAACTCCACGGCCTCAGCACCGCCGTCCTCACCGTCACCAGGGGAGAGGGCGGCGGAAACGCGACCGGCACCGAGGAAGGCGCGGCGCTCGGCCTGATCAGGGAGACCGAGGAACGCGCGGCGACCGCGTACGCCGGGATCGAGAACGTCTACTACCTCGACAAGCCGGACTTCTGGTACACGCTCTCGGCCCCCCTCACCGCGAGGATCTGGAACGAACAGGACACCCTGAGACGCGTCGTCCACCTGATCCGCCGCACCACCCCGCACACCGTCGTCACCATGGACCCCCGCCCCTTCGGCCAGCACGGCGCCCACCAACTCGCCGCACGGCTCGCCATCGAGGCGTTCTGGAAGGCCGCCGACCCCACCGCGTTCCCCGAAGAGGGCCTCGCCCCCTGGCGCCCCCGCCGACTCCTCGCCCAGAACCCCCACTTCGCCCACCTCCTGGGCCCGCAGGCCCCCAGAACCCGCCGCACCGACCCGCACACCGGCCTCCCGGTCATCGGCGTCTGGTCCGGCACCTCCTCCCGCACCCACGGCACGACCTGGGCCCAGGCCGAACGCCACGCCTCCCGCGCCTACCGCACCCAGGGCTGGGCCACCCTCCCGCCCGACGTCCCC
>DATCQX010000493.1:0-7394 GCA_036569285.1 Streptomyces sp.
GCCCTGTTCAGGTCGCGCCCCCGCCCCGAGGTGCTCACGGCTCACGGAACCGTCAGCGTGCTCACGGCTCACCGAGCCGTCAGCCGAACTGCTGCTCCAGATCCTTCAGCTTGCGCTCCAGAGAGTCCAGCCGGGGCAGAGCCATCGTGTCGTCCTCGGCGGTGAGGTCGACGGTGGACGACGTGGACGCCTCCGAACCCTGCCGGACCGGGGAGAGGGAGGGACGCTGGCGGACAGGAAGCTGCTCCGGCGCGGACGCCGCTATGGCAGGCTCCGAAGCGCCGCCGCCGACCCGCTCCAGGGCCACCTCAGGCGGTGCCTCCATCGGCCGGCCGCCCCGCCCGGGAAACCCCCGGTGCCCCCGGCTTATGGCCTTGAGCTGAGCCTTCTCCACCCGGGACTGCTCACGCTGGAGCCGCTTCGCCTCCTGCTTGCGCGCCTTGTCGTCACGCACCTCGTCCACCGCCTCGTCGAGGCTGCGCACGTTCTCCAGGAGCATCAGCGACCACGCCTTGTACGTCTCACGAGGCGCCCGCACCCAGCGCACGACACGGATCTGCGGCAGCGGACGCGGCACCAGACCCTGCTCGCGCAGAGCGGAACGGCGAGTCTGCTTCAGCGCGCGGTCGAACAGGACGGCGGCGGAGAGGGACATCCCGGAGAAGAACTGCGGCGCACCGTCGTGGCCGAGACCCCGGGGCGCGTGCACCCAGTTGAACCAGGCGGCAGCACCCGCGAACGTCCACACCAGTATCCGGGAGCCGAGCGCGGCGTCACCGTGGCTCGCCTCGCGCACCGCGAGGACCGAGCAGAACATGGCCGCGCCGTCGAGGCCGAACGGGACGAGGTACTCCCACCCGTTGGAAAGGCCGAGGTTCTCCCGGCCGAAGCCGACGAGCCCCCGGTAGGAGAGCGCCGCGGCGACGGCGGCGCAGCAGAACAGCAGGACATAGGAGGCCATGCCGTAGAACGCTTCCTTGCGCCTACGCCGTTCCTCGCTGCGCTCCCAGGAGTCGTCCTTGGCGTGCTCCCCGCCGGACCGCTTGCTCCGCGCGAGCACCGCCATCGCCGCCAGCAGGCCCAGGAGCAGTACGGCGCCCGGAAGCAGCCAGTTCAGCGATATGTCGGTCAGTCTCATCTGGAGTCCCTTGCATTGGGATAGGGCGTATCGCCCGCCATATTGGCCCAATCCCACCGGCCCTCAAGGGGGTTTCGGGACAAGAGGCCGCCAAGGAGGTGCAAGGGGATGCCCACGACGACGATCTGCTCGAACTGCTGCTTGAGCGGCGGGAGTTGAGTTCGAATAAGACTACTCGTACGGATGGTTCCACGGAAAGTTCCGGTGGTTCGTGAGGAAATCGTGAATCCCTCGTTACCGTACGGCCGTCCCGTTCGGCGATGATCTTACGACAGCACCGGCCGCGCCCCGCACGAGGGGGGTCCGTGAACCGCCGTCAACTCGCCGCCCCGGCCATGAGCTTGGCGATCCGTTCGGCGTCGCAGGTGCGCGGGCAGGTCACGCAAGGGTCGTCCGCGTCGATCGTGTAGTACATGCAGCAGCTCGCCCGGTCCCGCGTCGGCAGCGCCTGTCCGTCCGGACCGGTGAGTTCGCGGAACGCGGCCGTCCCGACGTACGGCCGTGTCGCCCCCGGCAGCAGCAACTCCAGCTCGTGCCGGGCCCGTTCCCGCTCCCCTTCGCCGAGCAGCGCCGCGACGTACCAGACGCCCTCGACGACCTCGTCCGTCACCACCGCCCACAGCGCCCGCCCCCGCCGCCGCATCCGCGGCCCGAAGCCGGCCAGCAGCGGCTCGTGGTGCTCGGCGACGGCCGCCCGCAGCTCGGCCCTGAGCGCCTCCTCGTCCGGCACGACGACGGCCCCCGGGTCCCCCGCCGCCGGGTCGCCCGGCAGACACGCGAACGACGCCGGCGTCCGCACCGCCAGGCGCATCCCGTCGGTCCGGTCGTACGAGACATGCGTCACGGGGAAGCGGGGGACCCGGCGGTGCAGGAACCAGGGAATCGTGAACAGCAGACAGGCCGGCCACGAGTACCGGTGGAGGCCGAAGCTCGCGACGACGTCCGGGCGGCCCCGCTTCCCGTAGTCCCGCAGCACCTGTGCGTCGTCCCAGGCGAGGAAACGTTCCAGCTCAGTGTTTCCGGCCGCGAGGTCCGCCGCCGACACCCAGCCGCCGCCCTCCGGCGCCGCCTCGTCCTCCCCTAGATGGCGCACCGTGACGCTCGGGCAGACCTCGCTCAGGCGGGCGTACGCGTCGTGCACGACGGGCGGGGGAGTGGGCATGCCGGGGCCACCGATCCACGAGTGTTTGAAGGTAAGCCTAACCTTACTCAAAATGGTTGGGATTTGAACTTGCCGCGAGTAGGCCTAAGGTGCTTGACGGACGAGTAGCAACCGGTCGTAATGGCCCCAAGTACCGACAAGCCCGGAGGAGACCCCCGTGACCTCGATCGCACACGGCTCCTACGAGCCGCGCCGTGTCGCTGCCGCGGGCTTAGAGGGGTACGACGCCGGTGCCGGCACGGGCGTCGAGCGGCCGGTCACCGTCCCCCGGCAGGCTGCCGCCCCGCCGATCCCCGAACGGGACTCCGTACAAGGCTCCGCACAAGGCCCCACGCAGGCCTCCGCGCGCGGCGAGCACACGCACAGCGAAGCGCCGATCCTCCGGCCCCGTCCCGTCGTCCAGCGCTCCTCCGTCCGGGGCCAGATCCTCGACGCCCTGCGCACCGCCCTCGTCTCCGGTGACCTCCTCCCCGGTGAGGTCTACTCCGCCCCCGCCCTCGGCGACCGCTTCGGCGTCTCCGCGACGCCGGTCCGCGAGGCCATGCAGCAACTCGCCCTGGAAGGCGCGGTGGAGGTCGTCCCGAACCGGGGCTTCCGCGTCGTCGAGCGAGGCGCCCGCGAGCTGGCCGAACTGGCCGAGATCCGTGGCCTGTTGGAGGCCCCGGTGATACTGCGCCTCGCCCGGACGGTGCCCCGCGAACGCTGGGCGGAGTTGCGGCCGCTGGCGGAGGCGAGCGTGAGGGCGGCGGCGACCGGATGCCGGGCGACCTACGGGGAGGCGGACAGGGCGTTCCACGTGGCGTTGCTGGGGTTCGCGGGGAACGGCCAACTGGTCCGCCTCGCCGAGGACTTGCACCGCAGGACGCAGCAGGGGCACGCGGATCCGGCGGTGGACGCGGCGGAGCATGTGCGGTTGGTGGACGCGCTGGGGGAGGGGGACATGGAGAGGGTGAGGGTGTTGGTGGGGGAACACTTCGGGGGTTAGACGTGGCTCGCGCCCACCGGGCCCGCACCCTACCTACGACGCATCTTTCACAACCCCCAACTGCCGCGCCAGCCACGTAGGAACACCCCCGAGAAGCTGAAACAACCTCCTAGCCTCCTCCCTCAGCCGCGAAGCCTCCGGCTCCTCCTCCGTCTCCGCCAGGGACGCCAGCGCCGGAGCCGTCCCCACCAGATACCCCAACTCCTCCCGCAGCCGCAGGGATTCGGCGAAGCCGTGCCGCGCCTCGGCCAACTCGCCGTCCCGCAGGGCGAGTCCGGCGAGATGGCGCCAGGTGAACGACAGCAACAGGGAGTCGGACGCCTCGGCGGCGGCCGTATGGGCCCGCCGATACGCCGCGCGAGCGGATTGAGGCGACCGCGCGAGGTTCTCGGCGAGCAGCCCTCGGCGGAAGTCGAGCAACGCCCTCGCCACAGCCCCCGGAGGGATCAGCGCGGCGGCACGCCCGAGCGCGGCGCGCGCCTCGTCCGTCCGGTCCCGCACCCCGTGCAACGTGGACGCATACGCCAAGTACCCGCGTTCACAAGCGGCAGCGCCCCGCTCGGAGTCGGTGTGCGCGACCGCCTCGGCGACCCGCAGCGCGTCCTCCGCGTCGGCCCACCCCTGCTCCGTGTACAGGCACCGCTCCACCAGCAGCGCGGCCCGCTGGAGCGAGCCGGACGGGGTGTCGGCCGGCAACAGGGCCGCCGCGTCCGCCCAGCACGCGCGCGACCGCAGCCGCCACACCGCGGTCTGGAGGGGATCGTCACCAGGGGTCGTTCCGTAACCAGACATGGCGGTGTGCGCCACGTTGCCCTCCCCGAGCACGCCATCGAGCTGTTGAGTGGTGGCCGCATCTCAGCACGGATCGTGTCACGGGGCCAAGGGGGCGGGTGAAGGATTTCACAAAGTCGGGGGAACTCGGCGCACCGGGGTTTCGGCGGCTGGACGCCGGGTTCCCGCTCCCCCGGCGCCCCACATCAACTCGTGGACCCCTTACGCCACTTGGCCCGGCACCCTCAACTCATGCGCAGCGCCAGGAAGAAGTCCAGCTTGTCCTCCAGCTTCGCGAGGTCACGCCCCGTCAACTGCTCGATCCTGCCCACCCGGTAGCGCAACGTGTTGACGTGCAGGTGCAGCCGCGACGCACACCGCGTCCAGGACCCGTCGCAGGCGAGGAACGCCTCCAGGGTCGGGACGAGTTCCGCGCGGTGCCGCCGGTCGTACTCGCGCAGCGGATCGAGGAGCCGCGCGGTGAAGGCCCGCCGGACGTCGTCCGGGACGAACGGCAGGAGCAGGACGTGCGAGGCCAGCTCCTGGTGTCCGGCCGCCGACACGGGCCCCGGCCGCGCCGCCGCGACCCGGCGGGCGTGCCGCGCCTCCTCCAGCGCCCCGCGCAGGCCCTCCGCCGAGTGGACGGCCGCGCTGACGCCCAGCGTGAGCCGCCCGTCCCCGTCGAGCCCGGCGGCGAGAGGCTCGCGCACGGCGTCGAGGAGGGCCTCCGCGACGACGCCCGACTCGGAGCCGTCGTGCTCGGACGCCACCGACGGCAGCGGCACCAGCGCCACCGCCTCGTCGCCGGTGTGCGCGACGGCGATCCGCTCGGCCGGTTCCGCCCCCGCCGCGAGCCTGCCGACGAGGATCTCCTCCAGCAGCGCCTGCGCGACCTCCCCGCTCGTGTCGTCCCCGCCGCCCCACTCGCCGCGCAGACCCCCGGTACCGTCCCCGTCGTCCGCCCGCTCGCCGTGAACGGCGCCTGGACCCCGTCCGCCGCCTGTCCACTCCACCCGCGCCACCACCACCTGCCAGTGCGGAGCCGCCCCCACCCCCGGCAGCAGAACCGGCGCCGCGACCCGCAGGCGCGCGGCGATCTCCGGCGGTGCCGCGCCCGCCTGGACGAGTTCGAGGAGTTCCTGCGCGAGCCGGCGGCGTACCGTGCGGGCGGCGTCGCGGCGGTCGCGTTCGACGGCGATGAGCTGCGTGACGCCGTGCAGGAGGTCCATGCGCTCGTCGGCCCAGTCCCCGGCGTCCGCCTCGACGGCCAGCAGCCAGTCCGACAGGGCGCTCTCGCGGATGTCGCGCGGCGCCTGAGCGGCCCGCCCGCCGCCCCGGACGGGGAACAGCGAGTACGTCACCGGCCCGACCGCGACCCGCTGGAGCCCGCGCCGCCCGGTCCGGGCCGCCGCGAGATGCTCGGCGGCCAGCCGCGTCCGCGTCTCGGCGGCCAGCGGGGTCCCCTTGGAGCCCGAGACGAGCCGCCCGGTCGGGGACAGGACCCACGCGCGCAGGTCGAGGTCCGTGCCGAGGAGATCGAGGACGACGTCCGGGCCGCCGCCCGCCGGGCCCGACGTCATCATCCGCCGGTGCCGGTCCACGACCGCCGCGAGATCCCCGGCCCGCTCGCCCGACACCTGCCGGACGACGTGCTCGGTGACCGCCGCGAACGACACCGACTCGTCCACCCGGAACAGCGGCAGCCGGTGCCGCGCGCAGGCCACGACGAGATCCTCCGGCACCTCCCCGAACTCCGCCGTCCCGGCCGCCAGCGCGACGACCCCGGCCTGGACGAGATGCCGGACGAACGGCTCGGAGTCCGCCGCGTCCCGCCGCCAGGCGAGACCGGACAGGACCAGCTCCCCGCCCGCGAGATAGCGGCTCGGATCCCGCAGGTCGGTCGTCATCACCCCGCGGACCGTACGGTCCAGCTCGTCCCCGCCGCCGAGCAGCCGCAGGCCCAGCGCGTCGGTGTCCAGCAGTGCGCGCAGCCGCATGGTTCGTCGCCGCCGTTTCCGTGTCTCGAAATCTACGATGGAGGCCGGGAAACGTCCCTTGTGTTCCCCGTGTTTCCGGGGGAAGACCGGGAGGTTTCTGAAGGCTTCTCTTCATACGAATCTACAAGATGACCTTCCCGACCAGCCAACTCCTTCGGAGATTCGGTGACTGACCCGCTCGGCGCAGCGGCTTGTGTACTGGCGGTGATCCCCGTGAACAACACCTGAACACGACAAGATCCGGACGACGTAGGAGAGAGCCGGTCATGGACTTCCTTCGCCCCGCCAGCTGGGAGGAAGCGCTCGCCGCGAAGGCCGAGCACCCCACCGCTGTGCCCATCGCGGGCGGCACCGACGTGATGGTCGAGATCAACTTCGACCACCGCCGCCCCGAGCACCTCCTCGATCTGACGCGGATCGGAGATCTCTACGAATGGGAGGTCGGCGAGGACTCCGTACGCCTCGGCGCCTCCGTGCCCTACACGCGGATCATGGAGAACCTGCGCGCCGAGCTGCCGGGCCTCGCGCTCGCCTCCCACACCGTCGCCTCCCCGCAGATCCGCAACCGGGGCGGCGTCGGCGGCAACCTCGGCACGGCCTCCCCCGCCGGTGACGCCCACCCCGCGCTCCTCGCGGCCGGCGCCGAGGTCGAGGCCGAGTCGGTGCGCGGCACCCGCCGCATCCCCATCGACGACTTCTACACGGGCGTCAAACGCAACGCCCTCGCGCCGGACGAACTGATCCGCGCCGTGCACGTGAAGAAGGCGGACGGCCCCCAGCAGTACGCCAAGGTCGGCACCCGCAACGCGATGGTCATCGCCGTCTGCGCCTTCGGCCTCGCCCTGCACCCCGAGACCCGCACCGTCCGCACCGGCATCGGCTCGGCCGCGCCGACACCCGTACGGGCCCGCACGGCGGAGGAGTTCCTGGCCGCCGCGCTCGACGAGAACGGCTTCTGGGACGACGGCCGGATCATCACGCCGTCCGTCGCCAAGGAGTTCGCCGGGTTGTGCGCCGCCGCCTGCAACCCCATCGACGACGTACGCGGCACCGCCAGCTACCGCCGCCACGCCGTGGGCATCCTCGCCCGCCGCACACTGACCTGGACCTGGGAGTCGTACCGGGCCTCTCTCCGGAAGGGGGGCGTCGCGTAATGCGCGTCAACTTCACCGTCAACGGACGTCCGCAGCAGGCCGACGACGTCTGGGAGGGCGAGTCCCTCCTCTACGTCCTGCGCGAGCGGCTCGGGCTGCCGGGCTCCAAGAACGCCTGCGAACAAGGGGAGTGCGGGTCCTGCACGGTCCGCCTCGACGGAACTCCCGTCTGCGCGTGCCTCGTTGC
>DATCQX010000494.1:0-22959 GCA_036569285.1 Streptomyces sp.
GACGCCGCGCGAGGTGGTCCGCGACCATCTCCGTGGTGATCGGCACGCCGGCGGGAAGGCCCTCCAGCGTGGCGACGAGTGCGGGACCGTGGGACTCCCCCGCGGTCAGCCAACGCAGCCTGCTCAACGATGCTCCTCGGTCGACGGCCTCGATGGAACACGGTCACCTGGCACAGATGTCCCGCAGAAGCGGTATCACTGCAAGGGTGGTCCGCCCTGTGCGACAGCTGCGACCACGCCATCGAAGGAGTCGGCGATCGCCAGGGCACCCGCGCTTACGAGCGCGTCGGATGCCGCAACCCCGTAGGAGACGCCGATGGCGGTCATACCGGCCGCACCGGCCATCTCGATGTCCCCCGTGGCGTCACCGATGACGACGCACTCGCTCACGGGTACGCTGATCCGCTCCGCGACGTACAGCGCCATGTCCGGGGCAGGCTTTCCACGGCCGACCGAGTCGTGCCCGGCGATTGCGGCGAACCGGTCGATAATGCCGGTCGCACGTAGTGTCCTTACAGCTGCCTCATGAGTCTTGGATGTGGCAATGGCCAAGGTATGGCCGAGTTCACGCAGCTTTGTCAGGCCCTCCGCGACACCGGGGTACAGCATGCGCTCGCGCTGCTCCTCAAGGTGCTCGCCGAAGCCGCGCCGGTAGGAGGCCATGGCGTCCGCCACCTGGGGGTGATCGACGGGCAGGCCGAGCAACTGGGAGAAGTTTCGATCCAGCGGCTTACCGACAGAGGCACGCACTGCCGCCTCGTCCGCTTCGTGGCCCAAGTCGGAGAGGACCTTGAGCGTGATGGACACGATGGCAGCTGGAGTGTCGGCGAGAGTGCCGTCCAGATCAAAGATGATGCCCCGGTACGGGAAAATCTGTACGTCCGTCATGTCACCGTTCCTCTTCGGTGGCCGCGAGGGCTACGGCGAACTCGCCGGCGACCCGGGCAGTCGACAACAGCACAGCGCGGGTCGCCGCAGCGCTACGCCCTGCGGTCACCTCAGTGAGGGCACGCATCAAGAACGGGCTGATGGCGTTACCCCGCACCCCAGCGCGGTCAGCCTCGTCCAGCGCGGCCTGGATGGCCTGCTCGATCTCGTCGCCGTCCAGGGCGTCCTGCTCGTCAATGGGGGCGGTGAGCAGGACAGTACGGTCGCCGTTGACTGCCCAGTGCAGTCGAGTCGCCCTGGCGGCGAGGGAGAGATCATCGACACGGTTGACCGGTACATCGGACTGGCGGACATAGAACGCCGGGAGTGTGTCCGTGCGGTAGCCGAGCACCGGCACGCCCGCGGTCTCCAGGTATTCCGCAGTCAATCCGAGGTCGAGGATGGACTTGGCGCCGGCACAGACCACGGTGATCCGGCTCCGGGTGAACTGCTGAAGGTCCGCAGAGACGTCGAAGGTCTCCTGTGCCCGCCGGTGGACACCACCAATACCGGCTGTGGAGAAGACGGGTATCCCCGCGCGAGCCGCCGGCACCACGGTGCCAGCCACCGTCGTGGCGCCGAGCTGTCCACCAGCGAGCACGGGGCCGAGGTCGCGCGCGCTGACCTTCGGGACATCCTTGGTGGAGGCGAACCGATCGATCAGTTCGGCATCCATCCCCACGACGAAGCGTCCGTCGGCGATGCCGATGGTCGCGGGAACCGCGCCACGGTCACGAACCGCCTTCTCGATTTCCAAGCCGAGTTCGATGTTGGCCGGGTAGGCCGGTCCGTTGACGATGAGTGAAGACTCCAGCGCCACGACCGGACGCTGTTCGGCGAGAGCGGTACGCACCTCTTCACTGACGACGAGAAGCGGATCCATGGGTTACGGCTGCCTTTCCGTGGACGTCGATACACGGCTCACCCTGCCTGTCCACTGAAGCGAGTCACATCACGTCTTCACGTGATTTCTATGGATATCCCGGGATCACGTGATGCCCGGCCCGCCAGCGTCGATCCAGGGTGATCGAGTAGTTCCCCAACACAGGAGGTTCATGGCATGTCCCATGAGCATCAACAGCATCTGAGCCGACGCGGTGCGGTGACCCTGTTCGCTGGCGCAACGGCCGCAGCAATTCAGACAGGCCCGGCCGCCGCAGCGGAACTCGGGGCCAAAAGCGTCCGATTCGCGCCGTCGGACCTGCACTTCGAGATAACCGACCGGTTCCGGCCGGTACACGTGATCGCGCCGCGCTTGGTGCAGTACGACACCGACAGGCCCGGGGGCCGCGCGGCACTGGACCGAGTCCGCTCCCACGGCACCGTCCGCACGGACCAACAGCCGGTCGCCCCCTGGGCATCCGTCGTCCTGGACGTGCGCGAGCTTGGCGCGAACGGTTCCGTGACGGCAGGCTTGCAGACGACATCTGGGGAGGCGGTGAGAGTCCGGTACGACGCCGGGGCCGACCGGGCGTCCGTGGAGACGGTGCTGTCGAGCGTCGTACGCACGCTGGCCTCCGTGGAAGTGCGGCTGACGGCGCCGTTCCAACTCGCCTTCGTGGTGACGGCCAACTCGGTGGGAGCTTTCAGTTCGGGCGGCGGCTACGACGCTGGCATAGGCCGTCCCTGGCAACCGCTGCTGACCGACCGTGGCGGTGTCGCCGACGTGATGGACCTCAACAAGCCAACGCAGCTGAATCGATTTTACTACGCCTTCGGCGGCGAAGGAGCGACGTTCGCACGGGTGCAGGCAGGTCCGTTCGGCCAGTTCGGACTGCGGGACGTATCCCTGGTCCGCAACGCGGACGGCACGCCGTACGTCGATGACGATGGCGTGTTGCACTTCACCGCTACGTCGTCCGGTGTGGGCTATGCGCATCAGGCGCACACCAGCGTTTGGCGCATGGACCCAGCCGATCCGGTGCGGATGGAACAGGTTGGGTCGCACTTCTTCTCGTACGAGGGACTGCTCATGGGTAACCATGGCGGACAACTGGTACGCGATGCCGACCGCGGCCGATTCATCGCGTTGTCGTGCGGTGGCAATCTGCCGAGACCAGGCGTGACGATCCGTCATGGCATCGGCGGTGAGGAGTTGTTGAGGGGGGTGTATGTGATTCGCAGCAGGCGAGTGGAACTGCCGTTCAAGGAGGCTGCTTGGGACCCGGCACTGCGTTTGATCGACGGCCGCTGGCACTGGGCGTACGTCAATGTGACCGACTTCCAGCCGTCGCTTCGGTTCCGCCCAGTCCTGGCCGCTGCGGCGCGGGGGCGTGATTACGACGAGGACGTGCGAATCCGCAAGGAGGACGATTACTGGCCCAATAACAACGAGGGGTGCAGGCTGCAACAGTTCGGTGATCGGTGGTATCTCCTGACCAGCGATGCGGAATCGCGGCAGTACGTAGTGCGCGACATGGAGATGCGTCCGCACAGGGCGTTGGACGCCCTGTTCCCTTTGGGAACGCCGTTTCCCGAGGTTTTTCCGTTGACCGGACCCGGCGGCAAGGACCGCTGGCTGATGGTGACCTCCGACGAGCGGGCGTATGAAGAGGGTTCTGGGCATCCCGTGCTGGGCTATGGCGTACACGGCGACGTCATTGTGATGCAGGCTTCGCGCAGGTGACCACAAGAGGGACCTGACAGCACCGAAGGTCGTACGGTCCATGGCAAGCTCGAATCGCACGGAAGATTTCAAGTCCAGTGAGACGGTCGTGACGCTATGCGGTTTGTGGTGCCGGTTCGCGGCGCTTGGCCGGGTCGTTGATCCAGGCGCTCTGGGGTATTTCGGGTGGTCGTGGGCGTCGGCCGAAGCGTTCGAGGGGCGGGCGTATGCGTGGGCGAGAGTGACGGCACGCTGGTCGCGGACCTCGTCGGCGGTTCCGAAGTGGACTGAGGCGGGGGTGTGCCAGCCGATGCCCGAATGCCGGTGCTCATGGTTGTAGTACGTGATGAACGCGTCGAACCATTCGCGGGCGTGGGTCAGCGAGCCGAACCGTTCGGCATAGTCCGACATGTACTTCGTGGTCTTGAACTGGGCCTCACTGTAGGGGGTGTCGTTGGAGACTTTGGGCCGCGAGTGCGACCGGGTCACCCCGAGATCGATCAGCAGCTGGGAGACTTTCCTGGAGGTCATCGAGGTGCCGCGGTCCGCTTGCACGGTCTGGGGCACGATGCCGTTGCGGGCGATGGTCTCGCGGATCAACTCCTCGGCCTGTTCGGCCGATTCGGCCTTCTCCACGGTGTGGCCGACGACGTAGCGGGAGTAGATGTCGATGATCACGTAGGCGTGATACCAGATGCCCTTGGCCGGTCCGGCCGCTTTGGTGATGTCCCAGGTGAACACCTGCGACGGTCCGGTGGCCACGAGTTCGGGCACCGTCTTGGCGGGGTGGGCGGCTTGCCGTCGGCGTTCGGCCGCCTGTCCCTGTTCGCGCAGGATCTGGTACATCGAGGACACCGAGCAGTGGTAGCGCCCGGCGTCCAGCTCACGGGCCCAGATCTGGGCGGGCGGGAGTTCGGCGTACTCTCTCGTGTTCATCAGCTCCAGAACTGCCGCCCGCTCGTCGGCCGTCAGGGCAGAGGGCTGGACCTGCGGCTTCCTGGGCTTTCGCTTTGGTGCGGGCCGCAGCCCGCGGTAGTGGGTGGCGCGTGAGCGGCCGGTCAGCCGGCATGCGGCGGTGATGCCCAGGTGGCGCTCGACACCGGTGAAGGCATCGTCGGTGACCGGGGCGGCTGCGTGTGTCAGTCCGCGCTCTCGGAGAGCAGTTCCAAGAGCGCGTTGGCTTTTCCCATGACCTCCAGCGCGGCCTTGTTCCGGGCCAGTTCTTTCTCCAGGCGCTCGACCTGACGGCGCAGCCTTTCGTTCTCCGCCTCGGCGGCGGACTTCTTGGGCCTGGCCGGGCTGGTGCGCTTGTCGACCAGCTTCTCCAGGGCGCCGGCGTCCCGGACGGCCCGCCACTCCTTCACGTGAGAGTGGTACAGCCGCTCACGGCGCAGGACGGCGCCCTTCTCGTTCTTGGAGGCGGCGTCGTACTCGGCGACGATCCGCAGCTTGTACTCCGGACTTAAGGTGCGGCGCTTCGGCCTCGGCGCCGGGTCTATGCCCGAGGTGTTTGTGCTGGTCATGAGGGGGTGGTTCTCCTGTCGTGCCCTCTCAGGCCAACCCGATAAAGCGGGATGTCTCACCCCAGGCTGACAGAGAGGGCGCGACCCCCGCTGGTGACACCGAGTGGGTCAGTCGTCTGCAACGTCGTACTGAATGGCGTGGCGGACGAGTTGGACTCGGCTGCGGATGGAGAGTTTGGCGTAGACATGCCGCAGATGTGTGTCCACGGTGTGGCGCGAAACGACGAGCTGCTCCGCCACGGCTCGATTACTCATGCCGGTGGCCACCAGACGGGCCACCCGTAATTCCGCGCGTGTGAGGCTGTGCCAGCCGGACAGCGGACACTGACGGCTTGCCGCGGAACTAGATGCTGCCATATCGGGGTCGCCCCTTTCTGCGTCACCCGTTGGGAGGGCGTGGCTGATCCTCTTGGAGGGCGAATCCGCCGGTCAAAGAGGGTCGGCCGACCTCGTCATGTGGCTGCGAATGTGTCAGGTCACAGGGTTCGCCGAGGTCTGTGCTTCCTGCGATGCCTTGCGGAGCACGCCCGAGGATGTGCCGTCGCGGGTGAGTAGCAGTGCCAGTGTTGCGATCAGGGAGCAGCTGGCCATACCGATGAACAACGGTACGGCCGTGTCGTCCCCGCCAAGGCCGACGAGCGGTGAGGCTACGCCGCCGAGTACGCCCTGCAGTGTGCCGAGGATGGCTGAGCCGGTGCCGGCTGCGTGCGGAACCCGTTCGATGGCCAGTGCCGTGGCGGTGCCGAAGACTTGCCCCAGACCGAGGAAGGTAACGGCGATGAGCCCGAGGGCGAGGGCCCGGTCGAGCTGACCGGCGAGGGTGACCAGCAGCGCGGCTGTGGTGGCGACCAGCATGGTGGTCAGGCCGATGCGCAACAGTAGGCGTGGCGGGAAGTGGCCGACCAGCTTGGTGTTAGCGGTGCTGGAGAGGGTGGCGGTGAGAGCGCCCAGCGAGAAGGCGACCGACGCCTGTCCGACTGAGAAGCCCAAGACGTTCTGCAGGAGGAATGCCGAGCCGGCGATGTAGGAGAACAGCGTGCCGAAGGCGAAAACGAAGGCAAGCATGTAGCCCACATAGATCCGGTCGCTGAGCACGGAGCGGGCGGCCCTGAGTGTGTCGGCCATTCCGCCCGACCGGCGACGCTCCTTGGGAAGGCTTTCCGGTACGAAGCACAGTGCGGCGAAGAACATCAGCAGCGAGGTGCCGGACAACACCCAGAAGACCCCGCGCCAGCCGCCTGCGTTGCCGACGATGGCGCCGCCGGCCAGTGGGGCGACGATCGGGGCGATGCCGCCAAGAGCCATCAGGACGCCGTACAGCCTGGCCGCGACGGTACCGGTCGCCAGGTCCGAGATGACCGCGCGGCCGACCACGAGACCGGCGGCTCCGCTGAATCCGGCGACGAAGCGCAGTGCGACGAAGACACCCAGATTGGGGGCGATCGCGGACAAGGCCGTGGCCACGGTGCACACTGCGGAGCCGAGCAGGATCGGGCCGCGGCGGCCGAAGCGGTCGGACAGCGGGCCGAAGACAAGCTGCCCGAGAGCTTGTCCTAAGAGAAACGCGGTCAGCGTGAGCTGAACGCCGGAAGCATCCGTGCCGAGTTCGCTGGCCGTCTGTGGGAAGGCCGGAAGGTACATGTCCGTGGCGAGCGGCATCACGAACGACAGCAGTGCCAGTGTCGCCGTGAGCCGTACCTCCGGTTGCCGTGCCAGGCCGGTGGGCGGTGTGGACATCGCGTTGCTCCAGCAGGTCGAGGTTCGATTTACTATAGCTATGTAACTATAGCTATAAGCTAGGATCGCCGCATGAATGCAAGGGACGCCGCCGCCGACGCACTCGTACGTGAAGCGAGGGACCTCACACCGGTTCTCTACGCGCTGGGACGCGTGCTCCGGCTGCGTGGCAGCGACGAGGCCGGCCTGCCCCCTCTCCCTCCGTCCGACCTTGAAGTCCTGCGACAGGTGCTGGAGTCACCCGGCATCGGCGTGGGTGCACTGGCCCAAGAGCTGGGGATGCACGCGAGCAACGTGAGCACCACGGTGCGAGGGCTCGTGGCACAGGAACTGGTCCGCCGGGAGCCAGATCCGCATGACCGACGCGCGGTTCAGCTCTTCCCAACGATGGCGGCCCTGCACGGTATGGCGATGATCGAACAGGTCTGGGCCGACCTTTTCGCGGCGTCCTTGGAGACACTCGCCCCCGACGAACGCGCCTCGCTGACCGCTGCCGCTCCGGCCCTCCGCGCTCTCGCTGTCGCGCTGAAAACTCAGCGCTTGACTGCACGAGGCTGATGGCCGACGCGAACCGAGCCCCGCCGCCGTACGGTCGACAAGGCCCGGCACAGCCCTCCGGGGGCCGGTTTGTCACAGATCGATGCGTACCTCGTACTGCCTGACCCAGTGGTCGAACTCCACCAAGCGCTCCAAGACCGCGCGGGCGCTCCATGGACCACCCATGGAGTAGCTGCCCATGGGAGCGTCGAGCAGCCGACGGATCTCCTCACGGGAGGCAAGCCGCAACACGGGTGTGTCGGCGGCGGCGAGAACGGCTTCCAGGCGTTCGCGAACCGCGCGTTCGTAGCCGCTGTCCTGCGTCGAGGGGTAGGGGTTCTTCTTGCGGTCCAGGACGGAGTCGGGCAGCACCTCACGCATGGCAGCCCGCAGCAGGCTCTTCTCCCTGCCGTCGAAACTCTTCATCTCCCATGGGGTGTTGTACACGTACTCGACGAGCCGGTGATCAGTGAACGGCACACGCACTTCGAGGGCTGTCGCCATCGAGATGCGATCCTTGCGATCTAACAGGAAGTTCTCCCAACGGGTCAGGTTCAAGTACGTCAACTCGCGCATGCGCGCCTGCAGTCCGCTTTCGCCGGGGAGCCGGGGGACTTCCTCAAGCGCCTCTGTGTAGCGCTGCTTGACGTAATCGGTCAGTCCCAGGCGCCCCCACAAACCGATGGTCCGCAGAGCCTCCATGCCACCCGCTTTCTCGAAGGGGTGGTGCCAGGGGAAGGTGTCGGCCTCCACAGCCTCGCGATCGTGGAACCAGGTGTAGCCACCGAACAGTTCGTCTGCGGCCTCACCTGACAGCGCGACGGTCATCCGTTGCTTCAGAGCCCGGCACAGCACGAGGAGCGAATACTCCATGTCGCCTGTGGACACGGGCAGATCTTGTGCACGCAGCACCGTCTCGCGCACCTCGTCGTCGAGGACATCCGCAGTGTCGAGTTCGACGATCACGTGCTCCGCGCCCACGTGGCGGGCGACCTCGACCGCGAACGGCGTGTCCGGGTCGGCCCATTGGACGTTGCTCTGGAACCGCTCACCGTGTCCCTTGAAGTCCACGGAGAAGGCCAGCACCGGCTCCTGCTTTCCGGCGTCACCGTCGTCGCGAGCCAGAGCCCGAGCCGCCAGTGCAGTGACGGCACTGGAGTCCAGGCCACCGGACAGCAGGGTACCGACTGTGACATCAGCGACGAGTTGGCTGGCTACGATCTCTTCAAGGAGCGTGCGCACACGTGACACGGTGGTGTCGAGATCGTCGGTGTGCTCGCACGCCGCGAGTCGCCAGTAGCGGATCTCCTCGCTGCCGGACCGTGTGAACCGCACGACCGTCCCCGGCTTGACCTCACGCATCCCCTGAAAGACGGCGTGGCCGGGTGTCTTGACAATGCCGAAGATCTCGCGAAGCCCCTCGGCATCAACGATGGCCTCGGTATCGGGGTGGGCGAGTATCGCCTTCGGCTCGGAGCCGAAGATCACACCGTCATCCGTGAGCCAGTAGTAGAGCGGCTTGACTCCCATTCGGTCACGCACCAGGAGCAGTTCCTCGCTGCGCGGGTCCCAGACCGCCAGTGCGTAGATGCCGGTCAGCCGCTCCGCGAATGCAGCGCCCCACTCGTGGTAGGCACGTAACACCACCTCTGTGTCGGACGCAGTGTGGAACTCATGGCCGAGCCCACTCAACTCATCCCGCAGGTCCCGGTAGTTGTATGCCTCGCCGGTGTAAGAAATCACGGGTTCCAGGGATTTGGTGCCGACGGTCATAGGCTGTCCACCTCCCTCAAGGTCGATGACCGACAGGCGGCGGTGGGCCAGCAGAGCGTGCCGGGAGACCCATACTCCGTGCGAGTCGGGACCGCGGCACTCCAAGGTGGCGTTCATCGTGTGGGCGACGGAGGTGTGCAAGGTCAGGTCACGCTGGAAGCTCAGCCATCCGGCAAGGCCGCACATGGCTCGTCTCCTCTCGTCGGTGTTCGGCGTTCTCGGTTGTCGTCGCGGTGGGACAGCGGATCAGGTGCGTCGTCCCCGCACAACTCCGTCCCAGCAGCGGAACTGACGCTGCTGGGACAGCTCTCGGTCGGTACCATGTCCGCCCCCGCCGGGGATCGAAGCGGGCTGCCGAGCGCAAGCACAGGCCGGGCCCTTTATGCCAGCCGCTCTGGGGGGGGAGGCGTCACAGAAAAATGAAGCGATCAGATCGCTGAAGCATCAAGGCCGCGACGCTTCAGCGGACCGTTGCCGTCCATCGGTTCCGAATCGGGCGGGCGCGGCAAGCAGAGTCCGGCAGCTGAACGCTGTGCCGGTCGCGTCGACTTTCGTCATGGACCCGAGCCTGCCGAGCCCGGAAAGAACCAGGCAACGCACTGCTCCTCACTGTGTCATGTGGGGATATCCGGAGCACTGGCGGCAGCGAGTGGCGCACAGGTGACCAAGTGCCGGAGAAACGTTTACCGCGCCGACGGCGCCTTGGGACAGTCGGCCGCACTGTCCCACCCGGTCGGGGCAACCACCAAACTCCCAGACGAGGAGCAACCGCACGCGACGAACGTCGCTGTCATCTATTACTCGTCCACCGGCCAGGTCCATCAACAGGCGGTTGCTGCGGCCGAGACTGCAGCAAAGACGGACGCCGAGGTCCGTCTCCGCCGGGTGGCAGAGCTGGCCCCAGCAGAGGCCATCGCAGCGAGCCCGGCGTGGGCAGCCCACCAAGAGGCCGCGCAGCAGGTCCAGACCGCCTCGGTGGAGGACCTGGAATGGGCTGATGTCGTCCTCTTCGGCAGCCCGACCCGTTTAGGTCTCCCCGCTGCGCAGATCAAGCAGTTCATCGACACCGCGGGTGGTTTGTGGGCGCAGGGGAAACTGGTCGACAAGGTCGTGTCTTCCTTCACGTCGGCATCGACCGCGCACGGCGGCCACGAGTCGACCCTGCTCGCGCTGAACGACACCTTCTATCACTGGGGAGCGATCATCGTCCCGCCCGGCTATGCCGACGAGGTGCAGTTCGCCCCGGCCAACGGCAACCCATACGGCATCGGCAGCGTATCCGCCAACGGCACAGCACCACCCATTGCGGACAACCTGGCAGCGATGACGTTCCAAACGACCCGGTGCCTGGAGATCGCCACAGCACTTCGGCTCGGCCGGGAAGCCGGCTGAAAGCACACCCGGTCCTCCGTCAGCAGCGGCCGGCACGACCTCACTGTCGTGCCGGCCGCTGCCGTATTCCAGGGCGGCAGTGGCCGTGTGCCGATGCAGCAGTGGCTGACCAACCGGGATCTGCACGGTCTTGTGCATCCGCACCACCGTCGCACGCCAAAGTCCGGTGGCCACCACTGCCCTATCCGGCGCAGGGCCGACCACAGAAGCGTGAGTCACGCGGAGCGGTGATCGGGCCACTGCCTGCCACCTGAACTGTGTGGCTGTTACACCTGGCCTACTGCGTTCTCGTTCGCTCAGGGTGGAGGGGCATTCGATCAAGGCCGCATGATCGTGAGACGAGGTTGTGGTGAACGAATTAATGCCCAGGCAGGACTCGAACCGCCCCGGTACCGTAAGGCCCAACGGATCGGTGAGATACCTGCCCCCCTGTGAGGGCATCGTCAGTGAACTCTGCTCTCGGATGTTCGTATCCCTGCCAAGGTCTGACCAACGGCGGCGGGGTGAGGAGTACGTGCGCGGACTGCTCACCACGCCGGGCCGCAAATCGATCCGCAACATCGCCTCCCACACGGGTGGCGAAGCATCGATACAGCGCCTGCACCACTTCGTCGCCGGCTCCACGTGGGACTGGCAACCGATCCGGGCCGCCCTCGCCACGTACCTGGAGGAAGCCGCCGCACCGACGGCCTGGGTCGTACACCCCTTGGCCATCCCGAAGTCGGGAGAGCACTCAGTGGGCGTGGGACGGCGCTTCCTGCCCCAGTCGGGACAGGTGACGCGAGGCCAGCACGCGCTGGGGGTGTGGTTCGCGACACCGACGATGAGCGCATCGGTCAACTGGCGGCTACTGCTGCCTCAAGAGTGGGCCCGGGACAGCAGTCTGCGACGGCGTGCCGAGGTTCCGGAGAATGTGTCGTACGAGACCCTTGAGCAGAGCGCGGTGGCCGCCGTTGCTCAAACCGCCGCCAGCGGAGTGGTGCGACAACCGGTGTTGCTGGACATCCCCGGGGCCTGGACGGACCCCGCGGTGTTGCGATCCTTCAACGAACTAAGCTTGCCTCTGGTGGCGCGGATCACCGCAAGCACAAGGTTGTTCATGGCCAACCGAGCTATGCCCGGGTTCGGCACTGGCCCCTTGGCAGCCGAACAGATGCTGACAGCTGTACGCGGACTGCGCCGAAGGGTGGAGTGGTACGACTTCAATCACGGCGTCCGACGCACATCTCTCGCAGTCATGGTCCAGGTCGCCCCTAGAGCGGCACCGGGACGGCCGTTGTACTTGCTGGGCGAATGGGACGACCCGTGGCGGCCGCCTACCCACATCTGGCTCACCGATCTGGCAGCGCCCGTCGCCGGGCTGCTTCGCCTGACGAAAACGACCCTACGGGTGCGTCATGACCTCGACATGGTGGGCAATCGCGTAGGACTACGGGACTTCGAAGGCCGTTCCTTCCCTGGCTGGCACCGCCACACCACCCTTGCATCGGTGGCGCACACCGCCTGCCTCCTGATGGGCACCATGGACAGCTCACGAGCAGCTGACTGCTCGCGCCTGTCCGCCTGACGCAGAGTGGTGGTCGGACCACCACGAAGGGCGCGACCACCTGGGCGTCGAGCACCACGAACCATCCGAACAAGGGCCAACCAGCATGCGCCCAGACCTACTTGACGAAATCCCATCCGGACCGTTGCGGTGACATGTCCCGCCTACGGATAGTCGCCTTCGGCCGCTTCCGGCGGCCCTTGACTCCGGCGAGGGTGCGCGACATCCCCCGTAGCCGTCGCGGCCCTCGCCGGACATCTGCCCGTCGCCGTCCCGTCCTTCCCTATCTCAATGACCATCCAAATGATGCGTCGGTCTACCCGGACCTGGGGCTACTTCATGACAGACACACTTTCCCATCTGCGTTCCCTGCCCGCGTTACAGCAGCCGAACTGGCCCGAGGAGCCTCACCTTGATCAAGTCCGCCGAACCTTGAGCCGCATGCCCGCCCTCGTCGATGCCGACGCCGTGAACCGCCTGCGGGCTCTGCTCGCGGAGGCTGCCCGAGGCCATCTGCACATCGTGCAGGCGGGCGACTGCGCCGAGGATCCCGCAGAGGCCACCCCACACGACGTGGCCCGCAAGGCCGCACTTCTCGATGTACTGGCCGGCACCCTGAAACTTGTCGCAGCGAAACCGGTGCTGCGAGTCGGGCGCATCGCAGGCCAGTACAGCAAGCCGCGATCGAAGCCGACAGAGATCGTCGCCGGGGCCGAACTCCCCGTCTACCGGGGGCACATGGTGAACCGACCCGAACCAGACCCGGACCTGCGCCAGCCCGACCCACACCATCTGTTAACGGGGTATCGAGCAGCCAGCGACACCATGCACTACCTCGGCTGGCGCGGCAGCTCGCTGCGCCCGGATCTCGACGTGCCTGTGTGGACCAGCCACGAGGCTCTGCTGCTCGACTACGAGCTCCCCCTGGTCCGTCGAGAACCCGACGGATCCCTCTTGCTCGCCTCGACCCATTGGCCCTGGGTCGGTGAACGTACCCGCCAACTCGGCGGTGCCCACATCGCCCTGCTGGCCTCGGTCTGCAATCCCGTAGCGGTCAAAGTGGGCCCTTCGATGACACCGGAGGAACTGTTGGCTCTGTGTGAGCGGATCGACGCAGGACGCCACCCTGGCCGGCTGACCTTCATCGTCCGGATGGGTGCGAACAAGGTGGCTGATCGGTTGCCGCCACTCGTCAAGGCGGTCGCCGACGCCGAGCATCCGGTCCTGTGGCTGTCCGATCCGATGCACGCCAACACTGTCAGCGGCCCTGAAGGGCTCAAGACCCGGTACGTCGAGACAGTCGTCCGCGAGATCGAACTGTTCCAATGCGCCGTCGCCGCGCACGGTGGCGTGGCAGCAGGACTACACCTGGAGACCACGCCTGAGGCCGTCACCGAGTGCGTCCGCGACGCCGACGGCCTTGACCGCCTCGGCGACAAGTACCTCAGTTTCTGTGACCCGCGGCTGAACCCGCGCCAGGCGGTGGAGGCGGTCTCGGCCTGGCGCGGGTGACTGTTCGTGCCTGAAACCAACCCAATGAAGGAGGCGGCGCTATGGAGAGATCAGTGGCCCTGGTCACCGGGGCGGCAGGTGGGATCGGTGAAGCCGTGGTCCGGCTACTCGCCGAGCAGAATGCCGCCGTCGCGGCCGTGGACCGAGACGCGGCCCGGCTGACCGGCACTGTCGACAAACTCATCGCCGAAGGCTTGAACGTCAGCGCTTATCCGGCCGACGTGACCTCCAGCCACGAGGTCGAGACGTTGGTGGACACCGTGGAACGCGAGGTGGGTCCAGTCGACCGCCTGGTGAACTCTGCCGGCGTGCTACGACTGGGCGAGGTCGGCGCCCTGACGGATGAGGACTGGACAGCTACCTTCGCCGTCAACGCCAACGCAGTCTTCTTCGTTTCAAGGGCCGTAGCCAACCGCATGATCCCCCGCGGCGGCGGCGCTGTCGTCACAGTGGCGTCCAATGCAGCAGGAACGGCCCGTGCCGAGATGGCCGCGTATGCCGCGTCCAAGGCGGCAGCGACGACATTCACCAAGTGCCTCGGGCTGGAGTTGGCCCAGCACAACATCCGGTGCAACGTTGTCGCCCCGGGTTCTACAGACACCCCCATGCTGCACGGTATGCACACGACTGACACAGCTGCTGCCGCGTCAGTCACGGGCCGTCCGGACGCTTATAGGGTCGGCATCCCACTCGGCAAGATCGCCCGCCCTCAGGACATAGCAGAGGCCGTGGTCTTTCTGCTTTCGGAGGCAGCCGACCACATCACGCTGCACACCCTCACCGTCGACGGTGGGGCAACTCTCGGCGTCTAGAAAGGAGCCCACGACATGGCAGGTATCCCTCCGATCGAGTCCTATCCACTGCCTGAACCGGGCGAGCTGCCGCACTCGACGGTCAGCTGGCAGGTCGACCCACAGCGTGCGGTACTCCTGATCCACGACATGCAGGAGTACTTCGTCCAGGCATTCCCGCGCGACGCCGAACCGCGTATCGGGCTCGTGCGCAACTCAACACTGCTGCGGCGGTGCTGCGCCGACCTCGGAATCCCGGTGGCTTACACCGCCCAGCCCGGGGGGATGACCCCGCAGCAGCGCGGCCTGCTGGCCGACTTCTGGGGGCCGGGGATGCGGACCTCGCCCGAACATCGTCAGGTGATCGAACCATTGGCGCCTACGGACGGCGACTGGCTCCTGACCAAGTGGCGTTACAGCGCTTTTTTCAACTCCGGCCTGTTGCAGCGCATGCGCGACGCCGGGCGAGACCAACTCGTCATCTGCGGGGTGTACGCCCACGTCGGCGTGCTCATGACGGCGGTGGACGCGTTCACCCACGACATCCAGCCTTTCATCGTGGCCGACGCCGTCGCCGACTTCTCCGCCTCCTACCACAGCCTGGCCCTGGAGTACGCGGCACAGCGCTGTGCCGACGTCGTCACCGCCAAGACCGTGCTCGACGCGCTCAGGTGGATCCCGGCATAGACCGGCGTACTCCTGTGGATCTCCGACCTGTTAAGGATTCCCATGTCACCGGACCACGGCACGCCCGATCTGCTGGACTGCGTCCTGAACGGCTCCACGGGGCCGTTCGCTCTGCTGTACCGGCCTGAGGCCGCCGGCCGCGAGACGCTGGACGTCCTGCTGACGGACGTTGTCTCTTGCCCTACCTTGGCCGACCTGCCGTTGCCGCAGGCGGGGCCCGCAGCCGACCACGAGGTGCTGGCCCTCATTCCGTACCGTCAGATCACGGAGCGCGGATATACGGCTTACGACGACGGTGAACCGTTGATCGCTATGACCGTACGTGCTCAGCAAACGGTCCCGCTCCCCCGTGTGCTGTCCCTGCTGCCCAACGACCCCGTCAAGTTGGAACGCGCCAGGTTCGATGTTCCGGACCAGGAGTACGCGGACGTCGTGCGCCGGGTCATCGCTGATGAGATCGGTACGGGCGAAGGGGCCAATTTCGTGATCAAGAGGTCTTTCACAGCCCATCTGCCGGATTTCTCGGTACGGGGTGCTCTGTCCTTCTTCCGTCGGCTCCTGGAACACGCGGCGGGGACGTACTGGACGTTCTTGATCCACACCGGTGAGCGCACCTTCGTGGGAGCCACTCCGGAGCGGCACATCAGCGTGCGCGACGGTACAGCGGTGATGAACCCGATCAGCGGCACGTACCGGTATCCGGCAGACGGGCCGACGCTGGAGGGACTCCTGGCGTTCCTCGACGACCGCAAGGAGATCGACGAGCTGTACATGGTGCTGGACGAGGAGCTGAAGATGATGGCTCGCGTCTGCCCGTCGGGCGCCCGGGTGTTGGGCCCGTATCTCAAGGAAATGGCGCATCTGGCCCACACCGAGTACTTCATCGAGGGTCGGACGGACCGCGATGTCCGTGACATCTTGCGCGAGACACTGTTCGCCCCCACGGTGACCGGCTCTCCGCTGGAGAGCGCTACCAAAGTGATCAGCCGTCAAGAATCCGGTGGGCGAGGCTACTACAGCGGAGTTGCCGCGTTGATCGGGAGAGACGCTTCCGGCGAGCGGATCCTGGACTCGTCCATCCTGATCCGTACGGCAGACATTTCGGCGGACGGGCTGCTGCGGATCGGCGTGGGAGCGACTCTGGTGCGTCACTCCGATCCGGTCTCCGAAGTACGCGAGACCCATGCCAAGGCCGCTGGCCTGCTGGCCGCGCTGGGCGGGTCCGGATCAACCCGGTTCTCCGACCATCCGGATGTCCGTTCCGCACTCATCGGGCGCAACGACGGCATCGCCGACTTCTGGCTCAAAGAACAGGACAGCCGTGACCACTACGCCGACGAGCTCGCTGGACGCCGAATTCTGGTGGTGGACGCCGAGGACACATTCACCGCGATGATCGCGCGGCAACTACGCTCCCTCGGGCCGGAAGTGACCGTCCGACGATTCGACGAGGACCATGACTTCAACGCCTACGACCTGGTCGTCATGGGACCGGGACCAGGCGACCCCCGTGACTCACGGCATCCGAAGATCGCACATCTGCGGACGCTTGTGGCGCAGTTACTGGAGGAAGAACGGCCATTCCTGGCGGTGTGTCTGAGCCACCAAGTGCTCAGCTCTCTGCTCGGTCTGAGGCTGGTCCGCCGTACAGTACCCAGCCAGGGCCAGCAGCGAGAGATCAGCCTGTTCGGCCGGACGGAGCGGGTCGGTTTCTACAACACCTTCGCAGCGCACAGCCACCAGAGCGTTTTCGAGCATCCATGTTTCGGCACCGTTGAAGTGAGTCAAGATCCGGAGTCGGGTGAGGTGTACGCACTGCGCGGCAGGCACTTCGCATCGATGCAGTTCCACCCCGAGTCGATACTCACCCAGAACGGCCCTCGGATCATCGGCTCACTGCTGTCCGATGTGATGCACTCGTACACGCGGTAGTGGTCTGGTGGAACCTGACGGGACATCGCAGACTGTCGAGTCACTGCGTGACGAGGCGGTGGACCGTTTCCTGTCGGTCGAAGGGCTGAGGCTGAAGTTCTGGTTCTCCGGCCCCAAAGCCGATCTCTGGGGTGCTGTACTGCTCTGGGAGAACGCGATTACGGCGGCCACCCCGCTACTCCAGCGAGCCGCCGAACTAATCGGCCGACCGCCGACTGTGCACCACTCCTGTGAAGTGGAGGCCGCTGTGGAGCGGTATCCACGCCCTCGCCACGCTGACAGGCCACGGAGTCGCACTGCAGTGTCGCACATCTTGACCGGTGGGGTGCGCTATCGGTGCACCTCACCGGTCCGGAAGACTACGGCGTGTTCGCAAGAGGCTGCGGGTCTGCTGAAGTTGGAGAGCCAGCTGTAGTTCCAGTGCGCGATGCGGCTTCTGCCAGTCCCGGCCGAGGAGTTCGGTGATTCGCTCTAGGCGTCTGGAGACCGTGTTGGGGTGCACATGCAGTGCATCTGCGGCTCGGGTGGGACTACGGTCCGCTTCGAAGTACGCTCGCAGAGTCTTGGTGAGCTCGGTGAGATGCTCTTGGTCGTAGGCCAGGACGGGCCCCACAAGGGAGCTAAGGAATCCGTCGACGTCCCGGTCCTCCGAGAGCAACAGGCCCACAAAGCCGAGGTCGCTGACGGCGGCAGTAGCACCTTGACCCCGCAGCAGGGTCACCGCGTCCAGGCACCGAATCGCTTCCTGGTAGACGCGCCTTGCGTCGCCCGCTCCACGGGTCGGCCCGGCAGCTGTCACCGTCACCAGCCCGCTGAGTAGCGGGGTCAGTTCAGCCGAGACCTGCTCGGCCGCATGGGAGGCATCGTCGCCGGGCAACAGCAGAACCACACCACTGGCAAGGACCCCCTTGAGCCCGCCGGCTCGCTGGACATAGGTGGCTGCCCAGACCCCGGCTCTGCTCTGCTCTCCGCCCTCTGGGCGGGCCACCACCACGACGTGCGGCTCGGCAAGGTCAATGCCCAGCCGGGCCGCCCGGTCGGTTAGGTGCTGCTGAGAGTGGGACGGCGGATCAACAAGCAAGTCGTCAAGGAGTTCGTCGCGCACCGGACCGTCAGCAATGGCACTACCGCGTTGCAGCAACAGCACAGTGACGAAGCACTGAGCAACCACCTGAAGCAGATGCTCGTCCTCCGAGGTCAACGCGACTTTGGGGAGCAGAAACAGTGCGCCGAGGTTCTCACCGCATCCTTGGAGCGGGACGATCCACATACCCGTCGCGAGTGCCATCGGGCAAGCACGCGCCTGGGTGTCCAACAGCCCTTCCACGACACTTTGCCCGTCCAGGTCCGCTATCTCCCCCGTCGCGGTAAGGCGTTGCCCGGCGGCGTCATGTACGACGAGAACGGCATCCAGGGCGTGACCTGCCACCGTTGCCAACGCGGACAGATCGCCCCCGCCGGTCACTAGTCCGATCAGTCGGCTCTGTATCTCCAGCAGCCCACGTAGCCGTGTCAGCATCAGCTGGTTGCGGTAGGAGTCATCCTCCAGGTCATCAACGTCTGCGTGCGCCTGATCCAGCACTCGTGACTTGTCGATCGCCACAGCCGCCAGATCGGCCAAGGTACGCATCAGCCCGACTTCACGCGGAGTGAGATGTCGCACTGTGCGGTCCGACCCGTACAGTGCCCCGAAAGGCGCACCGCCACGGCGGAGAGGTACAGCGAGGATGGCCCGCTGGCCCTCCGCTCGTACCGCCGCATCCATGCGCTCGGTGTGCTGGATCCGCTCGTCCTTCAAATAGTCCGGGGTCCAGAAAGCCGCGTTGCGGGTGAGCGCTTCACCGAAGCCGTAACCAGGCTCGACCCGCATTCCGACGTGCGATCCGGTCGCCTCGCCCTCGGAGGTGCGAATGCACCACCCGTCGTTCTCGTCGTCCTGCAAAGCGATGTACGCCATGTCGAAGCCCAGCAGCCGGCGAGCCTGACGGGTGATTATGCGCAGCAGATTGTCAAGGTCATGCGGGTAGGTCAGATCTCGGGCGGTGTCGATGAGCGCCGCGAGATCCGCCTCCCGTTTCCGCCGTCGGGTAAAGAGCTGAAGTACATCGAGGGCCAGCTGATGCGCGCTTTCAAGCTGGGCCACTTGCTTAGGTTCTGACGCGGCGTCACGAGCTTCGGCCAGCAGGTGGTCGATTTCGTCGGCAGGCGCCTCGCGCGCCAAGAGCTCCAGAACCGACAGTGCGAATTCGCCAGGTAATGTATCTGCCCCCATGGAAGCCTTCCCCCAATTTTGCGCGGCCCAGGACCATCCTCCAGGTCAAAACCTAGATTTATTCACCGATTCAGTCAAGTCGCCCCCGGCGATCAGTTCGACGAAGAAGGACGATCTGACCAAGTACGAGACGTTGTGACGAAGTATGCCGAGGAGCATTGTCCATCACGCACGATTGTGGCTGAATCACAGGTCGTTACGAGACATCGAACAAGAAGGGACACCGGAAGCGAGATGGCTCGAATACTTATCGCCGGCGGCGGCATCGGCGGGCTAGCGACCGCCGTGTCCGCCACCCGTAGCGGGCACAGAGCTGTTGTCCTGGAGCGCAACAGCACATTCGCCGAGATCGGCGCAGGCATCCAACTCGGCCCGAACGCCTTCCACGCACTCGACTTGCTGGGCATCGGCGAGCAGGTACGCGAACGCGCCGTATTCATCGACGAACTGCGTTTCATGGACGGCACCACGAACGAGTTGGTGGTCTCGATGCCTCTGACCGGCAACTATCGTCAGCGCTTCGGCAATCCTTACGCCGTGGTGCACCGGGGAGACCTATATCAGCCACTGCTCGCAGCTTGCCAAGCCTCCGGCGTGGATCTGATCCATGATGCCGCAGTTGAGAGCTACACACAGGACGCCAGCAGAGTTACGGTACACACCGCCGACGGCCGACGGTTCCACGGTGACGTATTGGTGGGCGCTGACGGCATCCGGTCCACAGTTCGCCACCAAATGCTAAGAGACGGCGAACCGCGGGTTTCCGGGCATACAATTTACCGCTCAGTAATCCCGATCGAGCAGGTCCCCGAAGAACTGCGGTGGAACGCCGTCACATTATGGGCAGGGCCACGCTGGCACTTCGTCCATTACATCATCGCCGGTGGCAATTACCTAAACCTTGCGGCTACCCGTGACGACGGCGCCCGTGAGGCCGTAGCCGGCCGCGCTGTGGACCGTAATCACGTACTGGGCAGTTTCCCCGGGCTAAGTTCCACCGCACGAGAGTTGCTTGAACTCGGCCAAGGGTGGCGCGAATGGGTGCTGTGTGACCGCGACCCAATCGATGACTGGACCGATGGCCTAGTCGTACTCATGGGTGATGCAGCGCACCCCATGCTGCAATACGCCGCTCAGGGTGCCTGTCAGGCTCTGGAGGACGCCGTCGTGCTCGGCGACCTGCTTGCGAGCGATGCCAACATGGCGCAACAACTGAAGAAATTCTCCGCCGAACGGCACGAACGTACCGGCCGCACTCAGTTGGTGGCCCGGGAGATGGGCGCGCAGCTATACCACCCAGCGAACGATGCAGCCGAGCAACGCAACCGAATGTTGCGATCCCTGGCTGTGACGGACCTTCATGACAAGGTGTCATGGCTGCACGGCGCCCGCGACTTCACACGGTCCGGCGACCGCGCCGCAAGGAGTACCGTCCCATCGCAGCCGGGAATTAGATGACCCTCGACAGAGCCTGTCATCCGAACGCCGGACTTGAACGGCGCAGAGGCAAACCGGTCGACCCCTCACGGAGATCGCCGGCGGCGGATACGATTCGGCGGCGGAGCCGAAGCAGTTCCAGGGACATCTCTGTGCTCCCCTCACGGCGCAAAGCCAAGTTGAGGCGCTCGTACACTCGCAGTGCCTCGACAGTCCGACCGCAGCGCAGCAGGGCTCGGATGTAGTGTTTGTGCAGCCCCTGATGGGAGGCGTACCGGGCAGCGAACACACCTAGTTCACCGAGGCGCTCACGGTGACGTCCCAACTGCAGCTCAGTTGCCGCCCATTGCTCCAAGGCCGTCGCTCGGCTTTGTTCGAGCCGTCTTGTATACGACCGCAAGACCGCGCCCTGAGGCAGTCCAGCGAGTACCTCTCCCTTCCACAGGGACAGAGCACCGTACAGCCGTTCCGCGGCACGGGCAGCGTCCCCGGCCGCCATGGCCCGGAAGCCAGCACCCAAGTCGCGCTCGAACCGGTGTGCGTCCAGTATCCATCCGGAGCTATCCAATCGATAGCCGCCTGGAGCAGACGTGAGCAGTTCCGCGTCGGCCATCGACGACAACAGTCGCCGGACAGAGGCGATGTGGGACACCACCCGGGAATCGGTGTGCGGCAAGGGGCCGTCAGACCACAGCTCCTGAGCAATCAGACAGGTCGGCACGATCCGGTCAGTGTTGAAGGCCAAGAGCGCCAGCACCCGCCCCTCCTCCTGATCCACGGGAGCAACCGACCGAGCCCCCTCAGTGATCCGTAACTGCCCAAGAACGTCGATCTCCATGAACCCCCGCTTCGATCGATCAACAGTCCTACCACCGCACCTGATTGAAAATCAGACTTTGAGGTATGTCAATTGCATACCTCACATCACGATTCGGCGTTCATCTGGGCGTCACACAGTCCTCGTACCCTGGGCTCACTCCTCCCTGAACCGCCTCGGCCAGCACGCGGGCCCCACGATCAGTGCTGACGTCCAGTTCCATGAGCACGCTCGGGACGGTGACAGCGACCAGTAGGTGCCGGTAGAGGGCGAGTATCTCTCTCCGCAGGTCCAGGTCCGGGTCCGGCGCCAGCGTCGCCACCATGGTGCTCATGCCGCTGTAGGCGCCCACCGTTATGCGGGCGGTTTGCGCAGGATCAACGTGCACCAGCAGTTCGCCGCGCGTCTGTGCCGCCGCGAGCAATCGCGTGTTGCGCTGGACCCACTCCACATACGGGGACGCCCAGTTGAACCCTGGCACTGACTCCAGTGACAGCCGAGCAGCAGCACGCATCAACGGATCGGTGACCAGGAGGTGCGTGTAGATCAGGCCCATGTCGACATACTCCTGGACCTTGAACCTCTGCGGCGCAGGCAGCGGCGCCTCAGCGATCTGAGCCTCCAGCACGGCCCGAGCCAGCGCTTCCTTGTCTGCGAAGTGAAAGTACAGGGCTCCCTTGGTCAGGCCGACCCGCTCCAGAATGTCCGTCAACTTGGCGGCCCGGTAGCCCTGTTCATCGAATACCGCCGCTGCGGCCTCAAGGATCCTTCGACGGGTGCGGAAGGCCCGGTCCTGCGTAGGACCTGTGTGGGCCGACGTTCTCCGCTGTCGTGTGAGGGGCGCCTCTGCTGAGTCAGATGTCATTTCGGCCATGAAACCTGCTTACGGGTATGAGTTCAAGGGCGATATTGGGACCCTGACCGCCATCGCCCGTCCCACCCCACTCAGCCTGTACTCGCCGCCAGCATGGCCGGCGCTGTCGCCGCCGCGCCCGACGAACTCCTGCCCCTCACGACCACGATCGGAACCATCGAACCCAACACCGTCATCATCCGCACCTGGCGCTCGATCTGCGGAACGCCCTCGCCAAGCGGGCCCGGCAGTCGGACGCCGACCCTGGCCTCTATCTGCAGAATGCAACTGGTCAGACCAGGACGCGCCACAGCAGACGCGAAGGGGTCGTCTACTTCATGCGAGGCAAATTACAGCGTTCGGAACCAGAGAAAGGCAGTCTCCACGTACCGCCTTCTCAAACCACACGGTGACTGCTTGATCACGTGAGGTCGCGTTCTGGGAGGGGTCGAGCATGGTGAACGTCCGGACGCTCAGAAGCCGTTGTTGTACCGATCTTGATGGACGAGGGTGGGATGGTGGGGACTCGGTCGGGTGGTCTTGCTGCATGCCGGGCATGAAGGCAGGGCCTCTGGTGCAGCTCGGGGTTGTCGAGACCTTGAGTGCGCCGGGAGGCCC
>DATCQX010000495.1:0-7249 GCA_036569285.1 Streptomyces sp.
CCAGGCGCTGATGAACGTGTTGATGGTGACGACGAGGAGCGCGCCGTACGCGGACGGCAGGTACAGGTACCGGAACCGCTTCCACTCGCCCGCGCCGTCCAGCATCGCCGCGTCCTCGATCTCGCGGGGCACCGCGAGGAAGGCGGCGCGCATGATGAGGACGTTGATGGCGGCGACGAAACCGGGCAGCCACACGCCGACCAGGTTGTCGACGAGCCCGAGGTCGCGGACGCTCAGGAACAGCGACACCATGATGGACTCGAACGGGAACATCATGGACGCCATGAGCAGCACCCACACCAGCCCCCGCCCTTTCCAGGCCGGCTTGGAGAGCATGTATCCGGCGAGGGTGGAGAACAGCAACTGGCTGCCGACCGACAGGATCACGACGACGACGCTGTTGCGGATGTACGTCCACACCGGAACCTGGTCGAAGACCTGCCGGTAGGCGTTCAGCGTCGGATGCCGGGGGATCAGCGAGGCACCCGCGCCGAAGACGTCCTCGCCCGCGCCCTTCAGCGACGACAGGAGCTGCCAGACGAGAGGGCCGACGGTGATGCCGAGGACGAACAGCAACAGCAGGTAGCGGACGACGAGTTCACGCGGCCGTCCGTAGTCGCGCCAGCGCGGCATGAGGCGTCTGCGCCTCTCCACAGCCGTCGTCATGACTCGTCCTCCTTCGTGAGGCGCTGCGACAGGAGCGTGAGGCCCAGGGTGAGGACGAACAGGGCGACGCTGACGGCCGAGCCGTAGCCGGCGTTGCCGGTGAGCGGGTCGAGGGCGACGTCCCGGATGTAGAAGGGGAGCGTGCGGTCGGCGCCGCCGGGGCCGCCGGTCGAGCCGCCCAGCATGTAGATCTCGGTGAACACCCGCAGCGAGCCGATACCGGTGAGGGTGCCGACCAGCATCATCGACGTGCGCACACCGGGCACGGTCACGTTCCAGAAGCGGCGGATCGCGCCCGCGCCGTCCACCGAGGCGGCCTCGTGGAGTTCCTTCGGGACGTTCCCGAGGGCCGCCAGGTAGAAGATCATGTACCAGCCGAGGCCCTTCCACACGGTCAGGCCCATCGCGGAGAGCAGGATCAGCCACGAGTCGGAGAGGAAGGGGATCGCCGACCTGATCAAGTGGGCCTTCTCCAGCCAGGTGTTGACCAGTCCCTGGTCCGACAGCAGCCACTGCCAGCTCAGGCCGACGACCACGCTGGAGGCGAGGACCGGGGTGTAGAAGGCGGAGCGGAAGAAGCCGATGCCCGGCAGGTTCTTCTCCACCAGCACCGCGAGCATCAGCGGCAGCAGCACCATGAGCGGGACGACGATCACCGCGTACAGCAGGCTGTTGCGGGTGGCGAGCCAGAAGTCCGGGTCGTCCAGCAGCCGCGTGTAGTTGTCCAGGCCCACGAACCGCGCTGCCCCGCCAAGAGGTTTGGCGTTCGTGAAGGACAGCAGCAGCGTGTTGAAGAACGGGTAGACGCCGAACGCGGTGACGCCGACGATCGCCGGGGACATCCACAGCCACGGCAGCCACCAGCGGCGGTACAGCGCGGCACCCCCCGCCTCGGCGGTGGGACCGGGCTTCAGCCACCGAAGCAATCGCCTTGCTCCGGAAGGGCGTTCGAGGGCCGGACGGCCCGGTGCCGCGACGGACACCGGGGTCAGGGTCTTGGACGCCATGCTCAACTGCCCTGCGCGATCAGCTCGTTCATCTTCTTCTGCGCGTCGTTCAGGGCGTCCTGCGCGCTCTTCTTGCCCTGCATCGCGAGCTGCACCTGAGCGGTCGCCGCGTTCAACTCGCCCGGCGTGAGGGCGACTTCGTCGGCCGTCGCCGTCTTGCGGTCGCTCGCGACGATCTTGCGGGCCTGCGCGAAGGGGTCGTCGCCGGTGACGTTCTGGAAGAACGGGTCGTCCAGGGAGGCGGTCGTCGAGGGGAAGATGACGACGTTCGGGTCCTTCGCCCAGGCCAGCTGGTTCTGGGCGTTCGTCAGGAACTGGGCGAACGCGAGGGCCGTGGCGGCGTGCTTGCTGGTCGCGGCGACGCCGATGTACTGCGGGGCGCCGACCGTGTGGCCGAGGGCGTCCAGCATGTAGCGGGCCACGCCGGTCTTCTTGTAGACCGTCGGGTTGTTCTGCTCGATGAACCGCAGGAAGTTCGGGTTCGACGAGCCGTACACCAGCTTGCCCTGGCCGTAGACCGTGGACGGGTCCTGGTTCGAGGAGAGGGAGTCGCGCGGCATCGCGCCCGCCTTGTACAGCTTGGTCATGCCCTCGACCCACTGGACGGTCTTCGGGTCGTCGGCGAACGTGAACTTCTTGCCGTCGTCCGAGAGGATCTTGACGCCCATCTGCTGCCAGTCGGCCGGGATGCGGAGCTGGGGGTTGGCGAGGAGGGCGTAGTAGTCGCCGTCCGACGCCTTCGCGACCTTCTCCGCGTCGGCGAACATGCCGAGGACGGTGGTCGGGGGTTCGGCCGGGTCGAGGCCGGCCTTCTTCAGCAGGTCGGTGTTGAAGGTCTGCACGATGCCGCCGGAGTACCAGGGCAGGACGCTGTGCACCTTCTGGCCGGACGCGTCGGTGTACGTGCTCGAATCCCACAGACCCGGCACGAACGGCTTCCCGGCGTCCGGGGCCTTCTGGTCCAGGTTCAGCAGGTAGCCCGTCTTGGTCAGCGCCTCGGAGGTGTTGACGTTGATGTTCACGACGTCCGGGAGGGTGCACGCCTGCGCGTCCGAGACCAGGCGCTGGGTGAACGTCGAGTCGCCCGGGTCGTCGATCCACTTGACCTTCGCGTCCGGGTGGGCCTTCTCGAAGGCCGCGATCACACCGTCGAAGTACTTCGAGAAGTCCTTCTTCAGGTTCGTCGTCTGGAAAGTGATCTCGCCCTTCACGTCACCGGTGAGCTTCCCCGAGCCGACGTTCGCCTTGTCGACGTCACAGCCGCCCGCCTTGGCGCCGCTGTCGTCCGAGCCGCCGCCGGAGAGGCCGCAGCCCGCCGCCGTCAGGGCCAGGACGATGACGCCCGCCACGGTTCCGGTCAGTGTTCTCGCGCGCATGCCTGGGCCTTCCTGCTGGTTCAAATCACCAAGTTGGACTCCGATTGATGAAAAGGTGGACCAGAATTCATCGGAGGTCAATGGTTTGCGTGTTGCGTTTCGGTTCCGTGCGTTACCGGAGCGTTCGCTGTGAGGCACGCGATGGGCCGACGGCGTGCGGTCAGTGCCGGTGCTCGTGATCCGGATGCGCAGGGTCGCCGGGATGCTCGTGCCCGTGCGTGTACCGCACCTCGGCCCGCTCCCGGTCCAGCCAGTCGAAGAACGCCTGCCGCCCCCGCGCCCGCCGCAGCTCCCCCTCGATGCCGTCCCGCACCCGCGCGTACGGCACCAGATCCCGCGCCGTCACACCCCGGAACGGATCGACGCCTCGCCCGAGCGCCTCCGGCGTCAGGAACCGGTCCGGATTCCGCTCGTAGTACTCCCGCACGGCCGTCTCGGACACCCGCTGCTCCCCCTCCAGCGCCGCGAGCAGCGCCCGAGCGGCAGCCGAATGCGCGAGCGCCACGGCGACGATGCTCCCCAGATCCGCCACATCCGTCCCGGACACCCCCAGCACCCGCCCGGACGCCATCTCCGGCGGCACCCCCAACCCCCGCACCTCACACGCCCGCCGCGCCAACTCATCCACCACGACCACCTGCGTCGCCCACCGCCGCCGCTGCCGCTCATCCCGCACGAGGCCCTCCGGGCGGGTCACCCGATCCCGGGCGGGGACGGCGTGGAGCAGAGCGTCCACACGAGCGCGGGGGATGGTGCCGTCGGGGGTGGTGGCGGCGAGGGGCGGGTGGTGATGGTCGTCGTGCGGGTGCGGGTGCGGGTGCGGGTGCGGGTGCGGAGGCGAGGCCTCGGGCTGGGGCGGCGTGACGGCCGAGCCGTCCGGGGGCGGGACCGCACGCCGCGCACGGCCCTGCGGCTCCGCCTCAACGCCTGACTCCGCCGACGCGGCCGAGCCGGGCAGGGCCATGGCCTGCGCCTCGGAGTTGCTCAGCGGCCCGGCTTCGCCGCCTGACCCTGTCGGGGTGACCGTGCCGGTGTGGCCCCCCGACCTGGTCGGGGCCTGTGCCCTGGACGTGCCTCGCGGCTCGGCCTCGTTGCCCGGCCTCGTTGGGGCTGCGGTGTCGGCGTGGTCTTTCGGCTTGGTCGGGGCATGTGCTCGGGGTGCGCTTGCCGGTCTGGTCTCGCTCTGCGGCCCCACCGCACCGGCGCCGCTCTCCGCCCCGGCGAGGAGGTGTGACCGGGCATCGCGCTCACGTGCGGCCGAAGCGATCGCCCCAGTCCCGCCCGCCGGCCCCGCTGGGACGCCCGCCCCGGCCCCCGGCCTCACCGTGCCCGCCGCCAGCTCCTCCCCGTTCACCCCGTCACCTCCACGACAACCGCCTCGGTGTACGCCACGCACCCGTGCCACCCGACTTTCGCCAGCAGCCAGTACACGCCGGGTGCCACGGCCCCCGCGTCCACCTCGATCCCGTACTCCACGCTCTCCCCGGCGGGCACGGTGAACCCCTGGAGCCCGGGGGAGATCCCTGCCCAGGTGCCCCACGCCGAGACGGCCCAGAGTTGCCCGTTCACCGGGCCCAGGGTCGTGTTGCGCAGGAGTACCGGGACGGTCGTCCGCTCGCCCCGGCGGAGCTGGACCCGGTCCACGCCGAGGGACGTGTGGAGGGAGGGGCCGGGAGGCGGGCCGCCTGGGACGTCGAGGGCGATGACGTCCTCGTACTCCTGGCCGCCGTGCGTCAGGCGGGCGGCGAGCCAGTGGCGGCCGGGGGTGGCGTCCGGTGGGGGGAGGATCCGGATCTCGGTGAGGGTGAAGCCGCCGGGGGCCAGGTCGTAGGGGACGGTGGGGGGTTCGGCGGTCCAGTCGGCCGGGACGTCCAGGCGGACGGTGCCGCAGGCGGGCGCGTCCGTCAGTTCCGAGGAGACGCGCAGGGTCGCCGTGAGCGGGCCGGTGGCGGTGAGGGCGGTGGGGGAGAGGTAGAGGGCGACGGGGAGGTTCCCGCGCGGCGCGGGGCCGGAGTTGTGGAGCCAGTACCGGGTGTAGACGGGCTGCGCCGGTTCGTGGACGGCGGGCAGCGCGGCGGCCTCGGACGGCACGGCCGTCGATACCGGCACCGCCACCACCGTCCCCACCTCGAACCCACCGAGCCCGAACCCGACCCCGAAGTCGACCTCCAGCCCCTCCTCGTCCCGCACCCGCTCCAGCACATCCGCCCGACCCGCCGAAGCCCACTCCACAGGCCCCGTCACCCGAGCCCGCACAGCCCGCCCCTCGACCTCGTGCACCCGCACGACGATCCCCCGCCCCGGATCCACGGCCTGCGACCCACCCCGAGCGAGCGGCGACCCGGCCGGCTTGAGCGCGTCCAGCAGCACCCGCCCCTGCGGCTCGACCGCGATCAGTGCCGCCATCCGGGGAAGCCCCGTGTCCCCGGAGCCCCCCGCCCGCACCCGCCCGCTCAACGGCCGGTTGAACGCGTGCCCGGCCTGAGGCAGCCGCTGTTCACGCCAGTCCCCGGTACCGGCGACGACGGCGTAGTCGAACGTGTGGGACCAGTGCTGGAGCTGGAACCCCGACCCGTCGGGCGTGGTCCGGCGCGGCGGATCGACCCAGATCCCGGACGGCCAGCCCGTGCAGGACCGCATCAGGGACATGTAGAGGTCACCCGAGGGGGTGACGACACACCCCGGCGTTCCCCGGTTCAGCACCGCGAAACTCCGCCCGTCCCACGCGTCCCCGGGCGGCAGCGCTTCCCCGCCACCTGCGGCGACGGCGCGGACGACGGCGTCGTCCAGGTCCGCGATCAGCGCGCCGACGGCCTTCGCGTCCTGCCCGGCGTCCGCGCCCGCGACGACCAGCAGCGGCAGCCGCTCCAGGTCCCGCAGGTCGGCCCCGGGCACCCACTCCTCGCGCAGGGAGGCGCGCGGCGCGACCCACACGGACGCGAGCCCGTCCTGCGCGAGCTGACGGCGCAGTTCGCGCGCGGCTGCCGGGTCCCAGCCGAGCGCCTCGGCGACCAGCGCGTTGCGCTCGGGCCCGCCGACCGCGACCCGGACGTCCGGAAGGTTCGAGTCGACCTCCAGATCCCCGTACCGCTGCCCGCCCGCGACCGTCGAGGTCGCCGTGACCCCGGCGCGGACGAGCGCTGCGGCGAGCGGAGTGCCCAGCTCACCGGCGCTGTCCCAGTCGGGGTAGACCAACTCGGCGACACCGACGGCCCGTTCGCCCAGCAGGGTGCCGTCCGTGCCGTGGACGGCGACGCGCGCCGTCGAGCCGAGCCCGAACCACGTGTTGACCGGGTTGTCGAGGGTCCACGGGAACCGCTCGCTGTCGACGTCCACGAACCCGAAACCGCGCCCGATCACCGCGTCCGCGACCTCGTGCACCGGCAGCCCGCCCCGCACGTCCGAGGGCCAGCGCACCCGGATCAGCCGGTCGGCGCCGTCGTACCCGTCGAGGGTCGTGGAGACGTCGAGCCGGTCGACGCCCGTCCACAGGGTGATCCGCTGCGTGTACCGGAAGAGCCCGAGGTCACCGCGCACGGTGATCCGGGACCCGGCGGGGGAGGTCTCGACATCGATGTCAGCGGTGATGTCCCCGCTGCGCGCGGCGGTCGTCCCGGTGGGCGTGAGGTGCCAGGGGCCCTCGCCGAAGCGCGGATGGCGCGGGTACTCCTCCTGCACGACGAGTTCGTTGCCGACCTCCCCGGCCCGCAGCAGTTCCCGCCCGTCCTCGGTGAGTGCCCGCAGGCTGGAGATCCCGCCGCCGCGCGCCGGGTCGACGGTCACCTCGTAGTAGGCGTTGCGGATCGTCGTCGCCCTCTGCGCCGTCCAGCCCGGCACCGAACCCTCCGCGAGGGAGAGGGCCTTGAGACCCATGCCGGGGACGTCCGGTACGACGACGCTGAGCCGGCCGTCCTCGCGCACGGCGGGCAGTGGCAGGCCGGTGACGTCCAGCGGGACGAGCCCGGGGTCGTCGACCGTGAGGACGTCACGCCGGTTCCAGGTGGCCGAGTTGAACACCACCAGGTCCGGGGCGCCGCCGGGCAGCGGGACGACCCGGGCGGCGAGCGCGTCGGTCGCGTCCGCGTGGACCTCGCGCGCCAGGTCGGACAACTCCCGCCAGCCGGTGAGGAGATCGACGTACACCTGGTCCGACTCGGAGCCGGTGATCGCGTCGTGGTGGGCGCCGTAGACGAGTTGGCG
>DATCQX010000496.1:0-4125 GCA_036569285.1 Streptomyces sp.
TTCGGGACCGCCGCGCCGGGGGTGTGGATCGCGCCCGCCCGGCTGCACGACGAGGCCCGGCACACGCTGGAGCGGCTCGGACTCGGGCCCTACGTCGACCTGTTCCGGGGCGAGCACCTGGGGTTCACGGCGACCGTCGAGGCGGTGTCGCGGTGGTGGGACCTCGCGGCGATCGCCAAGGAGCACGAGGCGTTCCTCGACGCGCACGGGCCGGTGCTGCACGCGTGGCGGCAGCGGACGGAGACCCCGCCGCAGGAGGCCTACCGGGACTACCTCCTCGTGCTGGACACCTGGCGTCGGCTGCCGTACGCCGATCCGGGGCTCCCGGCGCGGCTGTTGCCGGCGGACTGGCCGGGGGTGCGGTCGGCGGAGGTGTTCCGGGAGTTGCACGCGCGGCTGCGGGACGCGGGCGAGCGGTTCGTGCTGGGCGGGCCGGGGGCGGTCTGAGTGTCACGCCGGGGGACGTCCAGTGCCGGCCCTGGTCTCACCTCCTGAGTTCCAGCCGGGGCTTCGGCGCATCCGTCCGCCCCGTCCTCGGCATCCTGCTCCCCGCCCGGTACTGCGGCGCCCACACCACGCCCGGCCCCTCGTACCCCTGCTCGGCGGCGGCGTGCAGCGTCCAGTTCGGGTCGTACAGATGCGGGCGGCCGAGAGCGCAGAGGTCCGTACGGCCCGCCAGGAGAAGGGAGTTGACGTCGTCCCAGGAGGAGATCGCGCCGACGGCGATGACGGGGACGCCGAGGGCGCCCCGGATGCGGTCGGCGTAGGGGGTCTGGTAGGAGCGGCCGAAGTCGGGGGTCTCGTCGGAGACGACCTGGCCCGTGGAGACGTCGATGGCGTCGGCGCCGTGCGCGGTGAAGGCGCGGGCGATCTCGACGGCGTCCTCCTCGGTGGTGCCGCCGGGGGCCCAGTCCGTGGCGGATATCCGGACAGTCAGGGGGAGTTCGGCGGGCCAGGCGGCGCGGACGGCGTCGAGGACTTCGAGGGGGAAGCGGAGGCGGTTTACGAGGGGGCCGCCGTAGGCGTCGGTGCGGTGGTTGGTGAGGGGAGAGAGGAAGCCGGACAGCAAGTAGCCGTGGGCGCAGTGGAGTTCGAGGAGGTCGAAGCCGGCGCGGGCGGCGCGGCGGGTGGCCTCGGTGAACTGGTCGCGGATGGCGGCGAGTTCGGGGTGGGTGAGTTCGCGGGGGACCTGGCTGCCCGGGCGGTACGGGAGGGGAGAGGCCGCGACGACGGGCCAGTTGCCGGTGGGGAGGGGTTCGTCGATGCCGTCCCACATCAGCCTCGTCGAACCCTTGCGGCCCGAGTGCCCGAGCTGGACGCCGACGGCCGTGCCCGGCGCGCTGGTGTGGACGAAGTCGGTGATCCGGCGCCAGGCCGCTTCCTGCCGGTCGTCGTAAAGTCCCGTGCAGCCAGGGGTGATGCGGCCCTCGGGGCTGACGCACACCATCTCGGTCATCACGAGCCCCGCCCCGCCGAGCGCGCGGGAGCCGAGGTGGACGAGGTGGAAGTCGCCGGGGACGCCGTCGGTCGCGGAGTACATGTCCATCGGCGAGACGACGACCCGGTTGCGCAGGGTCAGTCCGCGCAGCCGCAGCGGCGTGAACATGGGCGGGGTGCCCGGCGGGCAGCCGAACTCCCTTTCCACACAGGCCGTGAAGGCGGCGTCGCGCAGCCGTAGGTTGCCGTGGGTGACGCGGCGGCTGCGGGTGAGGAGGTTGAAGGCGAACCGGCGGGGCGGCTGGCCGACGTAGTCGCCGAGGTTCTCGAACCACTCCAGGCTGGCGCGGGCGGCCCGCTGCGTGGAGGCGACGACCGGCCGCCGCTCCGCCTCGTAGGCGGCCAACGCGCTTTCCTGGTCCGGCTGTTCGTCCAGGCAGGCGGCGAGGGCGAGGGCGTCCTCGACGGCGAGCTTCGTGCCGGAGCCGATCGAGAAGTGCGCGGTGTGCGCGGCGTCGCCGAGGAGGACGACGTTGCCGCTGGACCAGCGGTCGTTGACGATCGTCCGGAACGTCGTCCAGGTGGAGTTGCCGGACCGCAGTGGGTGGCCCCGGAGGGTGTCCTTGAAGAGTTCGGCGCAGCGTTCGAGGGTGAACTCCCCTGTCCGCCAGACCTCTTCGCGCATCTCGACGATGACGGTGGAGGCGCCCGGTGTTCTCCCCGAGGGCCGCATGTAGGGGTAGCCGTGGAGCTGGACGACTCCCTCGTCCGTCTCCGCGACGTCGAAGCGGAACGCGTCGAGGGCGAGGTCCGCCGCGAGCCAGATGTAGCGGCAGCGGTGCGGGACCGGCCGGGGGCGGAACGCGGCGGCGAAGGTCTCCCGGGTCGGGCTGTGCACCCCGTCGGCGGCGACGACCAGGTCGTACGTCTCCGCGAGCCAGGCCGGATAGGGCGCCTCGGTCCGGAAGCGGAGGTCGACGCCGAGTTCCCGGCAGCGGTCGTGCAGGATGCCCAGCAGCCGTCTCCTCCCGAGCGCCGCGAACCCGTGCCCCCGCGAGACGTGCCGCCGTCCCCGGTGCGTGATCTCGATGGCGTCCCACCGCACGAACTCCCGCTCCAGCGCGGCGTACACGGCCGGATCGGCGTGCTCGATCCCCCCGAGCGTCTCGTCCGACAGCACGACCCCGAACCCGAACGTGTCGTCGGGCGCGTTGCGCTCCCAGACGGTGATCTCCCGTGCGGGGTCGAGGCGTTTGAGGAGAGCGGCGGTATAGAGGCCGCCGGGGCCGCCGCCGATGACGGCTATCCGGCCGGTCATCGTCCTTCCCACTTCGGCGCCCGCTTCCCCGTGAACGCCGTGTGGAACTCCCGGTAGTCCGCGCTGTTCATCAGCAACGCCTGTGTGGACGCGTCCAGTTCGACAGCCGCCGCGAGCGGCATGTCCAACTCGGCCGTGAGCAGCGCCTTCGTCTGGGCGTACGCGAGCGCCGGGCCGGCGGCGAGGTGGTGGGCCAGGGTGAGGGCGGCCTCGTCGGCGGTGCCGTCCGTCGTCAACTGGCTGATCAGGCCGATGCGTTCGGCTTCGGGGGCGTGCACCGGCTCGCCCAGCATCAGGAGGCGGGTGGCGTGGCCGAGGCCGACGACTCGGGGGAGGAGGTAGGCGGCGCCCATGTCCCCGCCGGAGAGGCCGACCTTGGTGAAGAGGAACGCGAAGCGGGCGGTCGGGTCGGCCACGCGGAAGTCCGCGGCGAGGGCCAAGACCGCGCCCGCGCCCGCGGCCACGCCATGGACGGCGGCGATCACCGGGAACGGCGCCTCGCGCACCGCCCGCACGACCTGCCCCGTCATCCGGTTGAAGTCGAGGAGCTGGGCGGTGTCCAGGGCGAGGGTCGCCCCGATGATCTCGTCGACGTCGCCGCCGGAGCAGAACCCTCTGCCCTCCCCTCTCAGCACGAGCGCCCGCACGGACCGCTCCCGGGACAGTTCGGCCAGGAGGTCCCGCAGGTCGGCGTAGGCGCCGAAGGTGAGGGCGTTCAGTTTCGCCGGGCGGGCGAGGGTGACGGAGGCGACGGCGTCGGTGACGTCGACGCGGAGGTGTTCCCAACGGGGTGTGCGCGCGGCGGTTCCGGTGAAGGGACTCACGCCTTCGAAGTTATCACTCGTACGTGACTGTCGTCACGAGGTCGATATAACGCGGGCCGCCCTTGGTGCGCCTGAGGCGGAGGCGGTCGTACCATTCCCCAAAGTTGAAAGCAGGAACACCCTGATGCCGATCACGGGCCCCTGCGCCATGAACGGACTCGCCTTGCACGAACGACCGGCCTCAGCCTCCTGGCGCATCGCACTGCCGCACACCGCCGCCGCCGTGCCGGTGGCGCGCGCGCTCGTCCGGACGGCGCTGGCGGAGGTCGAGCACGGCGCGGACAGCGACACGGCGGAGCTGCTGACGGCCGAGCTGGTGGCGAACGCGGTCGAGCACACCGTCGGCAGCGAGCCGATCGAGCTGGTCGTCCACCTCCTGCCGTCCGGCTGCCAGGTCGAGGTCCACGATCAGGACCCGGCCGCGCCGGGCGAGCTGACCCGGCCGTCCGGCGCCGACCCCGACCCCTGGCAGGAGCACGGCCGAGGCCTCCTCCTGATCCGCTCCCTCTCCTCCGCCTGCGGCCACCGCCCGACGGAGAAGGGGAA
>DATCQX010000497.1:0-4553 GCA_036569285.1 Streptomyces sp.
GTTGTAGGTGACGCTTTCCGCGATGGTGTGGAACTCGTCGAGGATGGGGTCCATCGCGGGGGAGTGGAAGGCGTGGGAGACCGTGAGGCGTTTGACGCGTCGGTTCTGTGCCTTGAAGTGGGCGGCGATGTGTTCGGCGTCTTGGGTGTCGCCGGAGATGACCGTGGAGCGCGGCCCGTTGAGGGCGGCGATGCTGACCTTCGGATTGAGGTGGGGGAGGATTTCGTCTTCGGTGGCCTCGATGGCGATCATGGCGCCGCCTGAGGGGAGGCTCTGCATGAGGCGGGCGCGTGCGGCGACGAGGCGTGCGGCGTCGGGGAGGCTCCAGACTCCGGCGACGTGGGCGGCGGTGAGTTCGCCGATGGAGTGTCCGGCGACGATGTCGGGGCGGATGCCCCAGGTTTCGATGAGCCGGTAGAGGGCTGTTTCGACGGCGAAGAGTGCGGTCTGGGTGTAGAGGGTCTGGTCGAGTCCCTCGCCGTCGAGGATGACGTCCCGTACGGGGCGTGTGTCGTCGGGTAGTTCGGCGTCCAGCGCGGCGCACACCTCGTCGAGGGCAGCGGCGTAGACCGGGAACCGCTGGTACAACTCGCGTCCCATGCCGACGCGTTGAGAGCCTTGACCGGAGAAGAGGAGAGCGAGTCGTCCATTGCCGGTGCGGCCGGTGACGAGGGTGGTGCCGGTCTCGCCGCGTGCCAACGCGCCGACTCCGTCGAGGAGTTCGGCGTTCTCGCCGATGGCCACGGCGCGGTGCTCGAACTGGGTGCGTGAGGTGGCGAGTGTCGAGGCGACCGCAGCGGGAGACAGGTCTCCGACGCCGTGCGCCAGAAGGCGGGCCGCCTGCTCGCGCAGCGCGGTCGTGTCGCGGGCGGAGAGGATCCAGGGGAGGACGCCGGTCGACGGCTCTTGCGGCCTGGCGGGTTCGGTGGGCGCTTCCTCCAGGATGACGTGGGCGTTCGTGCCGCTCACGCCGAACGAGGACACGCCCGCCCGCCGGAGCCGTCCGTCGGCCGCAGGCCACGCGCGGGCCTCGGTGAGCAGCTCCACCGCACCGGCCGTCCAGTCGACCTTGGTCGACGGCTCGTCCACGTGCAAGGTCGGCGGCAGCATTCCGTGGCGCATCGCGAGGACCATCTTCATCACGCCCGCGACACCGGCCGCCGTCTGCGTGTGCCCGATGTTGGACTTCAACGAGCCGAGATACAGCGGCTGTTCACGGTCCTGCCCGTACGTCGCGAGGATCGCCTGCGCCTCGATCGGGTCCCCGAGCGCCGTCCCCGTGCCGTGCGCCTCGACGGCGTCGACGTCCTGGGGGGAGAGCCCGGCACCGGTCAACGCGGCGCGGATGACGCGCTGTTGGGAGGGGCCGTTGGGTGCGGTGAGCCCGTTGGAGGCGCCGTCCTGGTTGACGGCCGAGCCGCGTACGACCGCCAGGACAGGGTGCCCGTTGCGCTGGGCGTCGGAGAGCCGCTCCAGGAGCAGTACGCCCGCGCCCTCGCTCCAGCCCGTGCCGTCGGCGGCCTCCGCGAACGCCTTGCAGCGGCCGTCCGAGGCGAGCCCGCGCTGGCGGGAGAACTCCACGAACACCGTCGGCATCGCCATCACGGCGACACCGCCGGCCAGGGCCATCGAGCACTCACCGCCGCGCAGCGCCTGGACGGCGAGGTGCAGGGCCACCAGGGACGAGGAGCAGGCGGTGTCGACGGTGACGGCGGGCCCTTCGAGCCCCAGGACGTAGGCGACACGGCCGGAGACGGCGGCGGTGGTGCTGCCGGTCAGGTAGTAGCCCTCGCCGGCGTCCGAGGGCTGCGCGGTGTTGAACGCGTACCCCTGCGCGGCGGCCCCCGCGAACACGCCGATCCGGTCGCCGCGCACCGAACCGGGCTCGATGCCGGCGCGTTCGAACGTCTCCCACGCCGTCTCCAGCAGGAGCCGTTGCTGCGGGTCCATCGTGAGCGCCTCGCGCGGCGAGATCCCGAAGAACGCCGCGTCGAAGTCCCCGGCGCCGGAGAGGAACCCGCCCTCCTTGACGTACGAGGCGTCGGAGTCGAGGTCCCAGCCTCGGTCCGTGGGGAACGCGGAGATCGCGTCCGTGCCGTCGGCGAGGAGCCGCCACAGCTCCTCCGGGGTCGAGACGCCGCCGGGGAAGCGGCAGCCCATGGAGACGACGGCGATCGGCTCGTCGGCCACCCGGTCCGGCAGGACGTCCGGTGCCGCCGCCGAGGCGGGCCCGTCGGTCAGTTCGGCGAGGAGGTGGCGCACGAGGGCGCCGGGGGTCGGGTGGTCGAAGACGAGGGTCGCGGGCAGCCGCAGACCGGTGGCCGCGTCCAGCCGGTTACGGAGTTCGACCGCCGTGAGCGAGTCGAAGCCGATGTCGGTGAACGCCCTGTTCTCGTCGATCGCGTCGGCGCCGCCGTGGCCCAGCACCTGGGCGACATGACCGCGCACGAACTCCGACAGGACACGCGGACGGTCGTCCGCGGCGAGTGCCGCGAGCCGCCCGGCCAGCCCGCCGCGTTCAGTCGCGGCGGCGCCCGTCGCGGCGGTGGCCCGGCGCCGGGCGGGAGCGGAGGCCGGCTCGATCAGGGAGCGCAGCAGGGGCGGCGCGGAGGTGCCGGCGGTCGCCGCGCGCAGCGCCGGGAGGTCGAGGGACATCGGCAGCAGCAGGGCGTCGCTGTCCATGGCGAGCGCCGTGTCGAACAGGGTGAGCGCCTCGTCGGCGGGCAGCGCGCGCACTCCGGAGCGCGCCATGCGGGCCAGGTCCGCCTCACCCAGAGCGTCGGTCATCGCGCTGCCGGGCGCCCACAGCCCCCAGGCCAGCGACAGGCCGGGCAGCCCGGACGCGCGGCGTTCGGCGGCCAGCGCGTCGAGGAAGACGTTGCCCGCCGCGTAGCCCGCCTGCCCGGGGTTGCCGAGCACCCCGGCACCGGAGGAGAACAGCACGAACGCGGCGAGGTCCAGGCCACGGGTCAGCTCGTGCAGGTTCCAGGCGGCGTCCACCTTCGGCCGCAGCACCTCGGCCACCCGCTCGTCGGACAGCCCGGCGATCAGCCCGTCGTCCACGACACCGGCGGTGTGCACCACCGCCGTCAGCGCAACCCCGGCCAGCACGGCGGACAGCGCCTCGCGGTCGGCGACGTCACACGCCACGACCTCGGCGACGGCACCCGACGACTCCAGTTCCGCGACCAGTTCGGCCGCCCCCGGCGCGGCGGGCCCGCTCCGGCTCACCAGCAGCAGCCGGCGCACCCCGTGCGCTGCCACTAGGTGCCGCGCGACCAGACCGCCCAGCGTGCCCGTGGCCCCGGTCACCAGAACCATTCCCGCGCCCTCACCCGACAGCGACGCGGGCAGGGTCAGGACGACCTTGCCGACGTGCCGGGCCTGACTGAGGAACCGATAGGCCTCCGGAGCGCGCCGGACGTCCCACGACGTGACCGGCAGCGGGCTGAGCACCCCCGCCTCGAACAGCTCCAGCAGCTCGACCAGGATCTCCTGAGTACGGTCGGGACCCGCCTCACCGAGATCGAACGCCTGATAGGCGACCCCCGGATGCGCCCGCGCGACCTCGTCGGGATCACGCCGGTCCGTCTTGCCCATCTCCAGGAACCGGCCCCCGCGCGGCAGCAGCCGCAGCGACGCGTCCACGAACTCACCGGCCAGCGCGTCCAGCACCACGTCCATGCCCGCGCCGCCGGTCGCCGCGAGGAACCGCTCCTCGAACTCCAGACTCCGCGACGACGCGATGTGCGCCTCGTCCAGACCCGACGCCCGCAGCGCCGTCCACTTGCCGGGACTCGCCGTGCCGAACACCTCCGCGCCCCAGTGCCGGGCCAGCTGGACCGCCGCCATGCCCACACCACCGGCCGCCGCGTGCACCAGCAGCCGCTCCCCGGACCGCAGCCCCGCCAGGTCACGCAGCCCGTAGTAGGCGGTGAGGAACACCACCGGCACACTCGCCGCCCGCACGAAGTCCCAACCTTCCGGGACCGGCGCCACCAGCCGGCGGTCCGTCACCCCGTACGGGCCGAAGGAACCGGAGAACAGGCCGAACACCCGGTCACCGGGCGCCAGATCACTCACCCCGGCCCCGACCTCGGTCACCACCCCGGCCGCCTCGTTGCCCATCGTGCCGCGCCCCGGCACCAGACCGAGCGCCACCACGACGTCACGGAAGTTCATCCCGGCCGCCCGGATCCGCACCCGCACCTGCCCCGGACCGAGCGGCTCGGCGACCTCGGGACACGGCACCAGCTCCAGGTCCGACAGCGAACCCTGCTCCCGGACGTCCAGCCGCCAGTACGCGCCGTCCGGCGCGACAAGCCCCCGGTCCCCCGGCACCGCAGCGGCCAGCCGGGGCACCCGCACCTCGCCGCCCCGCAGCACGGCCTGCGGCTCGTCCCGCTCCACCGCCCACGCGAGGACGGCCGTGACGTCCACGTCGTCCGCATCCGCGTCCAGCAGCAGGAACCGTCCCGGATGCTCGCTCTGCGCCGACCGCAGCAGCCCCCACAACGGCGCCGCCGCCAGATCCACACCCCCCTCACCGTCAC
>DATCQX010000498.1:0-11338 GCA_036569285.1 Streptomyces sp.
GATCCGCGTGTACGCCATCGTGCGCAGCGGTGGTCGCCAGCACAAGGTTGCTGTCGGCGACATCGTTGAGGTTGACAAGATTTCCACTGCCAAGGTTGGCGACACGGTCGAGCTCTCGACCCTGCTCGTTGTCGACGGCGAGGCTGTCACCAGCGACCCGTGGGTGCTGGCCGGCATCAAGGTCCAGGCCGAGGTCGTGGACCACCACAAGGGTGTCAAGATCGACATCCTGCGCTACAAGAACAAGACCGGCTACCGCCGTCGCCAGGGTCACCGTCAGCAGTACACGGCGATCAAGGTCACGTCCATCCCGACGGCCGCGAAGTAAAGAGGGACTGAGCAATGGCACACAAGAAGGGCGCATCGTCCACCCGGAACGGTCGCGACTCCAATGCCCAGCGGCTCGGCGTGAAGCGCTTCGGCGGTCAGGTCGTCAACGCGGGTGAGATCCTGGTCCGTCAGCGCGGCACGCACTTCCACCCGGGTTCGGGTGTGGGTCGTGGCGGCGACGACACGCTGTTCGCGCTCCAGCCCGGTGCGGTGGAGTTCGGTACGTTCCGTGGCCGCAAGGTCGTGAACATCGTTCCGGTCGCTGCCTGAATCGGCTGAATCGGAAGCTTTTCGCGAGGCGGACCTCACTTCCCGTGCGGGAAGGCGGGTCCGCCTTTCGCGTGTTGGTATTGGTAACACCCTGTTTTCTTCCTTGGAGGCCCTGACCATGACCACCTTCGTGGACCGCGTCGAACTGCATGTCGCTGCGGGCAACGGAGGTCACGGCTGTGCCTCCGTCCACCGTGAGAAGTTCAAGCCGCTCGGCGGCCCCGACGGCGGCAACGGCGGACGCGGCGGCGACGTGATCCTCACGGTCGACCAGTCCGTGACGACGCTCCTCGAATACCACCACTCCCCGCACCGCAAGGCCACGAACGGCAAGCCGGGCGAGGGCGGCAACCGCTCCGGCAAGGACGGCCAGGACCTGATCCTGCCGGTCCCGGACGGCACCGTCGTCCTGGACCGCGCGGGCAACGTCCTCGCGGACCTCGTCGGCCACGGCACCTCGTACGTCGCCGCGCAGGGCGGCCGGGGCGGCCTCGGGAACGCGGCGCTGGCGTCGGCCCGCCGCAAGGCGCCCGGGTTCGCGCTGCTGGGGGTGCCGGGGGATCTCGGTGAGATCGTCCTGGAGCTGAAGACGGTCGCGGACGTCGCGCTGGTCGGGTACCCGAGTGCGGGGAAGTCCTCGCTGATCTCGGTGCTGTCCGCGGCGAAGCCGAAGATCGCCGACTACCCGTTCACGACCCTCGTCCCCAACCTCGGTGTGGTGACGGCCGGTTCGACGGTCTACACGATCGCGGACGTCCCCGGCCTGATCCCCGGCGCCAGCCAGGGCAAGGGTCTCGGCCTGGAGTTCCTGCGGCACGTCGAGCGGTGCAGTGTCCTCGTGCACGTCCTCGACACCGCGACGCTGGAGTCCGAGCGGGACCCGCTCTCCGACCTCGACACCATCGAGGAGGAGCTGCGCCAGTACGGCGGCCTCGACAACCGTCCCCGGATCGTCGTCCTCAACAAGACGGACATCCCCGACGGCAAGGATCTCGCGGAGATGGTCCGCCCCGACCTCGAAGCGCGCGGCTACCAGGTCTTCGAGGTGTCCGCCGTCGCCCACCTCGGCCTGCGTGAACTCTCCTTCGCCCTCGCGGAGTTGGTCGGCAAGGCGCGTGCCGCCAAGCCGAAGGAGGAAGCCACCCGCATCGTCATCCGGCCCAAGGCCGTGGACGACGCCGGCTTCACCGTCGTCCGCGAGGAGGACGGCCTCTACCGGGTCCGCGGCGAGAAGCCCGAGCGGTGGATCCGCCAGACCGACTTCAACAACGACGAGGCCGTCGGCTACCTCGCCGACCGCCTCAACCGCCTCGGCGTCGAGGACGAGCTCCTCAAGGCCGGCGCCCGCTCCGGCGACGGCGTCGCCATCGGCCCCGAGGACAACGCGGTCGTCTTCGACTGGGAGCCGACTGTCATGGCCGGCGCGGAGATGCTCGGCCGCCGAGGCGAGGACCACCGCTTCGAAGCGCCCCGCCCCGCGACGCAGCGGCGGCGCGACAAGCAGGCGGAACGGGACGAGGCGGCGCAGGAGTTCGAGGGGTTCGAGCCGTTCTGAGCCTCGGGTGAGGATGGGCTCGCCCGGCGAGAGGTGACTCGTAGCCGGACGAGCCCTGCCGGACCGCGCCTTACTGGATCAGCTCGATGTGGGGATGCTCCGGGGAATTCGGGCAGGCATGGAGCTGAAATCGGTAGCCGCTGGCGATCACGAGCATGGTGAGTTGGCTGGGGGCGGGCCAGGCAGCGTCGGTGTGGGATTCGTCTGCTCTTCCTCGGGAGCCCAGGTCTCGGTGCCACCGTCCCATTCGATGCTGGCGATCGTCAGCAGCGGGACCGCTTCGGCGCCGCACGCGGAGCAGATCCGGGGCACGGGGTCGGTGAGACCCCAGCTGGTCCAGCTGCCGACCTTCCAACCCGGTGACACGGACAACTGGTCCGGATAGAGCTCGTCCGGGGCGACCTCGGAGGTGTCCAGGGCTGGGCCGGCCGCCTGCTACCTGCTCCAGTCATTCAGTTGCTCACGCAGTTCCTTGCTCAGCTTCATGGTGCTGGGGTACTCGGTGACCTCCTCCGGCGTGAGCAGGCACGGTTCCGGCAGGTAAGCGTCGAACTGCGTAACGGGCGGTTCGGGTGGTGTGTTGAGTGTCTCGGTCACGGCTGAGGCGGTCCGCCAGAACAGCACGGTGGTGGGGTGCTCCGGGTGATCGAAGGGGCACCAGAGGATCTGGAGCACATCGGCCCGGAATTGCCCCGGCGGGCGCAGCAGAGGGACGTCACGCACGTCCAACTGCGCGACCGGCAGCAGAGCGACGGGGCCTGCGCCATGGGCGGCCTGCCAAGAGCCGTTTCTCGGCCTCCAGTTCCTCGTGTGGGGCCCAGGCTCCTGCGGGCCGCGGCGCCGTCGACTCTCCGCCGCTGCCCGGTTGCGACGCAACTGCCGCTCGTCCTCCGGCGACAGCGGCGGGGTTACCCCGTCCCACTCGTGCGGCCCTTTGCAGTAGGGGGTTCGGTAGGAACGGCGCCGAAAACCGGTGTTGCTGTCACAACTTTTGACGGACCGTGATCCGGGCTGCCCGGGTGTCCGGGTGAGCGCTGACCCGACGATCGGCTTCCTGAAGGCGGACGTGGCGCGGTTCTGCTTGGGCCTGGATGATCTGGCCCCCGCAATCCGGCTGCGGTTGGTCGTCCAGCTGCGGCAGAGCGGTGGCCTGGCGGGCCTGTCCCACGAGAAGGTCCGATACCGGCTCGGCCGGCGCGGAAGACGAGCCGACCGGTTCTTCCTGGACCGCGGTGGTGTCGGCGGGCTCGCGGGTGGTGCGGACTCGGTGATGACCTGCTGCAGGTACACGGTGTTCCAAAGGATCACCACGTTGAGCATCAGTCCGAATGCGCCGAGCTGGTGGCGTGACTCCTGCCGGTTGAGCTGGGTGTTGATCCGGCGCCGCAGGAGCTCGTCGGCGAAGCAGGAGCACAGGTAGGCGCTGCGGTCCATGCGGCCGAGCTCCATGACGGCCTTGCCGCCGGGGGCGAGGACACGCAGGGCTTCGGATGCCTTGATAGTGCAGGGAGCCGGCGAGGCGGGGCATTTCGTCCCAGTAGGTGGTGAAGAGCTTGAGGTTGATCTTGTCGTGGGTCAGAGCGTTGAGCTGGCCGTAGTCGGCGTCGGCCAGGCGCGGGGAGAACGGGTGGCCCATCAGCCGGAACAGTCCGAACACGATCTCGGTGGCGCCGTGGGTGTCGGAGGTGATCTCGACTGGCCGAAGCGCGGTCTCCTGTTCGAGCAGGCCGTCCAGGATGTAGAAGGAGTCGCGCTGGGTTCTAGGGATCAGGACGCCGTGCAGGCCGCTGAACTGGTCGGACAGGAAGTTGTAGAACGTGACGCCGCGCCGGCGGGTGCCGAAGTACTTGGGGTTGGGTCCGGAGTCCAGGGTGCGGATCGGGGTGACGAAGCGCAGGCCGTCGGCGGGGTCAGTTCACCGCCGCCCCAGGCTTGGACGATCAGCAGGCGCATGTGGAAGTCGACCAGGCGGGCGTTGGCCCGGGTCAGGGTCTGGGCGCGCAGGTAGCCGCTCGACCCGGAACAGCCCGCCGCGGGACAGGGCGTCGACGCCGTCGTGGACGATCGGTTCGACGCCGACGTTGGTGGCCTCGGCGGTCAGGACAGCAGCCACGGCCAGGGTGAGGTCGTCCATGCGGGAGTTGGCCTCCGAGACGTGGGTGAAGTCGCCCAGGCAGGGCACCCAGGAGTCGACGTCCAGCACCATCTCGGGCAGGTCAATCGCGGGCATCCGGGCCGTGACGTCCTTGTGGAGCTCGATCGGGGAGGCGGGTTCGTCCAGGAGGTCCAGGCCGGTCAGGATGATGCGGTCGCGGCCGTTCTGCTGTTCGATCCGCACCGCGGGGTCGGCGGCCAGGCCGTCCGGCGAACTTGCGGTGGGCCGAGTCCAGGCGGCTTGTCCACTGGGCGAGGATGCGGTCCGGCTTCGGGGCGGATCACGTCGCCCATCACCAGGTCAGACCTCGATCGCCTTGTCGGCGGCGACCTGCGACATCACCGCGGCGAACGCCACCAGGGTGGCGAGCCTGCGGTTCCCGGCCAGGTCGGCGACCGCCTGCGCGCGGGCAGCCTTTGTGAAGCGGACCAGGGCCTGGAGCCGACCGGGCGGTATCGAGGACAGGTCCCAGGAGGCGCCGCCGAAGAAGTTCAGGGCCGCGTAGCGCTCCAGGGCCTTGCCGACCCCGCGCGCGGGGAGCGTCGCAGCCGCTCCAGTTCGGATACCCGCTTGCTGGCCAGGGCGAACAGCAGGGTGGGGCGCTCGGAGCCGATCCAGGTGCGCTGGTACATCCAGCGCGCCAGCGCGAACCACTGGTCGAACTCGAACTTGGTGTAGCCGTGTGCCGACCGGATCTGATCCTGGTGGTCCCCGCGGTGTTCCGTCCGCCCGTAGCCGGCCAGATCACCGGCGACCAGGCCCATCTGCTCGCCGACGTAGCCGACCACGACGCCGGGCACGTCCTCGGGGTCCTCCAGGAAGGTGCCCGGGCAGGGCACGGTCCCCAGCTGGACCGCCTGGCCGAGCCGGTTCCGCGCACCCTTCGCGGCGCCATGGCCCGGCGCCGCGCAGTCTGGTCCAGCAGGAAGGAACCCGCGAGCTGGCCCTCGTCGGGCTCCTCGCTGAACAGCCCGAAGCGCCTCCGCTGGTCCTCGCTGAGAAAGTTGGTGGGCACGCCCGGCTCCTTGATCCGCGTCATCGATTCGCGCGCGAGGATCGCAGCCGAGCAGTGCACAAAACTGGGAATCAGGGATACCCACCCGTACACACAGGCAGTCTGTCAAAGGAGCTGCCTGGTTGGGCTATCGGTCCCGACCGAGGCGGATACGCGGGTGGGTGGCGTCGCGTCGATGGAAATCCTGGGCGAAGCGGGTTTGGCTGCCGGGGTCACGGGCTGTCCGGTGGTGCTGGGCTCTGTCAGAGCCAGCCCTTCTGGGCGGCTTTGATGCCGGCTTCGAAGCGACTGGTGGCGCCTAGACGTTCCATGATGGAGGCCATGCGGCGGGTCACGGTGCGTGAGGAGATGCCCAGGCGCTGGCCGACGGTGTCGTCGGTTGCTCCGGTTTCGAGCAGGCGCAGGAGTTCGCGTTCGGTGTTCGTCAGCCCGGTCCGCGGGTCCTGGGGGCGGCTGGCGCCGAGGGGGACGGCAGTACTCCACGTCTGTTCGAAGAGTTGGATCAGTGCGGTGAGAATGCCGGGTTCGGTGATGTGGAGGGCGCCTTTGCGGCTGTCGTCGGGGTCGATGGGGACCAGCGCGTGGGTGCGGTCGAAGATGACCAGGCGCTGGGGCAGGACGGGGGCGGTGCGTACTTCGCCGCTGCGGCTGAGGAGCCAGTGGGCGTAGGCGGTCAGGTGGGGGTCGTTGCGGCTGCTGTCCTTGTAGAGGGTCTTCATGGTGATGCCGCGGGCGAAGGCTTCTTCGTCGGCGGTGCGGGCGGCGGCGAGGTCCTCAGGGCGCTGGGCCCCGGGGTTGACGGCCAGGACCTCGGCGCTGGTGGCGCGGCCCAGTTGGGCCAGCCGGTCCTGGATGGCGTCGATGCCTATGAGGCGTTCGCCGTGGGCGGCGCGGGTGGTGGCACGGTCGGCGACCATGCGGGTGACCGCGGCGCGGGAGGCGGCGAGCTGGGCCTGGCGGGCGGCCATGTCGGCCTCCTCGCGCGCCAGTATGTCGGCCAGGCCGATCTCGGGGGAGACGGCGCGCATCTGGCCGGGGTGCTCGCTGGAGGCGCGTACCAGCATCAAGGCGGCGAGTTCGTCCAGGCAGTCGTGGACCTGGCCGGGGGGCAGGTCCAGGTATGTGGCCAGGGCGTCGACGCCGTGGGCGGGGTGGTCGAGCATGGCCTGGTAGACGGCCTCGGCCTGGGCGCTGAGCCCCAGTGTCTGCAGCATATGCGGGTTCCCCTGGTGAACGGCGCCTCCTCTCCTGGCGGCATCCGGCATGCACATGATCGCAGGCGAACCACATCCCTTCAAAATCCACTTTGGGATACTTAAGTGCAGATCAGGCCCTATAGATGGGATATCCGCTGTGGTATCCACTAGGGCTATTGGGGCGATCTGAGGAATTGCTGAACCCGACATAAGGCAACAAAAAGCATTTGTCATGCACCTGATGCCTTGTCTGGATCCAGCCTGGCGCTTTGAGGACAGCACTACCCCCTACCTGCGGCGTTGCGGCTGGGTGAAGCTATAGCCAGCACCACCGGGGAACACCGGAAAGCGAACGGAACAGACGCCACCGCGGGGCGCGAGGACCGGAAGCAGGACCCCTTCTTCCCATCGCCAGCAAAGGACCTATTGCCATGATCCGCACCCGTCTCGCCCAGGCCGCCGCGGTCGCCGCCCTCGCCGTCGCCACCGTCGTCATCATCCCCAACGCCGCCGTCGCCGCACACGCCAGCGTTACCGCCCCGGTCGCCGTCACCACCCCGCAGAGCATTGGATGGGGCGGCTGATCCCGTGGACATCGTCTACAGCAGCCTGGAGCGCCGCCCCACAGCGGACCCGGTCCCGGTGAGCGAGGTCGCGGAGGCAGTCGACGCCCTTCGGGCGCACGCCGCCCCCGGCGACGGACTGGAACACGTCAGCGCCCTGCCCGCACCCGACCGTCTGGACCTGCTGTTCTACCTCTTGGCCCCCGGCTCCGCCCTGGCCCTTGTGCCCGATCCGGTCCAGCGCACCGCGGCCCTACTCGCCCGCTGCCACCGCGACTCGCCCCTGCTGAACCACCGCTACCTGCCGCCAGTGCCGCGCAGCGATCCGGGTCAGTGCCCGCCGGCGGAACCGGCACCATGACCGCTGCCCCCGGCCCGCACCCAGCGGCCCCCACCGCATGGGCACCTCGCACGACCTGAGAGCGACGACCGCTGTTCCTGCAGGACAGCCGTCCGCCACGGCCCACCACCCCGCCGACGGGGTGCGAAGCGGCCACCCACCGCACGCGGCTTCCCGGCGCCGACGCGCCACACCACCCGCTGCACCTTCCGTACTACTCGTCTGCCCCGGGCCGCCAGGGCCGGCTGTTCCTGCAGGACAGCCGCCACCAGTGACGGCCCACCCGCTTCCCGTGCACCTCAGGGTGCCGTCGTACCTCCCAAGGACCACCTGCCATGTCTTCCATGCCGCGTTTCAAGAAGTCCGCCATCGCCGTCGTCGTCGCTGCCGCCGCCATCGGTGGACTGACCGCTCTTCCCGCCCACGCCGACGCCCGCAGCAGCATCGTCGCCGCCGTCCAGAGCCAGCTCGGCCACGGTCCGGGCAGTGGCTACAGCAACGGCTACGGGCAGACCAGCTCCGCCAACGGCCAGCCGTGGTGCGCCGACTTCGCCGGTTGGGCCTGGGCCCAGGGCGGCGGGGTTCAGCACCTGAGCAGCCTCAGCGACGGCGCCGCCAGCTTCTACGACTACGGCGTGGAATACGGAACCCTGTCCAACACCCCGCACCCCGGGGACGCGGTGGTCTTCAGCTACGACTCCGACAGCGACTGGGCCAAGCACGTCGAGATCGTCACCGCTGTCTCCGGCAGCCAGATCACCGCGATCGGCGGCAACGAGAACAACGAGGTCGAGAAGGACACCTTCTCCAACGGCGCGGTCGGCACCTCCACCTACAACGGCACCATCAGCGGTTACATCTCCCCGGTCATGGCCGCCGGCACCACCGCGGCCCCCAAGGCGATTCGTGGGGACAAGGGGTCGGTGGTGGGGACGGACGGGACGTCGATGACGTTCACTCGTACGGCGGCCAACGGGCATCTGCAGCTGTCGTATCTGCCCAAGGGCGGTTCTTGGTCGACGACCGATCTGACCAGCACGGTCGGTACCCCGGTGTCGGCGGGTGGGGATCCGGCCGCGTTCGTGCAGCAGAACGGCACTCTGGGGGCGATCACGGCCAACTCTGCCAACGGGCACCTGCAGATGACGTACAAGGCCTCCACTGACGGCAGTTGGCACACCACCGACCTGACCGCGTTGGTCGGTACCCCGGTCACCGGTGGCGACTACAGCGTGATCACCGACGCCGACGGCACCCTGGCGATCTACAGCCGCAACTCCGCCAATGGCCACCTCCAGCTGACCTACTTGCCCAAGGGCGGCTCCTGGTCCACCACCGATCTGACTGCCTCGGTCGGTACCCCGGCCACGGTCGACGGCGGTGCGCCGGCTGCCTTCGCCATGCGGAACGGCACCATCGGCGCGATCACCAGCAACTCGTCCAACGGCCACCTCCAGCTCACGTACAAGGCTCCTTCCGGCTGGTCCACCACGGACTTGACCAGCTATGTCGGCACTCCGGCCACCGATGGTGCGGTCAGCGCCATCACCGACGCCGACGGCACCCTGGCGATCTACAGCCGCGACTCGGCGAACAACCACCTGCAGCTGACCTACATCGCAGCCACCACCGGCCAGTGGTCCACCACCGACCTGACCAACGTGGCGGGCACCCCCACCTCGGCGGGTACCGCCCCGGCACTGTTCACCCAGCCCGACGGAACGCTCGGCATCGTCACCGCCAACACCGCCAACGGCCACCTCCAGCTCACCTACCGCCCCACCAGCGGCAAGTGGACCAGCACCGACCTCACCACCCTGGCCGGTGCCGCCCCCACCGACGGCAAGCACATCAGCTCCGCCTACAACCCCGACGGCACCCTGGTCATCTACAGCCGCAACTCCGCCAACGGCCACCTCCAGATGACCTACAACCCCGCCTCCGCCCCCTGGGCCAACAGCGACCTCACCAACTACATCGGCACCCCCGCCGAATAGCCACCCAACAGATCAACAAGGGGCCCACCAAGGCCTGCCCCGCTCGTCCGAGCCGGGGCAGGCCTCCTACGACCTCACACATTCCCATGAGGGCAGGACGGCCCTGCCTTGTGTTCATCTATCGACCGATTGATGAACAAGATCATGTGATGGCTGGTCAGAATTGCCGACCTGCGGGATCCAGATCGGCAAATGTCCGAGAAACGGTGTCGAAAAGCCTGCGTGCTCAACAATCCGGGACGACCGATTTGGATGTGCTTCCCGGCGTGCTGGAGACCTCCGGGGACCTCGGCCCCCTCGCGCCCGAACCCTCCGTCCTCACCGGTGCCCTCGTCGGGTACGCCCGAGTGTCCACAAAGGCACAGCTGCTCGACCGTCAGATCCACGCCCTCACCGAAGCCGGCTGCATCCGCGTCTTCTCCGGCAAAAAGTCCGGCAAGAACGCCGAGCGCGAGGAGTTGTGGAAGGCCCTGGACCACCTGCGCCCCGGCGACACCCTGGGCGTGCCCTCTCTGGACCGCCCGGGCCGCTCCTTCCAGGACCTCATCGCCCTGGTCTCCGGCCTGCGCAAGGGCGGGGTCGGCTTCACCCCCTGCACGAGAGCCTTGACACCACCACGCCCGGCGGCAGGCTGGTCTTCGCCGCCCGCGCCCGCGGCTCCCGCCTGGGCCGCCCTGCCGCCACGCCCGCGACCTGTTCACCCGCCCCGAGAACACCGTCGTCTCCATCGCCAAGCTCCTCGGCGTCTCCCGCAACACCATCTACAAGTACGTTCCTGAGCTCAAGGAAGGCCGACCTGCCCTGGCGGGGCCGGGGGCTTTGGCGCTGCCGGGCCCCTCGGAGCAGCCCGAGTGGAACCAGCGGCAGGGGTTCGCGAGGCAGCTCGGATCACGGCCCGTCAAAAGTTTTGACAGCAACACCGGTTTTCTGTGCCGCTCCTACCGGCCCCCAGTACGGCCACGGCTCGTCGGCGGGCCACAACAGCGGCCCGCCGACGTGGCTGTCGTACGCCGTCGGTGCCCCAGGCCGCGGGTGCGACCGGGTCGCTGTGCGGGCCGGCGGGGCCGGTTGAGGGAACAGTGCGGTGACGTCGAACGGCCGTGGTGGGGTGGTGAAACTCGTGCTGGCTCCCGTGGATGCTGACGGCCGAGATCGGATCGGTCATAGTCGTCGAGATGCCCCTTTTGCTGAACCCGAGAGGGGCGGGTGGCTGCCTATCGCTGTCGGGCGACCGTGGTGAATCTCGTCGCCTTGCAGTGGGTCATTCAGATCCCGGAGTACCGCAAGAAACAGATCTGGTTGTCGGTCATCGGGATCGTCCTTCTCGGGTTGCGGGGTCTCGCGGAGAGCCGTGCGCTGGCGGGGAGCCTGTTTCTCCGCACGGCGGTCATGATCGCGTTCCCGCTGATGCCGGCGCCGATCCGGGAACTGATTACCCGGAGCCCCTATCAGTGCAGGGAGGATCCGGCGACCAGGATGGGCACGGGCGCTGCGATCTGGATCGTCTTCTCGATGCTGGCCCTGTTCGTGGTGATCTCCGGGCTCTGGGTGAAGGGGAACCGGTGAACCCGAGCCTGGGACGAAAAGGGCCCGCCCACCGTCCCCAAGGGGAAAGCGGGCGGGCTCTTGCCGTGCAGGGTGTCTCAGGCGACCGGCTCCGGCGAAGCAGCCTCTGCCTTCTTCGGTTCCTCGGGCTTCGCAGCCTCCCCAGGAGCCTCTGCGGAAACCTTTGCCGCCGGCTCAGCCGCCACAGCACGCCCCCACGTGGGCCGAGCGGCCAGCAGCGGGATCGTCATGATCCCCAGGAACATCGGCGCGAACATGTACCGCGCCAGCGGTGCCGGGTTGGCGGCGACGACCGTCAGCTGGAGGGCCAGGGGGATGGCCAGCATGCCCACCGGGGCCCAGGTGCGGTTG
>DATCQX010000499.1:0-15406 GCA_036569285.1 Streptomyces sp.
CCGAGGACCTGGTCGTCGCCGTAGGGGCCGGTGCCGACCTTCTCGACGCGGCCGTGCGCCAGCATGAACACTTCGTCGTTCTGGCTGCCGAACGAGGCGATGACCTCTCCGGCGCCGATCTCGCGCTGCCGGGCCCGTGAGGCCAGCTCGGTGAGGACGTCCAGGTCCTCGTAGCCGCGCAGGGCGGGCAGTTCGCCCAGTTCGGCGGGGATGACCTCGACGCGGTCGCCCGTCTTGACGAACGTGATGCGGCCGTCGCCGACCGCGTAGGTGAGCCGCCGGTTCACCCGGTACGTACCGCCCTGGACGTCGACCCACGGCAGCGTGCGCAGCAGCCAGCGAGAGCTGATCTCCTGCATCTGCGGCACGGACTTGGTCGTGGTGGCCAGGTTCCGCGCGGCTGCCGTACCGAGGCTCTGCTGGGGCCTGCCCTCTTCGGAGCGGACCTCTTCGCCTACCGACATGGTGTGTTGCCCTCCCGCTCATGCGCTGGCACGTGGTTGTGCCAGGCACTCATCTCGTGGGCAAGCTTTCCGCAGAGTCACGGCCAGTGGTATTACCCGAAAGAGGGGGAATGGATCATCATAAGAGTGGGAAGAGGGACGTTTCCCCGAACGATGTTCGACAATGGTCCGCGTGCCCCTCCCCTCCCCGCTGGAAGAAGTCGCGGACGAACGTTTCGCCGCCCACGGCGTCCGGCTCCTCCTGAAACGCGACGACCTGATCCACCCCACCTTGATCGGCAACAAGTACCGCAAACTGACCCCCAACCTGGAAGCCGCCGCCGGCCGCCCCCTCCTCACCTTCGGCGGCGCCTACTCCAACCACCTCCGCGCCACGGCCGCCGCCGGCCACGCCCTGGGCACCCCCACGATCGGCGTCGTCCGAGGCGACGAACTCGCCGCCCGCCCCCTGAACCCCTCCCTCACCCACTGCGCGGCCCACGGCATGCGCCTCCACTTCGTCGACCGCGCCACCTATCGCGACAAGTCGACACCCTCGACCCTCGCGAGGATCCTCCGCGAGGCCGGCGCGGACGGCGCGTACGTCATCCCCGAGGGCGGCAGCAACGCGGCTGCGGTGCGGGGCTGCCGGGCCCTGGGCGAGGAGCTGGCCGGCGTGGACGTCGTCGCGATCGCCTGCGGCACGGGCGGCACGCTGGCGGGCCTCTCGGCGGGCCTGTCGCCTTCCCAACAAGCCCTGGGAATACCGGTGTTGAGGGGCGACTTCCTGACGGCGGACGTCCAAGCACTCCAACTCGACGCCTTCGGCAGGAACTACGCGAACTGGCGTCTGGACTCCCGCTTCCACTTCGGCGGCTACGCCCGCACGACGCCCGAACTGGAGGAGTTCGCAAGGGACTTCGAGGACCACCACGGCCTTGCCGTCGAGCGTCTCTATGTCGCCAAGTTGCTGTACGGACTTGTGGCGCTGGCGGCGGAAGGCGCCTTCCCGCGCGGCACGACGCTCGCGGCGGTCGTCACCGGAACACCGTTTCCCAGTGGGCCCGCCGCCGTACAGTGAGGCGGCTGACCGAAGAGACTCAGGGGGGTCCGATGGCGGACGAGATCGGTGTGGGTGAGGCCGTCCAGGCGCTGCGCGACGAGCTGCTGGGCGCGGCGACGGCGGGTGCGACGAGCGGCCTGTCCTTCGAAGTGGGGCCCATCGAGCTGGAGTTCGCGTTCACGCTGACGAAGGAGGTCTCCGCCAAGGTGGGCGTGAGCCGGATCCTCAGCGCGGTGGTGTCGGCGGACGTGAACGGCAAGGCGGCCCAACAGGACGTCCACCGCGTCAAGTTCGTCCTCACGCCGAAGGACGCCTCCGGGAACCCGCTGCTGATCAGCAACGAGAACTCGCCCGAGGCCGGTGAGCTGGACTCGGCGTTCGGCCGCTGAGCCGTGCCGGACCGACTCCGGGCCGCCCTGGTGGAGCCGGCGGGCAGCCAGGGTTCGGGCCTCGTCCTCGCGCCGCGCCTGATCCTCACGGCCGCCCACGTCCTGCGCGACCGCACCCACGCGACCGTCCGCACCCCGCGCGGCCCGGCCGTCCGCTGCGAGGTCGTCTGGTCCCGCTTCGACCGGCACTACGACGCGGCTCTGCTGCGCGCGGACGACGATGTCCTCCCGGGCGTCGAACCGGTGCGCTGGGGGACGCTCGTCACGTCGGAGCCGTCGGACGTCACCCTCCTCGGCTTCGCGGCGGGCTCCGGCGACCGGGTCGGCTCACGCCCCTTCCGCGGCGAACTCGACCCCCTGGAGGCCGTGGAGCGCGACCGGTACGTCCTGAACCTCTCCGGCACCCCTCCCCAAGGCACCTCGCCCTGGGCGGGCCTGTCCGGCGGCGCCGTCTGGTGCGGGGACCTCCTGGTCGGCGTGGCCGTCGCGGACCTCCCCGACTGGCCGCACAGCCGCCTGGAGGCCGTCCCCGCGTACGTCCTGCTGGCCGACCCGGAGTTCCGGGGGGTGCTGCGCCTGCACACCGGGCAGGACGCGCAGTTGGAGCCGGCCGAGTTCGCGGACCTGGCACAGCGGTCGACGCCGCTGGTCCCCGTCTCCGTCGCGCAACTGCTGCACCCGCGCGCGGAGACGGTCCGCTTCACCGGCCGCACGGAACTGCTGGACGGGCTGACCGCCTGGTGCCAGGACGGCGACGGCGTCTCCCTGGCCCTCCTGACCGGCGCAGGCGGCGCGGGCAAATCCCGGGTGGCCCGTGAACTGGGCCACCGTCTCGCGGCCTCCCGGTACGCCGTCGTCCACCTCTCCCGAGGCACACACGCGTACGGCCTCTTCGCCGCGACGACGACTCCGCTGCTGCTGGTCGTGGACTACGCCGAGAGCCGTGTCGAGCAGCTCGGCGCGCTCCTGGAGATCCTTGCGCGGCGCCCGCGCGGGGTGGCGCTGCGGGTGCTGCTCATCGCTCGCGCGCGGGGGGTGTGGTGGGACGAGTTGCGCGGGGGCGGGCCTGAGGTCGCCGGGCTCGCGGAGAACGCGCGCCACTGGGCCATCACCGACACCGAGTCCCTCGGCATGGACGCGCGCGAGGCGTTTCGGACGGCTGTGACGGACCTTGCGCGGGGTGTGGAGGGGCTGGGGCTGCCGGTGGGGTCCCCGCACGGGGCGGAGCCTGTGAGGCCGCCCAGGACGGTCCTGGAGATCCATATGGCGGCCCTGGCGAGCCTCTTGGCGCCCTCGGCGGGGGTGGCGGCCCAGGACACGCTTCTGCTGCATGAGGCGGCGTATTGGGCGGCGACGTCGGGGAAGGCGCCGCTGCATCTGCTGGGGGAGGCTGCGCTGCGCAATGCGGTCGTGACAGCCACGCTTGTCGGGGCTGTGCCTCAGGCGCGCGCACACGCGATCCTCGCGCGCGTGCCGCGTATTGGGGATCAGACGGAGGCGGTGCGGCGAGCGGTTGCGGACTGGCTGCGGGAGCTTTATCCGAGGCCGGAGGGGGCCCATTGGGCTGTGTTGGAGCCTGACTCGCTGGGTGAGTATCTGGTGGGCACGCGCGTGGTGGACGAGCCGGAGATCTTCCTGCGGCTGGTCTCCGAGCTGGACGACGAGGAGATGGTCAACGCGCTGCTCGTGCTGAGTCGGGCATCCGCGCGCGTGGAGGGGCTTTCGGAGGTCCTGCGGGACGCCGTGCGTATCGCCCCGGGCATGCTGGCGCTCCGGTTGATGGGGGCGGTGCGGCGCAGTGCGGAACCGGCGCTGCTGGTCGACGCGTTGGAGTTGGTGCTTGAGGAACGGCTGCTGCCAGACGATGAGTTGAGGGAGCTGGCCGTACGCGTGCCCCTGTACACGCAGGCGCTGGTCTCCTGGAGCGTGCGGCTCCAGCAACTGGTGGCGGACCTCGCGAAGGACGACGCTCCCCTGAGGCGCGCGGGCACTCTGCACAACCTCGCCGGGCGCCTGGTGGCCGCCGGGAGCCACCAGGAGGCGCTGGACACCACGGCCGCCGCGCTGACCCTCCTCGACACCGTCCCGGACACCCCGAGCCGGGCGTGGCTGCGGGGGATGCTGCTGGGCCAGCGCTGCCGTCTGCTCAACGTGCTCGGCCCCATGCAGGAGTCCGTCGCCGAGGGCGAGGAAGCACTCCGGGAATTGTCCAGGTGGCAAGACGAGGACAAGGAGCCGGACGACCGAACGGCCGCCGTCGCCGCGACGCTGAACAACCTCTCGTACAGCCTCGCCGACTCCGACCGGCTGGACGAGGCGCTGGACCGGGCACGGGCGTCCGTCGCCCTCCGCCGGGAACTGGCGAGCCGTCACCCTCAGGCCGCCCCCGACCTCGCCCGCTCGCTCAACACCCTGTCCCGGCACCAGCGCCGCGCGGGCGACCTGGCGGAGGCGCTGAGGACGGCCGAGGAGTCACTGCACGTGCGCAGGACAGCCGCCGAGGAGGAGCCGGACGCCTACCTGCCGGAGCTGGACTCCACGCTGGAGCACATGGTGCAGATCCTGGCGGAACTCGACGACATGCCCGCCCTGCTGAGGACCGCCCAGGAGGCCCTGTCCGTCCGACGCCTGCTGGTGCGTGTTCGCCCCGGGGAACATCTGGCGGACTACGCGGAGATGCTCGTCATCGTGGCTCAACTCGCCGAAGGGGAACAGTTCCGGGAGGCCGCCGACGAAGCCGTCACGGTGGCCCGGCGGCTCGTCCGCGAACAGGGCCGCGAGCACCTGCTCGTGCTCGGCGAGGCGTTCCGCCTCCAAGCGCAGTCCATGACCCGCCTCGGCCACCCGGCGGTCCCGTTCCGCGTCTACACCAAGGCCGCACAGATCCTGCGCCGGGTGTTCCGCGAGACCGGCGAGGGCGCGAGCGAGCTGCTCAAGGCCGTCGACGCCCAAGCGCGCTTCTACCTGCTGTTCACGAAACAGTTCGAAGCCGCCCGACACCTCTCCGCCGAAGCCTTCAGGATCCTCGCCGACCTCCCCCCGGAGGAGTTCGAAGAGGAACTCACCGCAGCCCAGAACACCCGCGCCCTACTCCAGGAGGCCCTCACTCCGCCTCCCGATAAGCCGCCGCCTCCTCCAGATCCAGCCTCCTGAGCAACGTCCGCAACATCTCGTCGTCGATATACCGACCGTCCCGCAGCCGAACGAACATCTCCCGCTCCGCAGCGATCATCTCCCCCGACAACCGCCGATACGTGTCGTCAACGCTCTCCCCCGTCACAGGATTGACCTGCCCCAACCTCTCCCACACCGCGTTCCGCCGCCGCTCCAGAACCGACCGCAACCGATCCGCCAACGGCGGCGGCAACGCGTTCCGCTCGTCCGTCAGCAACTCGTCGAGCCGCTGCTCAGCCACCCTCGACGCCTGCGCCTGCGCATTCGCTTCCGCAAGGGTCGCGGCCCGCTGATCGGCCTCGGGGAACTTCAGGAGCCGGATCAGCGGGGGCAGCGTCAGCCCCTGGAGGACCAGCGTGCCGATGACAGTCGTGAACGTCAGGAAGAGCACCAGGTCCCGCTCGGGGAACGGCTCCTCGCTGTGGTGGAGAGTCAGCGGCACGGAGAACGCGATGGCGAGGGAGACGACCCCCCGCATCCCGGCCCACCCGATGACCACGGGCCCGCGCCACGTCGGGTTCTCCTCGCGCTCCCGGATGCGTGAGAACAGCAGCCGGGGCAGGAAGGTCGCGGGAAAGACCCACAGGAAGCGCGCGGCGACGACCACGAGGAACACGGCGATGGCGTACCAGGCGGCGTCGACGGCGTCGTACGCGTCGAGCCCGCGCAGGACGACCGGCAGCTGAAGGCCGATGAGGGCGAAGACGGCGGACTCCAGGACGAAGGCGACCATCTTCCAGACGGCGGACTCCTGGAGACGGGTGGCGAAATCGACCTCCCACGCGCGGTGGCCGAGATACAGCGCGACCACGACGACGGCGATCACCCCGGACGCGTGGAACTGCTCGGCGACGGAGTAGGCGACGAACGGGATGAGCAGGGAGAGCGTGTTCTGGAGGAGGGGTTCCTTGAGGTGGGTGCGCAGCCAGTGCAGGGGCGCCATGAGGGCGAGCCCGACGACCGTCCCGCCGACGGCCGCGAGCAGGAACTCCTCGATGCCGCCCGCCCAGGAGGCCCCCTCGCCGACGGCCGCCGCGACGGCGACCTTGTAGGCGGTGATGGCGGTGGCGTCGTTCAGGAGGGACTCGCCCTGGAGGATCGTCGTGATCCGCGACGGCAGCCCCACGCGGCGTGCGACGGCGGTGGCGGCGACGGCGTCCGGGGGCGCGACGACGGCGCCGAGGACGAGGGCCGCCGTCAGCGGCATGCCCGGGACCAGTTCGTAGACGGCCCAGCCGACGGCGAGCGTCGCGAAGAGCACGTACCCGACCGACAGCAGCGCGACGGGCCGCACCTGGGCGCGCAGGTCCAGGTAGGAGCTGTCGGCGGCGGAGGTGTACAGCAGGGGCGGCAGGAGCAGGGGGAGGACGACGTCCGGGTCGAGGGCGTAGTCGGGCACGCCGGGGACGTAGCTCACCGCGAGGCCCACGGCGACGAGCAGCAGCGGTGCCGGTACGGGCGTGCGCCGTGCCGCCGCCGCGATCGCCGCACTGGCCGCCACCAGCAGAAGGAGCGGCATCACATCCATGTCGGGCCCACCCGTTTCGTTCCTCGGTTTTTCCGCGCGGTGATCCGTACGGCCGTCGTAACCTGGCCATCATGAAACAGTGCACGCATGCCGACGCGCTGCCTGACCCCGATCCGGCGCCCCTGAGCGAGACGTGTCCGGAGTGTCTGCGGTCCGGCACCCACCCGGTGCAGTTGCGCCTGTGCCTGACGTGCGGGCACGTCGGCTGCTGCGACACCTCACCCGGCCGGCACGCCACCTCGCACCACGACGAGACGGGGCATCCGGTGATGCGGACGTTCGAGCCGGGCGAGGACTGGCGGTGGTGCTTCGTGGATCACGTCCTGGTGTGATCGGGAGCGGGTACGGTTCGGGAGTCTGATGCCGGGGTACGTCAACCCGGCGCGTGCTCTTCCGATTTGAGCCCGCCGACCCCCTAGACACGGAGCGTATTCAGAGTTTTACTGTGAGTGACGCCATGGGGTCGGGGTCCCGGGACAGGACGCAGGTGAGCGCGATAGCGTCACCGCTGCACCACACTTCGCGTTACTCCGGGGGGCGACCCTCGGCCCCGAACTGCTTGTACCACCTTGGAGGTGAGGGTGTCCCAGATCGCAGGCGAGCCCGCGACCCAGGACTTCGTGGAAGTCCGGCTGCCGGCCGCGGGTGCCTACCTGTCGGTGCTGCGGACGGCCACGGCCGGCCTCGCGGCCCGTTTGGACTTCACCCTGGACGAGATCGAGGACCTGCGCATCGCGGTGGACGAAGCGTGCGCGATCCTGCTCCAGCAGGCCGTGCCCGGTTCGGTGCTCGGCTGTGTGTTCCGCCTGGTCGACGACTCGCTGGAGGTGACCGTCTCCGCGCCGACGACAGACGGGCACGCACCCGCGCGGGACACGTTCGCGTGGACCGTGCTGTCCGCGCTCGCGGGCAAGGTGTCGTCCGCCGTCGACGACGACAAGACCGTCTCGATCAGCCTCTACAAACAGCGCGGCGCGGGCCCCGGGCCGGCGTGAGGGACGGGGACGGGCCGGTGCAAGGCGATGAGCGCGGCGCGCGCCTGCCGACCGAGGGGGGCCTCCTCCCGGACGGCGCCCGCCGCATGGCGGACGCCGTCGACGGCATTCCCGAGCAGGCCCGACCGCATCCTCAGGACGACGGACGGGATCGGGACGGTGCGCAGGGCACCCCTGGCCGGGCCAGGACGGCTCGACAAAGGGCAACGGGCGGGACGATGAGCGAGCACGAGCGGGACGATCAACAGGGCGGCGTGGCCGCCGCGCCACACGGTCATCAGGACCGCAGTGAGGCGCGCGCGCTCTTCGTCGAGCTGCGGGGGCTTGCGGACGGCAGTCCCGAGTACGCGGAGCTGCGCAACCGGCTGGTCCGGATGCACCTTCCGCTGGTCGAGCACCTCGCGCGGCGCTTCCGCAACCGGGGTGAGCCGCTGGACGACCTGACGCAGGTCGCGACGATCGGCCTGATCAAGTCCGTGGACCGCTTCGACCCCGATCGCGGCGTCGAGTTCTCCACGTACGCGACGCCGACGGTCGTCGGTGAGATCAAGCGTCACTTCCGGGACAAGGGCTGGGCCGTCCGCGTCCCCCGCCGTCTCCAGGAACTCCGTCTCTCCCTCACCACCGCCACCGCCGAACTCTCCCAGCTCCACGGCCGCTCCCCCACCGTCCACGAACTCGCCGAGAAACTCGCGATCTCCGAGGAAGAGGTCCTGGAGGGCCTGGAGTCCGCCAACGCGTACTCGACGCTGTCCTTGGACGTCCCCGACACGGACGACGAGTCCCCGGCGGTCGCCGACACGCTGGGCGCGGAGGACGAGGCCCTGGAGGGCGTCGAGTACCGCGAGTCCCTGAAGCCCCTGCTGGAAGACCTCCCGCCCCGGGAGAAACGCATCCTCCTGCTCCGCTTCTTCGGCAACATGACCCAGTCCCAGATCGCCCAAGAAGTAGGCATCTCACAGATGCACGTCTCCCGCCTCCTGGCCCGAACCCTGGCCCAGCTGCGCGAGAAGCTTCTCGTGGAGGAGTGAGCGCCGGGTCAGTCCTGGGCGTTGCCAGGCCCTCGGATGCCGAGGGCCTGGGTCGTTTCGGGGTTGATCAGGAGGACCAGGGCGAGGACGGCGACGACGGCCAGGGCGATGCCTGCCGGGATGGCCAGGCTGTCCGCCCGGAGGAGGTTGTAGGCCACGGGGAGGGCCATCACCTGGGTGATGACAGCGGGGCCCCTGCTCCAGCTGCGCCGCTTCAGGAGGCCCTTCGCGGCGAGCAGCGGCAGCAGGGCCAGGACGGCCAGGGTGATGCCACCGGTCACCGCGCTCGCGCGGTCGTCGGCGTCCCCCGCGAGGCCCGCCACCAGCATCCACACCCCGCCGGCCATCAGCGCGGCCCCCTCCAGCGCGGCCAGCGCGGCGGCGTACGTCAGCTTGCGGGGCCGGGGCCCGTCAAGGGCGTCCTCGGCCACCGCACCGGGGTTCTGGGAGGGCTCGGGGGCCTTGTCACTGCTCACCCCTGAAGCGTAGCGGCCCACTGAAAACAGCCCATGGATCCCCCGGCGAACTCGCGCCCCTCCCAAGCCCCTCGTGTCGAGAGTCACGGTCCGATCTCTTACCGCCTCCCTACCTCGACCTGTGCCCGGTACCACCCAGTAGGTACGCTGCAATCCATGCGTGCACTTCTTGTGGTCAATCCGGCGGCGACGACGACGAGTGCGCGTACCCGTGACGTGTTGATCCACGCGCTGGCGAGCGAGATGAAGCTGGAAGCCGTGACGACGGAGTACCGGGGTCACGCCCGGGACCTGGGGCGGCAGGCTGCGCAGAGCTCGGACATCGATCTGGTGGTGGCGCTGGGCGGCGACGGCACGATCAATGAAGTAGTGAACGGACTGCTGACCGACGGCCCGGATCCGGAGCGTCTGCCCGGCCTCGCCGTCGTCCCCGGTGGTTCCACGAACGTGTTCGCGAGAGCCCTGGGCCTCCCGAACGACCCGGTGGAGGCGACGGGCGCGCTGCTGGACGCGCTGCGGCGGGGAAGTGAGAGGACCGTCGGACTGGGTCTCGCGGCCGGTACCCCCGGCACGGAGGACGAGTCGGTCCCGGCCCGCTGGTTCACCTTCAACGCCGGCCTGGGATTCGACGCGAAAGTCATCGGCCGTGTGGAGCAACAGCGGGAACGTGGAAGGAAATCCACACACGCTCTTTACCTTCAGCAGGCGGTCCGTCAGTTTTTCGGAGAACCCCACCGGCGCCACGGAACGATCACCCTGGAACGGGCCGGACATGAACCCGTGACCGATTTGGTGATGTCCATAGTCTGCAACACGGCTCCGTGGACCTATCTGGGCAATCGCCCGGTGTACGCGTCACCTAAGGCCTCGTTCGATACCGCCCTCGACGTCCTCGGCCTGACCCGGTTCTCGGCCCCCGCGCTCGCCCGGTATGCCACACAATTGCTGCTTTCGTCCCCCGAGAGGGGCCCCGAGGGCAAGCACGCCGTCTCCCTCCACGACGTGGACCAGTTCACCTTGCATTCGAAGGTGCCCCTCCCGCTCCAGATGGACGGAGACCACCTCGGACTGCGTACCAGCGTGACGTTCACAGGCGTACGCCGTGCACTGCGTGTGATTGTGTGAGCAGAAAGGGCTGAAGTCCTTTCACTCGAACGTTTAGGCCAGGGTCCACCCCTTGGAAGTACGGCTGTGACCCAGTCGACACCGAGGAATCAAAAAAAACTTTCCAGAAGGGGTTGTATCCGCCGCTGAGGTTTGCGAGTCTCTACGTGGCGATCGGGACAGCCCGCAACACCGGCATCCACTGATCACCGGAACCCCTCTTCACGACACCAGGACATGGTCAGACCTGTCTGACTGATGGCCCTTCCCTTGTTGAGGGATTCGTGAAAGCGTTCACATTCACAAGCAACCTGCACGTAACACCCTAGGAGAGGTAGCAGCCATGGACTGGCGTCACAACGCCGTTTGCCGCGAGGAAGACCCCGAGCTCTTCTTCCCCATCGGCAACACCGGTCCTGCGCTGCTGCAGATCGAGGAAGCCAAGGCCGTCTGCCGGCGCTGTCCCGTGATGGACCAGTGTCTGCAGTGGGCGCTCGAGTCCGGCCAGGACTCCGGCGTCTGGGGTGGTCTCAGCGAGGACGAGCGCCGTGCCATGAAGCGCCGCGCCGCCCGCAACCGGGCCCGTCAGGCTACTGCCTGATCCGTCCGCCCCACGAAAACAGCCTGAGGTTGGCGGCGCGTACAGCAGGTACGCATCTCCCGCCCCCGAACCGCAGCGCGCAGTACCACCCGAGCGCTCAGTACGACTTGCACCACGCACGAGTACCGCAGCAGGGAGCACTAGCCCCGGCCACATGGTCGGGGCTCTTTGCTGTCCAGCCACCCGTCACTTCTGCGACCGCACCGGCACGTCCAGCACCACCTGAGTCCCGCCCTCAGGCCTGCGCACCATGTCGAAGCTCCCCCCGAGCTCCCCCTCCACCAGCGTCCGCACGATCTGCAGCCCCAGATTCCCCGAGGTGTGCGGATCGAACCCCTCCGGCAGCCCGACCCCGTCGTCCTGGACGGTGACGAGAAGCCGGGCCTCCTTCGTCGTCCCCCCGCGCACGGCCGTCACCTCCACGGTCCCCGTCTCACCCTCACGGAACCCGTGCTCCAGGGCGTTCTGCAGAATCTCGGTGAGGACCATCGACAGCGGCGTCGCCACCTCCGCGTCGAGAATCCCGAACCGCCCGGTCCGCCGCCCGGTCACCTTCCCCGGCGAGATCTCGGCGACCATCGCGAGCACCCGGTCGGCGATCTCGTCGAACTCGACCCGCTCGTCCAGGTTCTGAGACAGCGTCTCGTGGACGATGGCGATCGACCCGACCCTCCGGACCGCCTCCTCCAGCGCCTCGCGCCCCCGCTCGGACTCGATCCGCCGGGCCTGGAGCCGCAGCAGCGCGGCCACGGTCTGGAGGTTGTTCTTCACCCGGTGGTGGATCTCCCGGATGGTCGCGTCCTTGGTGATCAACTCACGCTCGCGGCGGCGCAGTTCGGTGACGTCCCGCAGGAGCACCAGCGAACCGATGCGCGTGCCCTTGGGCTTGAGGGGGATCGCCCGGAACTGGATCACCCCGTCGTTCGCCTCGATCTCGAACTCGCGGGGCGCCCAGCCGCTGGCGACCTTGGAGAGCGCCTCGTCCACCGGGCCCCGGGTGGGGGCGAGTTCGGCGGTCGTCAGCCCGAGGTGGTGGCCGACGAGGTCGGAGGCGAGGCCCATGCGGTGGTAGGCGGAGAGCGCGTTCGGGGAGGCGTACTGGACGATGCCGTCCGCGTCGAGGCGGATCAGGCCGTCGCCGACGCGCGGAGCGGCGTCCATGTCCATCTGCTGGCCGGCGAACGGGAACGCGCCCGCCGCGATCATCTGGGCGAGGTCGGAGGCGCTCTGGAGGTAGGTCAGCTCCAGGCGGCTCGGGGTGCGGACGGTCAGCAGGTTGGTGTTGCGGGCGATGACGCCGAGGACGCGGCCCTCACGCCGTACGGGGATGGACTCGACCCGGACGGGGACCTCCTCGCGCCACTCCGGGTCGCCCTCGCGGACGATGCGGCCTTCGTCGAGGGCGACGTCCAGAAGGGGGCGGCGGCCCCGGGGAACCAGGTGGCCGACCATGTCGTCCTGGTAGGAAGTGGGGCCCGTGTTGGGGCGCATCTGCGCCACCGAGACGTAGCGTGTGCCGTCGCTCGTCGGCACCCACAGGACCAGGTCGGCGAAGGAGAGGTCGGAGAGCAGCTGCCACTCCGAGACCAGCAGGTGCAGCCATTCGAGATCGGAGTCGTCGAGGGCTGTGTGCTGGCGTACGAGTTCGTTCATGGAGGGCACAGGGGCGAGCGTACCCGCCGGTTTGTCGCTGACCGAAAACGCGCGTAGAAACACCCGCGGGCCGCGGCGCCTGGAGGGACCCTCAGCCCTCTCGGCACCGCAGCCCGGAGCAATCTCGGCCGCGGGGTGTGCGGTCCCGGTGGGCCGAAAGGTGAGGAGCCGGGGCAGTCAGGGCAGAGAGCACCGGGTCCTCGGTCCGCCCTCCTGTGCGGGGAGAACGGAAGTCGCGATGTACGGACGCTGTTGTGCGTCTCAACGAAGCCTAGCCTGTGAGGGTTCCCGTGGGGGGCCGATGTTCCGGGGAATTTCCGTGACGCGATGTTCAACGGACGGACAGCAGGCCGAAACCCCAGGGGCTGGAAGGTGTCGGCTAGATTAGAGTGGTCTAAACCACATCCTCCAGAACGGCAGGCCAGCGTGGAAGTTGTGATCGTCCCGGATGCCGCCGCCGGCGGCGAGCTCGTCGCCGAGGCCGTCGTCCGGCTCCTGCGCGCCAAGCCCGGCGCGCTGCTGGGGGTGGCCACCGGCTCCACGCCGCTGCCGGTCTACCAGGCGCTGACGGCCCGGGTGCGGGCGGGCGAGGCGGACGTCTCGGCCGCGCGGATAGCCCAGCTCGACGAGTACGTGGGCCTGCCCGCCGACCACCCCGAGTCCTACCGCTCGGTCCTGCGCCGCGAGGTCCTCACGCCCCTCGGCATCCCGCTGTCCGCGTTCCTGGGCCCGGACGGCACGGCGGACGACATTCCCGCGGCCTGCGCCGCGTACGACCGCGCGCTCACCGAGGCCGGCGGGGTCGACCTCCAGCTCCTCGGGATCGGCACGGACGGCCACATCGGCTTCAACGAGCCCTGCTCCTCCCTGGCCTCCCGCACCCGCATCAAGACGCTGACCCAGCAGACCCGGATCGACAACGCCCGCTTCTTCGACGGCGACATCGACCAGGTGCCCCACCACGTCATCACGCAGGGCATCGGCACCATCCTGGAGGCCCGCCACCTGGTCCTCCTGGCCACCGGCGAGGGCAAGGCCGACGCGCTCGCCGCCACCGTCGAGGGGCCCGTCGCCGCCGTCTGCCCGGCCTCCGCCCTCCAGCTCCACCCCCATGCGACGGTCGTCGCGGACGAGGCGGCGGCCTCCAAGCTGAAGCTGGCCGACTACTTCCGCCACACCTTCGGCAACAAGCCGGACTGGCAGGGGATCTAGGCCCTACAGGGCCCCCGCGAGCACCTCCGCCGCCGCCCTCGCGCACACCCGCGCCGCCCCGTGCGTCGCGATGTGGGCGGCGCCCCGGGGGGCCGCGTGCGGGACGCCCATCTCGACGACGACCGTGTCGGGGCGGGCGTCCAGGAGACGGGTCAGCGCGGCGGACATCCAGGGGTGGCGGTGTTCGTCGCGGACGACGGCGACGACCCGGCGCTGTCCGGCGGAGGCGAGGGCGGCGGGGCCCGCATCGGGGCCGGTGAAGGTGCCGGTGCGGGTGCCCGGCAGGAAACGGGTGAGGGCGGGGGCGAGACCCCAGGGCGTCTCGTCGCCGACGGCCATGTTGGCGACCGGCGTGAAGGCGGCCACGTACGGGGGCGCCGTCAGCGGAAGGCGCCCGGCGCCCGTGACCCGGAGGGCTCTGCGGGCCGCCTCCAGGCCGATCCCGGGGTTCTCCGCGAGGCGCCCCGCCCCCTTCGTCGTCCACCGGGCCAGCGTCCGCACCCGGTCGGCGGCCTCCGCGAGCCGCTCCTCGGGGAGTTCACCGGCGTGGACGGCGCCGGTCAGCGCGTCCCGCAGCCGCCGTACCGTGTCGTCGTCGCAGAGGCCGCCGCCCACGCAGATCGCGTCGGCGCCGGAGGCGATCGCGAGGACCGTGCCGCGTTCGATGCCGTACGTGTCGGCGACGGCCCGCATCTCCATGCCGTCGGTGATGATCAGGCCGTCGAAGCCGAGGTCGTGGCGGAGCAGGCCGGTGAGGACGGGGCGGGAGAGGGTCGCCGGGCGGGCGGGGTCGAGGGCGGGGGCGAGGATGTGGGCCGTCATGATCGCGCGGGTGCCGGCGGCGACGGCCGCGCGGAACGGCGGCAGGTCCCGGGCGGCGAGGGTGTCGTACGGCACGTCGACGCGCGGCAGCGACCGGTGGGAGTCGACGGACGTGTCCCCGTGCCCCGGGAAGTGCTTCGCGCAGGCGGCGACCCCGGCGGACTGGAGGCCGCCGACGTACGCGGCGGTGTGCCGGGAGACGAGCGCGGGGTCGGCGCCGAAGGAGCGGACGCCGATGACGGGGTTGTCCGGGTCCGTGTTGACGTCGGCGGAGGGTGCCCAGTCGAGGTTCACCCCGCACGCGGCGAGCCGGCGGCCCAGTTCGGTGGCGACGGACCGGGTGAGGGCGGTGTCGTCGACGACGCCGAGCGCGAGGTTGCCCGGGAAGGAGGAGCCCCGGCGCGCTTCGAGGCGGGTGACGTCGCCGCCCTCCTCGTCGATCGCGACCAGGACGTCGGGGCGGGCCTCGCGCAGCCGGGCGGTGAGGCCGGAGAGCTGCTCGGGGCCGGTGATGTTGCGGGCGAACAGGGCGACGGCCGCGAGCCCCTCGTCGAGGCGGCGCAGCAGCCAGTCGGGGGCGGTCGTGCCGGTGAATCCGGGCTGGAGGACGGCGAGGGCGTCCCGGGCCACAGTGGTCTCTGCCAAGCCACCCTCCGAATGGTGTAGACCAGTATCGCGAGCTTGGACCGGACCAAAGGCCGTGTCAAGGCTCCGGACGCCGTACGCAGGGAGTTCTTACCGGCCCGGGACGGAATCGACCTGCCCGTACAGGCACCCGTACGGACGATCCCGTGCCACGATGTGAAGTCGCGGCCGACGGGAGGTCGGCCCGTGCGAGCCGGGAAGGCAGGCCATGAGCGCCGACGTCAGCAGTGCGGAGAACGAGGGTGGGGCGACCGTCCGTACCGCGCGCGT
>DATCQX010000500.1:0-4598 GCA_036569285.1 Streptomyces sp.
CCGACGAGGCTCATGTCCCCGCGCAGCACGTTCCACAACTGGAGCAACTCGTCCAGCGAGGTCTGCCGCAAGAACCGGCAGAAGGGGCTCATCCGCCGCTCCCCGGCGACGCTCCACCGGGTGGCGGCCTCGTGCTCGTCGTCCGGCCGGTAGGTGCGGAACTTCAGCAGCGTGAACGGCCGCCCGTCCTTCCCGATCCGCTCCTGCCGGAACACGACCCCCGGCCCGTCGGTCAGCCGCAGCACGAGAGCGCACACCAGCAGCAGCGGGCTGATCAGCAGCAGCAGCGACCCGGACACGGCGACGTCCAGCAGCCGCTTCCCGGCGCTGCCCCGCCGCCTGAGCCCGAGGTCCAGCGGCCGGCGCGCGAACCCGGCGAGCTGGTCGCGCGAGCTGTGCGACGGCGACTCCGCGTCCACCTCCCACACCGCGCACCCCGACTCCGCGAGCGCCCGCAGCAGCGGCGCCTGCTTGACGCGGACGGCCGGGTCGACGCACAGGACGTCCCGCACCCCGTTCTGCACGACCGCCATCTGCACGTCCTGACCCGTCGTCAGAACCGGCAACCCGCCGCTCCCGCCGCCCTGTTCGGCGACGATCCCGACCGGCTCGACCCCGCAGCGGGCGTCCCGCAGCACGGCGTCCGCGACCCGCTGGGCGGTGGCGGCCGGGCCCACGACGAGCGCGGCCCGCCGATGCCGGGCGAGCCTGCGCCGGCGCCGGTAGTGCACCAGCGACCGCCCGGCGCACGCGGCGCTCGCCTGCGCGGCGAACCCGAACCCGAGAGTCCCCCAAGTCAGCGCGTCCACCGGCGAGTTCGCGGCGACCAGCGCGGCCAGCGCCAGCCACGCCACCGCGATCCGCCCGCAGACGGCCGGGAGTTCGTCCAGCACCCCCACGACGGGCCGGGCCCGCTGGGGCCGCAGGAGTATCGTCGCGGCGACCAGGACCCCGACGAGCAGCGGCCTGCGCTGCGCCTCGGCCAGCGCCGGGACGCCCGCGGCGACGGCCGTGAAGTCGGCCAGCAGCAGCGGCAGCGGCGAGGGCGGCCGGGCCGCGGGTCTGCGGACCGGGAACCGGAACCCCGTACCGCTCTCGCGGCGCGGGATGACGGAGACGGGCGACCCGGGGGAGGGGACGGTGCTTTCGGCGGTCACGAGTGGATGGACTCCCTGCACTCGGTGGGCGCGACGCGCGGCAACGGCCGTCGGCCGCCGAGGAGTTCGCGGTAGAGCTCCGCGACCGCCCCGGCGCCGCGGCGCACGTCGTGTGTGGACAGGACGTGCCGGCGGCCCCGGGAGCCGAGGGATGCGCGCAGCAGCGGGTCGAGCAGCAGACCGGCGACCGCACCCGCCAGCGCGGCGGGCTCCCCGGGCGGCACCAGACAGCGGCCGGCGAGTTCGGACGGCAGGCTCTCGCGGGCGCCGTCCACCTCGGCGAGGACCACGGGCCGCCCGCACGCCATCGCCTCCAGCGGGGCGAGCGCCATACCCTCCCAGCGGGACGGCAGGACGACGAGATCGGCGGCCTGGTACCAGGGGACGGTGTCCTCGACGGCCCCGGCGAACGTCACCGACTCCGGCGCCCGCGCGGCGAGTCGGTCCCGGTCGGGGCCGTCCCCGACGAGGACCAGCCGCGCCCCGGGCACCTCGCGGACGACCGTCTCCCAGGCCGTCAGCAGCAGGTCCTGGCCCTTCTGCCGGCACAGCCGCCCCACGCACACCACGAGCGGCGCGGCCGGGTCGACGTCCGGGAGGAGAGAGGCACGGACGGTGTCCACGGGCGCGGGGTGGAAGCGGCCGGTGTCGATGCCGTTGGGGATCACCTGATACCGCCCGGCGATCCCCGCCCGCTCCCCGGTGGCCCGCTCCCCCTCGCTCACGCACACCAGCCGGTGCGCCCAACGGGCCCCGAAACGCTCCCAGTTGAGGGCGAGCGAGGCCATCGGGCCGTCGACCGCCTCGAAGGACCAGGCGTGCGGCTGGAACACCGTCGGCACCCGCCCGCGCACCGCGAGCCGCCCGGCGAGACCGGCCTTCGCGGAGTGCGCGTGCACCAACTCCGGCCGCACGTCCCGCAGTACGCGCGTGAGAGAGCGCACCTCCGAGGCCAGCGAGGGCCCCGGCGCCCGCGCCGCCTCCCAGCGCCGCACGTCGGCCCCCAGCGCGGCCAGACCGGCGGCGAGGGGGCTGTCGGGCAGGGCGACCGTCACGCGGAAGCCCGCGGCGAGCTGAGCCGTCGTCAGATCCCGGACGACACGGGCGACTCCGCCGTCCACGGGCTGGGTGAGATGCAGGACCCGGGGGCGGGCTTCGGGCACTGACTGCTGCATTGCGCGGTTTCCTCGCTCACGGACGACGCTCGGGACGGCGGAACGCGCCCGACTACTGCCGGGCGTCGACGGCGACGAAGAGCGCGCCGGCCCACGCCGCGTCCCGGGAGGAAACGAGGCGCAGGCCCGCCTGGTCACCGCCGCGGCGCAAACCCTCGCTCAGATCGAACACGTCGGAGTCGTAGCCGAGGGTCCTGGCGTACGCCGGTTCGCGCGCCGCCGGAGCCTCCCCCGGCTCGCTGATCGTGGAGTTCAGTACGTCGTCGCCCGGATTCGCGGCGTCCGAGAGGCGGATCTCGCGGCCGGCGCCCGTCGAAAACATGAGCGAGTCACCCGTTCGGCCGGGGTCGCCGTTGTAGGCCACGAGCCCGGCGTACCCGCCCGCGTGCGCCGCCAGCGCGCGCCCCTTGAGTGTCACTTCGTGCCCCCGTTTGGCGTCGAGAGTGTCGAAGCCGTCCCAGAGGGAGAGGTGCCGGAGGGGTTCGTTCCGATTGTCGTACGCGACGACGAGCGTCCACCCGCCCCACGCGCCGGCCTTCGACTTGCCCATCGCCACGTTGACTTGTGCGACCGTCCACATCCCCGAACCGCTCTCCCGGACCAGCTTCGTGACGTCCGCGGAGGCCTGGAAGGCATCGGCGCCGCCCGCGACGCGGTGGCCGGTGACGGTGTCGGCGAGGAGCGCCTTGTAGGAGCCGTCGGGCTCGGCGATCAGGACGCGGCCGTTGTCCTTCGGGGGCTTCTGCTCGCCGACGCGCAGGTTGCCGCCCCAGTAGAGGCGGGCGTACGTCACGCGCGAGCCCTCCGGGATGCGGACCTCGGCGCGGGAGGAGTTGTAGGTGTTGGGGTCGTCGTCGACGTCCACGTAGAACATGTCGAAGTCGCCGTTGGCGGCGGCGAGTTCGGCGCGGGGAAGGTCGTCCTGGGCCTCCGCGCAGCCGGGCGTCTTCGCGCGGCAGGTGATCGAGGTGTTCGCGGCGCGGACGATGCCGCCGTGCTGGGTGGCCTTGTAGCGCTCGGTGAAGGGGAGGGAGGGCGCTTCGGTGGGCGCGGCACCGGCCGGGTTCGGGGTCCAGAGGGTGGCGAGGGCGAGGACGCCCACCGTCGCGCGGCGCAGCAGCGGAGCCAGGGGAATGCGCATGACCGGCGTGGCCCTTTCGAGGAACCTGCGGGGCGAGTCCGCAGTGCGATTTGCTGGCTTATAGGAGTGCGTCGGATGGGCCGCAACTCTAAACCGTATTCGGACTAATCCGTTGATAGCGGACAAGTGTGTCGGAGCGGTGAAAGCGGCCTCGTCGGGAGATCACCCCATTGGCCGCACAACCCCTCGCGGCGCCACGCGTTGACACAGCGCCGGGCATCCCCGCCCGGATGTTTGTGTCAAAACCCCCAAGGAGCACCTCTCCATGTCGCGTATCGCGAAGGGCCTGGCCCTCACCACCGTTGCCGCGGCGGCCGTCGCCGGCGCTTCCGGCATCGCCGCCGCCGACAGTGGCGCGCAGGGTGTCGCCGAGCACTCCCCGGGCGTGCTGTCGGGCAACGTCGTCCAGGCTCCGATCCACGTGCCGGTCAACGTCTGCGGCAACTCCGTCGACGTCATCGGCCTGCTGAACCCGGCCTTCGGCAACACCTGCGTCAACGACTGACGCAACCGCTTCGCAGGGCGGCCGCTCCCCAGCCAGGGGGGCGGCCGTCTCGCGTTCTCCCCCGAATGGGTGGCGGCGCGGACGAGGGGCTGACGGGGCGTCCGACCTGGGGCGATGTGCCGTCCGGGTGGTTTCGGAGCGTCATTGATCTGTTGCGGTGAGTCGTGATCACTCGCACGGTGGGTTCGAGACCTGACGCAATCGAAAGGAAGTCTCATGCGTGGTCTGTCCGTACGGCGTATCGCGTCCACCGCTCTGTGCGCCTCCCTCGTCCTCGGCGTCGCCGCCCCCACCGCGCTCGCAGCGGACGGCACCGCCCGTGAGCGCGGCGCCGCCGCGGCCCAGGCGCCCCTTCCCGTCGACGCCGGTGCGCTGCTCGCCCAGACCAAGAGCCTCGGCGACCTCGGTGCCCTGCTCACCCCGGTCGCCGACCTCCTCGACTCCGTACTCAAGGCGCCCGACGGCCAGTTGACGCCGGACAAGGCCGCGGCCCTCTCCGACGCGGTCAAGGCGGCCGTCGCGAAGATCACCGCGGCGGCCCCGACGACACCGACGGCCCCGGAACTCCCGGCGACTCCGGAACTCCTGGCGACCCCGGCCGTCCCACCCGCTCCCGACAC
>DATCQX010000501.1:0-6406 GCA_036569285.1 Streptomyces sp.
TTGCGCGGACTTGTCTCGCCCGCGTTCACCGTCCGCCGCGTCAAGGCGCTGCAACCGTCGCTCGACGGGCTTGTCGGCGGCCTCCTCGACGCGATGGCCGCGCACCCGCCCGGTGAGGAGACCGATCTGCGGGCCGCGTTCACCGGGCCCCTCCCGCTGGGCGTGATCTGCGAGATGTTCGACGTGCACGGCGACGGCGCCGCGGCGGTGAAGCACTTCGCGGGCATGGCCCTCACCGCCCCCGACGCCCAGGAGGGCGCCGCCGCGTTCGCCGCGTGCCGGGCGGCGTTCGCCGAGGTCCTCGCACACAAGCGGGCCCACCCCGGCACCGACCTCACCACCGCCCTCCTCCAGGCACAGGACGGCGACGACACCCTCACGGACGACGAGATCATCGACACGATGGTCCTCGTCCTCGGCGCGGGCCTCGAAACGACCGTCCACCTCATCGGCAACGCGGTCGTAGCCCTGCTGCGCGACCCCGCTCAGCTCGCCCTCGTCCTCGACGGGCGCGTGCCGTGGGAGACGGTCGTGGAGGAGACCCTGCGTTTCGCGCCGCCCGCTCCGCTGAGCCCGCTGCGGTTCGCGGTGGAGGACCTCACCGTCGGCGGGGTCGAGATACGGGCCGGGGAGGCGATCCTCGCGGCGTACGGCTTCTTCGCCTGGGACCCCGACCGGCGCGGCCCGACCGCGGACCGCTTCGACGTCACCCGCCCCACCCCGATCCGGCACGTGGCGTTCGGGCACGGCGCCCACCACTGCCTCGGCGCCCCCCTCGCCCGAGCCGAGGCCCTCACCGCCCTGCCCGCCCTCTTCGCCCGCTTCCCCGGGCTGGCCCTCGTCGAGGACCAGCCCTTCGGCCTCGTCCTGTCGTTCCTCATCCACGGCTTCCAGGAGATCCGCGTAGTCCTCCGCTGACCCCCTCAGTTCACATTGACGGCCGACCAGGCGGCCCCCACCGCCCGGACCTCCGCGCTCCCCGCCCCGAACAGCTCCTCCGCCGCGCTGAGCGTCGCCGTCCGGGCCTCACGGAAGCCGCTCGTCGACGTCATGTACCGGGTGAGGGCCGTGTACCAGATTCGGACGGCCTTGTCGCGGCCGATGCCGGTGAGGGTGGAGCCGTCGGAGGTGGGGGAGTCGTAGGTGACGCCGCCCAGGGTCTTGCGGCCGCTGCCCTCGGCGAGGAGGAAGAAGAAGTGGTTGGCGACGCCGGACGCGTTGTGGGCGGGGGCCGAGCCGATCCCCGCGTACCAACTGTCCTTGGACGCGCCGTCCTTGCTGGGCTTGTCCAGGTAACGCAGGGGCGTGCCGTTGCCGTTGATGTCGAGTTTCTCGCCGATGAGGTAGTCCCCGGGGTCGGCGGGGTTGTTCGCGTGGAACTCGATGGCCGTGCCGAGGATGTCGGACGTCGCCTCGTTGAGGGCGAGGGACTCACCGGAGAACACGAGGTGGACGGTGTTCGAGGTGACGCCGTGGGTGATCTCGTGGCCGACGATGTCGAGGGAGGTGAGGGGTTTGACGTTGCCCGCCCCGTCGCCGTACGTCATGCAGAAGCAGTTGTCGGACCAGAAGGCGTTGCCGTACTTGTCGCCGTAGTGCACGCGGGAGGGCGGTGCGACGCCGTCGCCCCGTACACCGGCGCGGGAGAACACGTCCTGGTAGAAGTCCCAGGTGGCCTGGGCCCCGTAGGCGGCGTCGACGGCGGCGGTCTGGTCGCCCCGGACGTCGGCCGGGGTGCCGGTGCCCCAGACGTCGTCCGCGTCGGTGAGGACCGTGCCCAGGGCGGAGGTCATCTGGCGCCCGGCGTCGTAGGTGCGGTGGCCGCCCCGGGCGGGGTCGACGAGCTGGTACTCCGAGCCCGACGGGGTGGTGCCGAGGGTCACCCGCCCGCTGTGCTGGCTGTTGCCGATCCCGGACATCACGCCGTCCCACGCGTAGAGCCGCGCACCGGTGGCCGCGTCGGTGACGACGTGCAACTCCTGCGGTGTGCCGTCCTGTTGGACGCCGTCGATGACCGTCTCGTACGCGAGGACCGGCCTGCCGCTCGCGGCCCAGATCACCTTGCGGGGAGCCGACGCGGTCGCCCCCTCGGCCGACGCGGCGGTCATCTCGCCGGACGCGGCCGTCATCGCCTGCTGCCCGGCCTTCGCGGGCGACACCCGCGCCGTCAGCGACGCCGGTTCGACCGACCCCGGCGCCGCCGAGGTGACGCCCTCGACAGTGCCGTCCCGGTCCTCCCGCACCACCAGGTCCCCGCCGAGCACCGGGAGCCCGGCGTAGGTGCGGTCGTAGCGGGTGTGGGTGGTCCCGTCGGGGTCCGTCACGATGTCCCGGACGACGAGCTTCTCCCGGGCGCCCAGGCCCAGTTGACCGGCGAGGGTGGCGGTCTCGTCGGCGGGGGGCGGGGCCGCGGCACCTGTGGTGACGGCGGTGACGAGGAGGACGGCGAGGGTGAGCGCGACGCGTGAGGAGCGCGGAGGAGGAAGAGGCACGGGAGAAGAGTGGCAGTGCGAGCGCGTACATGTCAGGCGGTCGGGGATCTTGGCTGAAATTCCCCTGGGGAAGCGGGAGTTCGGGTCGGTCGGGGGACGGGACCCTCGCGGCAGGCAGCAGGTTCCGGCGCTCTCACCCGCCCACCCCCGCATCCCGCGCCACCAATGCCGCCTGCACCCGGTTCGTGACCTCCAGTGCCGTCAGGATGCGGCTGACGTGTGCCTTCACCGTGCTCTCGCGCATCGAGAGGCTCGCGGCGATGTCCGCGTTGGTGGCGCCGCGGGCGAGGAGGGTGAGGACGTCGTGTTCGCGGGGGGTGAGGCGCTTCAGGCGGGACTGGGCCGTGAGGGTCTGGGGACGGCTGGTGGAGTGGTAGCGGTCGATGAGGCGGCGGGCGGCGGTGGGGTGGAGCATGGCTGAGCCGTCCGCCACGAGGTGGACGGCACGGAGGATCTCCGTCGGGTCGGTGTCCTTGAGGAGGAACCCGTCGGCACCGGCGGACAGCGCGTCGTACACGTACGCGTCGAGGTCGAACGTGGTCAGGACGATCACGTGGGGCGGCGACGGCAGCGCCCGCAGCCGCGCCGTCGCCGCGATGCCGTCCATGCGGGGCATCCGGACGTCCATGAGTGCGACGTCCACCCGGTGGGCCACCGCCTGCTCGACGGCCCGCAGCCCGTCCGCCGCCTGCGCGACGACCTCGACGCCCGGGTCGGTGTCGAGGAGATCGGCGAGACCGAGGCGGACCAGGGCGTCGTCGTCGACGATCATCGTGCGGATCATGCGCGGTCCTCTCGCCTCGTCACGCTGATCATCCTAAGAAGGGCGACGGGGAGCCGTCCCCCGACGATCAGCCGTCCGTACCCCCTACTTTCGTAGGTGTCCGCCGTCGCACAACGGCCGATTCGACGGCCGCGGGCGATTTCTAGCGTCGGGTCCATGACCGACCGGACTTCTGTTCACGACCGTACGACCGGGCCCCGCCGCCGGGGCGAGGGCCGGATGTTCCTCGCCGAGGCGCTGCGCGACCTGCGGACGACCGGGGCGGTGGCCCCCAGCGGGAGGGCCCTCGCACGGGCGCTGACCGAACCCGTGCGGGAGCGCGGGCCCCGGCCGCTCTCGGTGCTCGAAGTGGGCGCCGGCACAGGCCCGTTCACCCGGGCCCTGCTCGAACTGATGCCGCTAGGAAGCCACTTGGACGTCGTCGAGGCCAACCCCCGCTTCGCGGCCCGCCTGCGGAGCCTGGTCGCGGCGGACCGCTCGGTACGGACGGCCGTGCACGAGACGTACCTGGAGGACTTCAAGACCGACGACCGGTACGACGTCGTCGTCTCCGGACTGCCCCTGACGAACTTCACCCCCGGCCAGGTCGACCTGATCATGTCCCGCCTCCTCGAACTCCTGCACCCCGGCGGGACGTTGACCTACTTCGCCTACCTGGGCACCCGCAAGGCCCGCGCCCTCACCTCCTCCCGCACGGAGGCCCGCCGGCACGCGGCGGTGGACGACGTGATGGCCGGCTACCAGCGTCGGTACGCCGTGGGCCGCTGGACGGTCTGGGCCAACCTGCCCCCGGCGTACGCGTGGCACCTCCAGGCGCCGGGTGGTGCCGGCACCACCTCGGGATCGGGGGTCTGAGCCGACTGCGCCGCGGACGGCGGGAGAGGAGGGTTGATCCCGTTCAGGCGGCCGGCCGGCAGGGGCCGGTGCCGGGGAGCGGACGGGGAAAGCTGATGGCCGGTCATACTCGGCGGAGGGTTCTTCAAGGGGCGGCGGCCGTGGGGGCGGGCAGCCTGGTCGGTTTCGGAGGCGGGGGTGCGACAGCAGTGACGCAGAAGGGAACTGGCGGAGAGTCGTCTTACCGGATGCCCTTTCTGGAGGGCGCCTTCGCGCCGGTCACCGAGGAGCTGACGGCCTTCGACCTCCCCGTCACCGGCCGGATCCCGCGTGATCTGGACGGCCGTCACCTGCGCAACGGCCCCAACGCGCTGGGCCTCGAAGACGTCCGCGCCCACCACTGGATGCTCGGCGACGGCATGGTCCACGGCGTGCGGCTGCGCGGTGGGCGGGCGGAGTGGTACCGCAACCGGTGGGTGCGGTCCTCGGGGGTGGCGGCGAAGCTCGGGGAGACGTATCCGGGGCAGGCGCCACCGGACGACTTCGCGTGCAACACACACGTCATCCCCTACAAGGGCCGCATCCTCGCGCTCCAGGAGAGCGGGCCGCTGCCCTACGAACTCGACGGCGAGCTGAACACCGTCCGCCCCTACGACTTCCGCTCCACCCTCACCGGCGCGTTCACCGCGCACACCAAGTACGACGCGGCGGCCGACGAGTTGCACGCGATCGCCTACTACCCCACCTGGGACCACGTCCGGCACCTCATGATCGACCGCACCGGACGGGTCGCGCGGACGACCGAAGTCCCCGTCGCGGACGCCCCGATGATGCACGACTTCGCGCTCACCCAGCGGTACGTGGTGATCGTGGACGTCCCGGTCACCTTCGACGCGGCGGCGGCCGGGGCGGGCGCGACCGTGCCGTACGTGTGGAACGGCCGACACCCCATGCGCATCGGCCTGTTGCCCCGCACGGGCTCCGCCGCGAGGTGGTTCGAGATCGACCCCGTGTACTACTCGCACACCCTCAACGCGTACGACCACGGCGACACCGTCGTCGTCGAGTACACCTCCTTCCCCGCCCCCTTCTACGCCGCCGGACGCGGCAACGGCGGCCCCTCCGCGACCGGCTCCCCGACGCTGGACCGCTGGACGGTCGACCTGCGCGCGGGCCGCGTCCGCAGCACCCGCCTCGACGACCGGCCGCAGGAATTCCCGCGCGTCAACGAGGAGTTGGTGTCCCGGCGCCACCGGTACGCCTACACCGCGAGCACGGCGGAGATGTGGCGGGCGTACGAGACCGTGGACGGGGTGCCGCCGGACGAGAAGTTCACCAACCACCTGGTGAAACACGACCTGTCGCGGGGGAGCAGCTGTCTGCACCGCTTTCCCGAGGGCGCGGCGGTCAGTGAGCCGGTGTTCGTGCCGCGCCGGGGCGCACGTGAGGAGGACGACGGTTACATCCTCTCCTACGTCCACGATCCCCGGCGGGGTGCGGCCGACTTGGTGATCCTGGCGGCGCAGGACTTCGGCGGGCACCCGCTGTCCCGGGTGCATCTGCCGGGGCGGGTGCCGCTGGGATTTCACGGGAGTTGGGTGGCGGACGCGTGAAGTCGGGAAACGGCGTGGGGAGTTCGGCGCTGGGCTCAACTCGGCGTTCAGCGGGGAGGGTTCATCGCCGCCTCCCACTCCGCGTCCGGTATCCGCGACCGCAGATACGCCAGGGACTCCCGCGCGAGCCGCCGCGCCCGGTTCAGGTCCACGCCCGTCAACTCGCCCCGGTGCTTGAGGACTCTGCCGTTCACCAGGACCGTGTCGACGTCACCCCGGCCCGCCTGGAAGACGAGGTGCCCGGCCGGGTTGTGGGTCGGTGTCATCGCGACGGTGTCGGTGCGCAGGAGGACGAGGTCGGCGCGTTTGCCGACGGTGACGGAGCCGATCAGGGAGTCGAGGCCGAGGGCTCGGGCGCCACCGAGGGTCGCGTACTCCAGGACGTCGGCGGCGCGCAGGGCGTTGTTCTCGACGGTGTGCCCCGCCTCATGGGCGCGCAGATGGGCAAGTCCCCGGTCCGCACCGAGAGTTGACCGCATCGCGGAGAACATGTCGCCGCTCCACCAGATCACCGTGTCCATGGAGAGGGAGACCGGGATGCCGAACGCGCGGGCCTTCGCGGTGGGCGGATACCCCTGGCCCGCGCTGAGTTCGCTCTCCGACGCGACGGACAGGTAGGTGCCGCCCGCCGCGATCCGCCGGTACGAGTCGTCGCCCAGCGAGCCCGCGTGGACGAGCGTGAG
>DATCQX010000502.1:0-5906 GCA_036569285.1 Streptomyces sp.
CTCCGGGGTCTTCTCGGCGATCAGCCGGTCCTCGATCACCCCGGCCGCGTACACGACACCGTCCAGCCGCCCGTGCTCGGCGTGGATCTCCTTCACCGCCTGCAACACGGCCTCGGACTCCCGGAAGTCGACACTCCGGTACTGGACGGCACTGCCCAGAGCGGTCAGTTCGGCCAGCGTCGCCCTGATCTCCCGCTGGGCGAGCAGGAGTTCCGTCTCCCGGTTGACCTCCGCGAGACTCCCGCCCCGCGCGGCCAGCACGGCACGCAGCTCGGCCGGTGTGCGCGCGGCGGCTGTCGCCTCCTCCTCCGGGCCGTCCGGTGCGGGCGTACGGCCCAGCAGTTCGAGCCGGCACCGCGAGGCCCGTGCGAAGGCCACGGCGCACTGCGCGGCGATCCCCCGCGCCCCGCCCGCCAGCAGGACGACCGAGTCCTGGCCGAGACCCAGCGCGGCGGCCTCCGCGACCCCGTCCCCGGCGGGACCGGCCCCGGTGCTCCCGAGCGCCCCCAGCGGCGCCTCGGCCAGTTCGAACCCATGCCGTCCAACTGCCCTGCACAGCACGGCGGGTGACGTGTCGTCGGCCAGGATCTCGCCGAGCACGGTGTCCGCCACGTCCTCGTCGACGTCCACCACCCGCGCCACCGTTCCCGGGAACTCCCGCGCCACGCTGCGGAACAGCCCGCGCAGCCCCACCGCGTCCCCGTCGACCGGCCGCACCGCGACCAGCCACCGGGGCTCGCGGGCCAGCGCCGCCTTCAGCACCGCGAAGGCGTCCGGCAGCACGGGCATGCCGTCGGCCGCCCCCAGATAGACCACCCCGTCCACCGGGCCGTCGGCGTCGGTGATGAGGTGTTCCATGTCCCGCACGGTCACCTCGGCGCCGTGCACGGCGAGCCGGTCGGCGATGCCGGGGTCTGTCTCACCGAGCAACACCCAACGCGTGCCGGCGAGGTGAGACATCGGGTGGTTGCCGGAGTCCAGCAGGACCGGGCGCAGGACGAGCCGCCTCGGCGCCTGGCCGGTGACGGGTTCCGCCGCCTGCTGGGGTTCCTCGGCGGCCACCGGCTCTTCGGCGGCCACCGGTCCCGACAGGCGCGAGGTCAGCCAGTCGGTGACGGCGGCGGCCGTCCGCGCCTTCGTCAGCTCCTCCAACTCGTCGTCCGCCAGGCCCGCGAGGTCGGTCGAGCCGCCGAGGCGGCGGGCCAACTCGCCCGCGATCTCGGCCCGTTTGATGGAGTCGATGCTGAGGTCGGCCTCCAGGTCGAGGTCGGGCTCGATCATGTCGACGGGGTAGCCGGTGCGTTCGCTGATGATGTCGAGGACGACCTGACCGACGTCCACGGCCTCCGGGGCCGGCGCCGCGACAGGCGTTGCCTCAACGGGCGTCTGCGGTACGGGAATCGCCTCCAGGACCGGCATGGGGGGCGCCACCGCTCTCCCCGCCGGTCTCTCCACCGGACCCGCCCCTGCCCCGAAGTACGTGAGCAACACGTCCCGTTGGGCCGCGATCATCTCCCGGCTGGTCCGCAGGAACTCCGCGATGAGGGCGTCCTGACTCTGCTGGGGGTTCGTCGTCACGTGCGCCTCCGAGGAATCCATGGACAGGGGATGGGCCGAGGAGCCCGGCAGTTGTGCCACACGCTTGGCGGGGGTCAGTCCGCCGGACACGGGCTCGCCGTCGGCGGTCCGCACGAGCTGACCGTCGACCGTCCAGCCGGGCTGCTTCGGCGCCGGGGTGCGCACCGCGTCCACCGCTCCGCGCCCGCGCAGCAGCCACCCGGCCCGCACCGGCACCCCGGCGAGGGCGAGTTGGGCGAGCGCGTCGAGCCAGCCCCGCAGGCCGCTGCCGGGGCGCGGCTCGCAGGCGACCGTCCGGTGCGGGCGGTCCCCGAGGACCTTCCCGACCAGCCGCGTCAGCACCGACCCCGGCCCGGCCTCGACGAAGACACGCGCGCCGGCCTCGTACATGGCCTCGATCTGGTCGGCGAAACGGACGGGGGAGCCGATCTGGGCGGCGAGTTCGGCGCGGGCCGCGTCGGGGTCGTCGCCGTAGGGGGCCGCCGTGCGGTTGGCCCAGACCGGGAACTCCGGTCGGTGGAAGGCGTGTTCGGCGAGGACCGACGCGAACCGGGGGCCCGCGTCCGCGACGACGGGGCTGTGGAAGGCGCAGGCCACTGGGATGCGCCGTGCGGTGAGCCCGGCCTCGCGCAGCAGCCGCACGGCTTCGGCGACGGCCTCCGTGGGCCCCGAGATCACGGTCTGCTCGGGCGAGTTGAGGTTGGCGAGCACCACGTCGCCCGCCTCGCCGAGGACCTGCCCGACCGTCGCCGCGTCGGACGACACCGCCGCCATCGTGCCCGGGTCGTCCCCGGCGGCGGCCAGAATCGCCGACGCCCGCTCGCCGCTCAACTCCAGCAGCGTTTCCGGGGAGACGACCCCGGCGGCGCAGAGGGCGACCAGCTCGCCGTAGCTGTGTCCGGCCGCCATGTCGGGGTGGACCCCGGCCGCGGTGAGGAACGCGTACGCGGCCGATCCGGTGACGCCCAGGGCGGGTTGGGCGACGCGCGTGTCGGTCAGCGCGGCCTTCTGGCGGTCGCGGGTGGCGTCGTCGTAGGCGGTGGGCGGGTACATCGTCGAGGCGTGGGCGCGGCCCAGCTCCAGGTAGTGGCGCAGTTCGGGGAAGGCGATGAACAGGTCCGCGAGCATTCCGGGGCGCTGGCTGCCCTGGCCGGGGAAGAGGAAGGCGACCTTGCCGTCGACGGGATCCGCCTCCCGGGCCTCCCGCAGTTTCTGTGTCAGCTCCTCGACGTCGGAGGCCACCACCGCGAACCGCACCGGCTCCTCACTCGCGTCCGACCGCCGCGCCGCGCTCAGTGCGAGGTCCCGCAGCCGCCACGGCCCTTCGCAGGCCCTCAGCAGTTCCTCCACGCCCCTCCGGGCCGACGCCACGTCCCGCCCCCGGAACAGGAACAGTTCGGCGGGCCACTCCTCGACCCCGCGCACCCCCTCGTCGTGAGCGGCGAGCACCACATGGAAGTTGGTCCCGCCGAACCCGAACGCGCTCACCCCGCCGATCCGGCGGCCCGCCGGACCGTCCCAGGGCCGGGCCTCGGTCGACAGCGTGAAAGGGTTGTCGCCCTCCTTCCAGGCCGAGTTGGGGGCCGTCACGTGCAGCGTCGGCGGCCGGATCCCCGTGTACAGGGCCAGCGTCGTCTTGATCAGCCCCGCGAGACCGGCCGCGCACTTCGTGTGCCCGATCTGCGACTTGACCGACCCGAGCACACAACTCCCCGGCTCCGCGCCCGCTTCGCCGAACACCTCGGTGAGGATGGACAGTTCGGTCCGGTCCCCGACGACCGTCCCCGTGCCGTGCGCCTCCACGATCCCGACCTCGGCCGGTGAGATCCCCGCGTTGCGGTACGCCCGTTCCAGCGCGGCCCGCTGCCCCTCCGGCCGGGGCGCGGTCAGGCCCAGGGAGCGGCCGTCGCTGGAGGAGCCGAGTCCCTTGACGACGCCGTAGATCCGGTCCCCGTCGCGCTCGGCGTCGGCCAGCCGCTTGAGGACGACACACGCGACGCCCTCGCCGAGCGCGATGCCGTCGGCGCCGGCGTCGAAGGCGCGGGAGCGGCCGGTGGGGGAGAGGGCGTGGACGGAGGAGAACAGGGCGTAGTCGTTGATGCCGTTGTGCAGGTCGGCGCCGCCGCACAGGACGACGTCGCTCGTCCCCGCCAGCAGCTCCTTGCAGGCGACGTCCACCGCCGCGAGCGAGGACGCGCAGGCCGCGTCCACCGTGTAGTTGGCGCCGCCGAGGTCGAGACGGTTGGCGATGCGGCCGGAGATGACGTTGGCGAGCATCCCGGGGAACGAGTCCTCGGTGAGGCGTGGGAGCTGGCCGTCGAGACCCTGCGGGACCTCGCCGTAGTACGAGGGCAGGACGGCGCGCAGCGTCGCCGCGTTCGACAGGTCGCTGCCCGCCTCCGCGCCGAACACGACCGAGGTGCGCGAGCGGTCGAACTCCCGCCCCCCGTCGCCGTATCCGGCGTCGTCCAGGGCGCGCCGGGCGGCCTCCAGGGACAGCAGCTGGACCGGCTCGACGCTGCCGAGAGAGGCCGGCGGGATGCCGTACCGCAGCGGGTCGAAGGGGATGCGCGGCAGGAAGCCGCCCCACTTGGAGTCGGTGGACACACCGTGGTGGACGGCGGGATCCCAGCGCTGCGGGGGGACTTCGGTGACCGCGTCGACGCCCGCCACGACGTTCGCCCAGAAGGAGGGCAAGTCGGGCGACCCGGCGAACATGCAGGCCATGCCGACGATCGCGACGTCCAGCGGCGCCGGCGCCGGGGGCTCGACCGCTGTGCGTGGGGAGACCCGTTCGGTGAGGAAGGACGCCGCGCCCGTCGTCACCGACGCGTGCAGCGCGGCGATCGTCGTCCTGCGGGAACGCAGCACGGCCACCTCGCCGGCCATGAACATCCCCTCGGCGAGCTGCCGTTGCTCGTCCACGGACGCGAGCGCCCCGTCCTCGTCGCGCTCGACCCCTTTGCTCGCGATGCGCAGCCGGCCCACGTTGAGCCGCTCCAGCTCCTCCCACACCTCCCGCTCGGGCAGACCCCGCGCGCGCAGCCGGGCCGCCTCCTCGCGGTAGCCGTCCGCGAACGGGCTCGGCACGCACCGGGTGGCGTGACCCGGCGCCGACTCCAGCAGCGTCGTCGCCCCGGCGGCCAACACCCGCTCCTGGAACAGGGGTTGGATGGCCCCCTCGCTGATGGCCTCCTCCGTGAAGAGGTACGCCGTGCCCATGAGGACGCCGACCGCCGCGCCCCGCGCCGTCAGCGGGGCCGCGAGCGCCGCGACCATCGCCGCCGACCGCTCGTCGTGCACCCCGCCCGCGAAGAACACCTCCACGTCCGAGACGTCCCCGAAGTCCTCCAGCACCGCCAACTGGGCTTCCCACAACGGGAACGCGGCGCGCGGACCGACGTGGCCGCCGCACTCCGCGCCCTCGAACACGAACCGCCGGGCGCCCGCTTCGAGGAACTGCCGCAGCAGCTCAGGCGACGGCACGTGCAGGAAGGTCCGGATGCCCGCCTCCTCCAACGCCCGTGCCTGGGACGGACGTCCGCCCGCGATGATCGCGTGGGTCGGCCGCGACAGCCGTACCGCCTCCAGCTGGGCGGCGCGCAACTCCTCCGGCGCGAAGCCCAACACGCCCACGCCCCAAGGGTGTTCGCCCATCGCCTCACTCGCCTGCCCGAGCATCGCCCGCGACTGCTGACCGTTCGCCAGAGCGAGCGCGAGGAACGGCAGCGCCCCCTCCCCGGCCACGGCCGCCGCGAACGCCGCCCGGTCGCTCACCCGCGTCATCGGCCCCTGGGCGACGGGCAGTCGGGTGCCCAGGGCCCGGCTCATCGCCGAGTCCGGACCGAGCGTCCCAGGGAGTCCGCCGTCACCCAGGGCGGAGCGCACCGCGCCGGTCAACTCCCGCACCGCGCCCCGTACATCGCCCCACCGGTCGGCGAACCGGGCGGCGAGGAAGCCGTCCTGGCCCACCGGGAGCCGTACGCCCCGGCGCTCCACGGCGCGGACCCCGTCCGTGACGGCCGACTCGGAGCCGTCCAGGGTCCGTACGAGGGCGGCGAGCCGGTCGGGGAGCGACGACTCGGCGAGCAGAGCGAGTTGGGAGTCCAGGACGACGCCGGCCGCACCGCCGACGACCGCCGCGGCAGCTGTGCGCGGCCCGATCCCGCCGCACGCCCACACCGGTACGTCGACCTCGGACAGGAGCTGCTGGAGGAGCACGAACGTGCTCAACTCGCCTACAGCGCCGCCTGATTCGGAGCCGCGCGCGATCAGGCCGTGGGCGCCGCGTCCGATCGCGGCCTGCGCCTGCGCGAGGTCGGTGACCT
>DATCQX010000503.1:0-2872 GCA_036569285.1 Streptomyces sp.
TGAACGAAGAGCAGAGCCCGTCGAATGATGGGACGTCGCAGAAGCAATACCGCTATATGACCCTGGTCGAGCTTGAGACCGACGATCTCGCAGCCACCTTTGCGGCTTCCGCCGCATCGCCGGACACCGCAGGAATCCAGCGGTTCGTCGCTCCCGGAGACCTATGGGCGTCGGTCTATCGACCTCTCGCCACATACGTCGCTTCCTGACCGGCGGCCGGAGGTGGGCAGCACGCCGACGGAACAGGGAATCGGCCCGAATTCCTCACCGCGCACGACCCGCCTCCACAGCGACACCGTCGGCAGGTTCGGCCCGAACACGAAGTCCGTGGCCGAGGCGTGAACCGGCTGCCCGCCATACCGGGTCGTCGGCGACGAAGGCTGGAGCCACCTGCTCACCTTCGCGCATCACAGGCCCGACGACCGACGTGTTCGCTGAACTCATGGCCGAGGCGGGCCCGTTGCGACGTCGACGCCACAGGACCGGGCTTGCCTCCCGGCAACGGAAGCGAGCCGAAGCCCTCGCCCTCCTCCTCAGACGCCGCGACATCCTGAAGACCCCACATCCTGGCCGAAGCCGACGGCGCCAGCGCGTTCCCCACCACTGCCCGCCTGGCCTCCTAGCACTCCAGCCGTAGATCGTGATCACGAGTTGAGTCGTCGTGGCAGTGGTCGTGGGGGCTCATCACTCATTAGGGGGAAAGGCTTACTGCCCGCCGAGTCGGAGTACAGCGGAGACGTACAGGCTTACGGACACCGTCAGAAGCAGAAAGGCGAAAACCGTGTGGCCGACGAGCCTTCGTCCTGAAGCAAGGCCCATATGTGCCCGGGCCGCACGGCTCACGCGGGGCCTGGGGACACCTTGCGCGGCGTTCGCGTCTGCCTTCTCGATCGCTCGGCGCAGCTCCCTGCGGCTTCTCTCGGTCGTGATACCCAGTCGTACACCGTGGGCGTCGCGCACCAACAGGGTTCGGTGCGTGCTGCCGTACGAGAAGGTCGTCAGCAGCCGGACGGTGGTGATCCGGTTGAGGTCGACGGACCGTTCGCCGGTCAAGGTGTGCGCAGTCAGGTGCGACGATAAGTGCCGGACCGGGGCTCGCTCCTCGCACAGTGCGGGTATGAGGACGGAGCTGGCGATCACGGACAACAGGCTGAGCACGATCGGTACGCCTTCGGGGACTACCCCCGCCCTGGCCAGCCCGTAGCCGCCGAAAGGCAGCAGAAGTACCGTTACCGCCAGGCCCGATCCGATGCGTGCACGCGCCACGCTGCGGGTTGTGGTTACTTCCACTGACGCCCCCCGTTTTCTACCGGCAGACATCAGCATGCATGCGCGGCGGACCTCTGCGCATTGCCGGTGTCCGGCAATCTTCGGCACGGGACTCATCGGTTCCAGGGCCCCATCCCAGCAGGACTCCTCGACCTCGTCGTTCACCACGGGAACAGGACAGCCACCGCGTGATCTTGGTGAGGTGTGTGGACTCTTCAAGACAGTGCGGCGGCCGCGAGCCGCAGCGTAGACCCTGCCCGCTGGCAGGAGGCGTTCGAGGCCCTGATGGGCCAGATAGCGGGCCGGTTCACGAGGGTTGAACCCCGGCGCCGGGCATGGAACTTGGTGCTGGGGCTGCTATCGGACCTGCCCCGCAAGAACTGCTGGTCGATCGCCGAGTGGGCCGGGGAGGCGAGTCCGGACGGCATGCAGTACCTGCTCGGCCGGGCCAGGTGGAATGCCGGCCGCGTGCGTGATGACGTGCGCGAGTACGTGCAGGAGCATCTACACGACGAAGGCGCGGTGCTGGTGGTCGACGAGACCGGGGACGTGAAGAAGGGCATACACACCGTCGGTGTCCAGCGCCAATACGCCGGCACCGCCGGGAGGATCGAAAACGCACAGGTCGCGGTCTACCTCGTCTACGCGGACCGCCACGGGCACGCAGCGGTGGACCGCGAGCTGTACATCCCGCGCTCGTGGACGTGCGACCCGGACCGTTGTCGGGCCGCCGGCCTGGGCGAGGACACCGCCTTCGCGACCAAGCCGGAACTGGCCGCCCGCATGATCGGCCGGTTCCTCGACGCCGAGCACCGCGTGAGCTGGGTTGGGGGGACGAGGTCTACGGCAACCCGAAGCTGCGCTCCGCGCTGGAAGAGCGCGACACCGGCTACGTGCTGGCCGTCGCCTGCTCTCACGAAGTCACCACCGGTGCCGGGAAGTTCCGCGCGGACACCCTGGCCGCGAAGGTACCGAAGCGGGCCCGGCAGAAGCTGTCGGCAGGGGCCGGTGCCAAGGGGCACCGCTTATACGACCGGGCCCTCATCGACCTGCCCAACCCCCGGCCCGGCAGTCACCAGCTTCTGATCCGCCGCAACCGCACCACCGGTGAACTCGCCTACTACCGCTGTCGGTCGCCGACCCCGGCGCCCCTGACCACACTGGTCCGCGTCGCCGGTTCGAGATGGCGAGTGGAGGAGACCTTCCAGGCCGGAAAGGGCCTGACCGGATTGAACGAGCACCAACTCCGCCGCTACACCTCGTGGTCCCGCTGGGTCACCCTGGCCATGCTCGCCCACGCCTTCCTCGCTGTCGTCTGGTCCGCCTGGCGACGTCGCCACCAAGCCCGAGCTCAGGCCAGCCATTACCGGAGACAAGCCGCAAGTCAGAAACGAAGATCACGATCTACGGCTGGAGTGCTAGGCGGGGCTGCCCCCCACCACGCATCGTTCCGGCACCTCCACCCGGGGCGAAGGACAGCCCCGCCGCAGCGACAAGACGCTCGAACGGGCCCTGTTCCTCGCCTCGTTCGCCTCGACGTCCTGCACGCCCTGCCCACGGCGGCGCCCCGCGGGGGAACGCCGGCTCGGGCGGAGGCTCTCGT
>DATCQX010000504.1:0-8801 GCA_036569285.1 Streptomyces sp.
CGCCTCCACCCCTGGCTGGACTACCTGGTGGACCTCGGCTGCAACGGCCTGGCCCTGGGCCCGGTCTTCGCCTCCGAGACCCACGGCTACGACACCACCGACCACTTCACGGTGGACCCCCGCCTGGGCACGGAGGCCGACCTCCTCACCCTCCTCGCGGAAGCCGAGTCCCGTGGAATCCGGGTCCTGTTGGACGGCGTCTTCAACCACGTGGCCCGCACCTTCCCGAACCTCCCGGACCTGGCCGCACGCTCCCCGACCGGCGCGTACCGCGTCTTCGAGGGCCACCACCACCTGGTCACCCTCGACCACACCTCCCCCCGAGTCGCCGACCACGTCACGGACGTCATGCTCCACTGGCTGGACCGGGGCATAGCCGGCTGGCGCCTGGACGCCGCCTACGCCGTACCCCCCGCCTTCTGGCGCACGGTCACCTCCCGAGTCCGCGAACGCCACCCCGGCGCATGGTTCACCGCCGAACTGATCCACGGCGACTACGCGGCCTACATCAAGGAATCCGGGCTGGACTCGGCGACGCAGTACGAACTGTGGAAGGCGATCTGGAGCTCCCTCAACGACCACAACTTCCATGAACTGGCGTGGACTCTGACCCGCCACAACGCCCTGCTGGACACCTTCACCCCCCAGACCTTCCTGGGCAACCACGACGTGACCCGCCTGGCCAGCCGCCTCACCGACGAACGCCACCTGGAACACGCCCTGGTGATCCTGCTGACGACAGGAGGCATCCCCTCCGTCTACGCGGGAGACGAGCAGGCGTTCCGAGGCGTCAAGGAGGACCGCGAGGGCGGCGACGACGAGATCCGCCCCGAGTTCCCGGCGGCCCCGGCCCAACTGGCCCCGTACGGCACCGGATTCCACCGCCTCCACCAGTTCCTCATCGGCCTCCGCCGCCGCAACTCCTGGCTGACGAGCGCCCGTACCACCATCACCACCCTGACGAACGAGACGATCGCCTACACGACGGCCTCAGGTCCGAACGCGCTGACGGTGACCCTGAACCTCACGGACCGCACCGCCCGCTTCACACTTCCCACGCCGGTCCGACAACTGGCGGCGGGCGTGGCCAAGGTGTCCGCCGACGGCGTCGAACTCCCCCCGCACGGCTGGGCCATAGCGGTCACGGACGCGCCGTGAACCGGCTCAGGTGTGCGTGTTGTCCAGATGCGCCCCCAGGTAACCCACATACACAAGCCCCGAGTCGGCCGTGTCGTCGTGGAAATACAGGCGCGGGGAAACGGTGTTGCCGCCGCCGACGCGGAGGTGCGACTGCATGAAGAGACGGCCGCCGGGGGCGACGGACTCGGGGACGGGGAAGGTGCGTTGACGGCGCCACTCGTGCCGGGCGGCGACGGTTTCCGACTCTCGCATCGTGACTTTCCCGGAGGGGAAAGGGTGACGGCAGGAATGGGGAAGATTCTCGCACCAATGCCGGAAGTCGAACCCGGCCCTGCTCTCCGCGTATTCGTCGAGCGCGCACAGCGCGTCCCAGGCCACCGCCACCCAGTTGCCCATGCACCGACTGTCCAGCTCACGCGTCCGCTTGGCGTTCCCGGTGAAGCGGAGCCGGGGTAACTCACCCACCCTGTTCAGGAGTTCGGCAAAAGTACGGGGTCTGTCGGGCGCGATTATCATCCCGCGCCCGATTACTGGTTGCTCACATGCCTCGAATATCTTCACGGGGCCTCTTTACGACCGCGCCTAAGGGGACCCCATCACACCACCGTCCGTGAATCCAGTCAATCATCTTTATCGATCGAATTCGAAAGCGACGAATTCACGAAGCCGCTCACAATGACGCCAAATTCTGTCAGGCGCGGGCGTCTTGTGTCTCGTCGTACGCCGCCTGCGCCAGCGCGATGTCCCCGCTGTGGCGGTGCGCCCAGTCGACGAGCGCGAGCAGTGTGGAGTTCAACTCGCGGGCCATCTCGGTGCATTCGTATTCGACGCGAGGCGGCACGGTCGGATACACGGTCCGCACGAGCAGCCCCTCCCGCTCCAGCTTCCGCAGATTCAACGTCAGCATCCGACGGCTGATCCCGTTCATCTGCCGCTCCAACTCGGTGAACCGCACCGGCCCTTCAGCGGCGGCGATCAGAATCCCGATGGCCCATTTCCCGGCAACCCGGTCGAGCACCTCGGTGACGGAACACGCCGGGTTCTCCACCTGCACGGTCACATCCGTGTGACTCCGAGACATGAAAGTGCCTCCTTCCGCGGGCCGCCATGGTTCCACAGGATGAACCCCGTAACAAAAAGTCCCCCAAGACCTTGTGAAGGGCACAGCCATGTCGTCACGCCCGCTCGCGCTGGCGGTTCTCTGTGTAGGGCAGTTGATGGTGGTCCTCGACGGCACCATCGTGAACATCGCCCTGCCGGACATCCAGTCACACCTCGACTTCTCGTCATCCGCCCTGGGTTGGGTCGTGAACGCCTACCTGATCCCCTTCGCCGGCCTCCTCCTGCTCTCCGGCCGCCTCGGCGACCTCTTCGGCAGGAAACAGGTCTTCGTCGCGGGCCTCGCCCTCTTCACCGCTGCCTCCGCGCTCTGCGGCCTCGCCCAGAGCCCGGCCCAACTCCTCGCCGCCCGCTTCCTCCAGGGCGTCGGCGGCGCCGTCACCTCCGCCGTCCCCCTCGCGATGCTCGTCACGCTGTACCCCGAACTCCCCTCCCGAGCACGGGCACTCGGCGTCTTCAGCTTCGTCCAGTCGGCGGGCGGCACCCTCGGCCTGCTGCTCGGCGGGGTGCTGACGCGGGGCCTGGGCTGGCACTGGATCTTCTTGGTGAACGTCCCCGTAGGAGTGGTGACGACGGTGCTGGCGCGCCGCGTCCTCAGCGGCGAGCGGGGTGCGGGCCGGGGTGGTACGGACGTCCAGGGCGCCGTCCTGATCACGGCCGCGCTGATGACGGCCGTGTACGCCATCGTGGAGCAACGCGCCTTGATCGGCGTCGCGTTGGTCCTGCTCGCCGGGTTCGCCGTACGGCAGTCCCGCGCCGCCGACCCCCTGGTCCCGTTCCGTTTCTTCCGTAACCGCACGGTCGTCGTCGCCCTCGGGACCCACGCCCTGCTGATCTCCGGCATCTTCAGCTTCCAGTTCCTCGCGGTGCTGTACATGCAGAAGGTGCTGGGGCTCGACGAGATCGGGACGGGGCTCGGCGTCGTCCCCGTCCCGCTGCTGATCGGTGTGCTGTCGCTGGGGATCACGCCGAAGGTCGTCGCGAGGTTCGGCCCGAGGGGTGTCCTCCTCGCCGGACTCGCCTTCGTGGCAAGCGGGTTGGGGCTGCTCGGGACCATCTCGGCGGACGGCGCCTACCTCACGGACGTCTTCCCGGCGACCGTCCCCCTCGGCATCGGCTTCGGCCTCGTCATGCCCGCGCTGGCCGGGCTCGCGATGTCCGGGGCGACGGAGGAGGACTCGGGGCTGGCCTCCGGGATGTTCAACACCGTTCAGCAGGTGGGCGCTTCACTCGGACTGGCCGTGCTGAGCAGCCTCGCGGTGTCGCGGACGGCGGAACTGCTGGCCGGCGGAACGCCGTCCGCCGAGGCCCTCACCGACGGTTACCGCCTCGCGTTCAGGGTGAGTTCGGGGTTCGTCGTCGCCGCGCTGGCACTGGCGGCACTGCTTCTGCGCGCCGGTTCACGGGCACCGGCGCCTGCCGGGGGCCGGTGATCATCACCCTTTCTCCATGGTGGAAGCTACCCCCGTAGTCATGTTCTCCAACTTTCAAGGAGGCGACCGGGCATGACGAAGTCCGTGACACGCAGGACACTGCTGGGCGGCATGGCCGCAGGGGTGGCGGCGACGGCGGGGCTGAGCGGCACCGCCGACGCGCTCACCACCGAGAACCGCGACGCCGCCGCGCTCACCGCCAAGAGCCGCACCGCCAGGGCGATTTCACCAGAACCGTACGTGGCCTTCCCGACCGCCCCCGGCGGCGGCCCCGCCGGCTCGGACCAGGTCCACACCCTCCAGATCGGCGACCCCGCCGCCGACACCGTACTCATCCTGATCGGCGGCCAGTTCGGCGCCGCCAACGACTTCCGCCTCCTCGCCCGCGACCTCGTCGAGGCCGTCCCCGGCGTCCAGGTGTGGGCGCTGGACCGCCGCGAGGAGAACCTCGCCGACCACACGGGCTTCACGACCCCCGACCCCCTCACCTACTACCTCGACGGCCACTACCGCACCCAGGACCAGGCGTCCTCCGGGTACATGGCCAACTGGGGCCTCCCGCAGACCCTTTCGGACCTCCGCACGGTCGTCCGGGCGGCCTCCTGCGACGGCCGCCGCAAGGTGATCCTCGGCGGCCACTCCTGGGGCGCCACCACCGCCGCCGCCTACGCCGCCTGGGACTTCGACGGCCACCCCGGCTACCGCGACCTCGCGGGCCTCGCCTTCCTCGACGGCGGCGTCCTCGGCGCCTTCGACGGCGGCGGCGACCCGTTCGACAACTCCCCGGAGACCGTCAAGAAGCGCCTGGCCGCCATCGCGGACGGCGCGGTGTTCGACATGTCCCTGGCCGCGGTAGGAGTCGGCACCCGCTCCGAATCCACCCAGATCTGGTACCAACTGGCAGGCTGGTACGCCCGCTTGGACCCCCACGCCAAGTCGGTCCTCCAGCCCCGCCTCCCCGACGGGCTCCGCCCCTCCACCCCCGTCACCAACGCCGCCCTCCTGGGCCTCCTCGTCGACCAGAGCTTCGGCTGGCCCAACGACATCAGCGTCCACTCGGGCACCATCTCCCCGACGGGCGACTGGACGGACACCGGCATCACCCCCATCTCCCGCGTCGCCACCGCCTACGCCGGCCCCGAGCCGACCGTCTGGCAGTGGTACTGGCCCGCCCGCCTCACGGCCGACCTCACCGCCGTCGACCTCTACGCCGACACGGACGTCACCCGCTCCCTGGGCCTCCGCCTCCACCACACCACCGCCATCGACACCCCCCTCTACACCTTCCAGACCAGCGCCTACAAAGGCACCGCCGTCCAGTCCGCCCAGAAACTCGCCACCCAGTCCCGCGTCCCGTTCACCTCCTTCGCGACGGACACGACCATGAACCACCTCGACCCGCTGTTCGCACAGACGTCGAAGAACACGGCGACCCAGAGCCTGGCCGCGTTCGTGCGGCGCCTGATCTGATCCTCTGAACGGAACAGGCCGGGGTGGCCCGCCAGTCGACCGGCGGACCACCCCTCGGCCGTTCGTCAGGACCGCTTCTTCAGCATGTCCGCCATCAGCTGGATCTCCGCCCGCTGCCCGTCGACCATGCCCTGGGCGAGGCGCCGGACGAGAGGGTTCTCGGCCGAGCGGGCCGCGCCGGCCGCCATGTCGATGCCGCCCTTGTGGTGGGCGGTCATGAGGGTGAGGTAGGAGACCTCGGCCTGCTTTCCGGAGAGTGAACGGAGTTTGTTCAGCTCGGAGTTGGTGGCCATGCCGGGCATCAGGGAACCGTCGTGGGGCTTGTACGGCATGCTGTGGTCCATCCAGGACATGGGGGCCGCCTGGGAGGACTTGGGCTCGTTCCAGGTGTCCAACCAGCCCAGGAGCATGCCGCGTTGGTTGGCCTGCGTGTTGATGATGTCGTAGGCCAGGCGGCGGACGTCGTCGTCCGTGGTGCGGTCGCGGACGATGAAGGACATCTCCACGGCCTGCTGGTGGTGGACGGCCATGTCGCGGGCGAACCCCGAATCGACCGGCCCCACAGGGGCGTTGGCCTCCGCCGGGCGCAGGAGAGTGACCGTGAGGGCGACCGCCGCGAGGAGGGTGACGAGGGCGCCGCCGATCAGGGTGCGGGAGAGACGGGCCGTGCTCACGCCGTCGCCTTCCCGCCCGAGCAGGCCGCGCCCGGCTCCGGAGTCTGCGGGCCCTGCACGTACTTGCCGAAGAACTCGTTCACGCGCGGGTCGGACGCCGCGTCGACGTTCAGCTGGTGGCCCCACGCGGAGAGCGTGATGGGGGAGGACTGCGAGTCGTACGGGCTGATCATCGTGTACGGGGTCTTCCGGACCTTCTCCGTGAGGGAGTCGACGTCCGCCTTCGCCGCCTTGGTGTTGTACGTCACCCACACCGCGCCGTGCTCCAGCGAGTGCACGGCGTTCTCGTTCTGGAGCTGCTGCGTGTAGACCTGCGCGTCGCAGTTCTGCCAGACGCCGTTGTGGTCACCGCCGACCGGCGGGATCATCGGGTACTTGACGGTGCCCTCGACGTGGTTCTGCTTCAGGTCCTTCCACGTCTTCTCGCCGGCCACCGGGGCCGCCTGCGCGGCCTCCTTCTCGTTCGCGTCGTTGATCAGCCAGGCGCCGCCCGCGACGAGCGCGAGGACGATCGCCGTCGACACGGAGATCGTGAGGATGCGGCTGCGGCGCTCGCGGGCGCGTTCCGCCTTGCGCTGCGCCTCTATTCGCTCGCGCCGGGTGGCCGCCTTCTCGCTCGCGGACGGCTTGTTGCCGGGGCGCTTCTTCGAAGCGGGGGCGCCCGCGCCGGGCTTGGCCTTGGGGGTGGTTCTGGAGTCGGCCGCCTTGGAAGGGGCCGTCTTGGGAGTGGACGCCTTGGAAGCGGCCGTCTTCTTGGAGTTGCCGGTGGACATGGCGAAGTGCCTTTCGTGCAGCGGGAGTCGGCGGGCATGCCGATGAACGGACGTGGTGGGGACGTCCGTTCTAGGTCCGCGACACTTGAAGCACGTGCAGGTCGGGCGGGCGCGGCGCGGCCGGGTCGGCCCGCACGGAGAGCGGGGTCGTCGCCGGACGGGCGTCCACTCTCGTCGGCAGGGACTGCGGGGCCGGGTGCGGGGTCGGGGGCGTCGTCCTCGCGACCGCTCCGCCGGTGCCGTGACACTGGTGGTGCCCCGGCACCGCGCACACCTGTTCCTTGGACGGGCCCTGCGGGGTGGACGTGACGGCGACGGGCTGCCGCCCCGCCTCCGCGTCCGCCTCGGCGGGGTGCGTCGCGCATCCCAGCACGGCGGCCAGCGCCAGCAACAGGCCCAACACCACGGACGCGGCCCGGCGGGGGCCGCTGGTGGGGGTGGAGGGCCGACTGAACACCCGGGGAGTCTATCGGCCCACCCCCGGCAGCTCCATCGCCGCCAGCCTCCCCTCGTCCACCACGATCGTGATACCCGTGATCCTCAGGTCCACCACGGTGAACGCCAGCAGCGCCGACGGCCGCCCGTCCGCCCCCCAGGACAGGAACCCCGGCAGCCCGTCCACCAGCACGGCCCGCCCCCGCCCCGCGGCCCCCGCGGCCAGCCGCGCCCCCGTCGCGACCCGGGTCGCGCCCAGCGTGACGGCGACCCCGGACGCGCTGTCGACCGTCAGCCGCACCTCGGGGTCGAGGACCCGCAGCAACCCCTCGAAGTCCCCGCCCCGCGCCGCCGCCAGGAACGCGCGGACCACCTCGCGCTGCCCCCGCGTCACCCCGGTCGGCCGGTCCGCCGTCCGCACCTTCGCGCGGGCCCGGCTCGCCAGCATCTTCGTCGCCGCCGTCGACCTGCCCAGGATCCGCGCGATCTCGTCGAACGGCACCGCGAAGAGGTCGTGCAGCACGAACGCCAGCCGCTCGCTCGGCCCCAGCGACTCCAGGACGACGAACAGGGCGAGCCCGACCGAATCGGCGAGGACGGCGTCGTCCTCCGGGGCGGGGCCGTCGTCCGGCGTCACCACGTACTCGGGCGTGGTGTCGTCGTACGCGGCCTCCGGGCGGGTGCGGCGGGTGCGCAGGACGTCCAGGCTGATGCGGCCGACGACGGTCGTCAGCCAGCCGGCGAGGTTGTCGATGGCCGTCGGATCCTGGCGGGAGAGGCGCAGCCAGGCCTCCTGGACGACGTCCTCGGCGTCGGCGTGCGAGCCGAGCAGGCGGTGCGCGACCGCGCGCAGGCGGTCGCGGTGGGCCTCGAACGCCTCGGCCGTCGGGTGGTTCGTCTCGGTCATGCTGTTACCTTCCTCGGCGCTGCTCCGTCATGAGGGTGACGGGCCCGGAAGGGCACAGGTAACCGGCGAAGGAGCAACGACGATGGAAGCACGTATCACCGGCACGGCCGACCGCGATGTCATCACCGGGATCCAGCACATCTACAAGTCGATCCACTCCGGTGGCGTCGACCAACGGCTGCTGTCCCTCGTCCACTTGAGGGTCAGTCAGATCAACGGGTGCAGCGCGTGCATCTTCGCGACGGTGCAGGCCGCGCAGAAGGCCGGGGAGAGCGAGGAGCGGCTCCACCACGTCGTCGCCTGGCGGGACACCTCCTTCTACACGGACGAGGAGCGCGCCGCCCTCGCCCTCGCGGAGGCCGCGACGCGGCTTCAGGACGGGGCCGAAGGGGTGGGGGACGAGGTGTGGGAGCAGGCCGCCGCGCACTTCGACGAGCGTCAACTGAGCGCCATCACGCTGGAGATCGCCCTCACCAACTTCTTCAACCGGATCAACCGGACGGTGCGGGAGCAGGCGGGGAAGACGTGGTGAACCCCTGAACCCTTGACTTGAAGCGCACTTGAAGACCTAGCGTCCCGACTCATGCAGATGACAAGGACGTTGGGGCGGTCCGGGATCGAGGTCAGTGCGCTCGGGTTCGGGTGCTGGGCGATCGGCGGGGAGTGGTGGGCGGCGGACGGAGCGCCGCTCGGGTGGGGGAAGGTGGACGACGACGAGTCGATCAGGGCCGTCCACACGGCACTCGACCTCGGCGTCACCTTCTTCGACACCGCCGACACGTACGGCGCCGGGCACAGTGAGCGCGTCCTCGGGCGGGCACTCGGCAAGCGGCGGGGGGACGTTGTCGTC
>DATCQX010000505.1:0-2182 GCA_036569285.1 Streptomyces sp.
GGTGCGGGAGTTGCACCGCCGGTTCCACGCGCGCGGAAGGTGAGGGCCGTACCGGCTCGGTCGGCACGGCCCTCAAGAGGTGTACCCCTGCCGGTCGTCAGCGCGCCGAGCGCGGCCGGAACCGCCGGTACAGCGCGGCGCCGCCCAGCATCAGCGCGGCGCTGCCCGCGAGGAGGGCGCCCTGCCCCTCGGTGCCGGTGCTGGCGAGCGACAGGCGCACCCCGGGGGCGGGGGATTCGGGGCTCGGGAGGGGGACCGGCGGGCGGTGGGGTTCGGGGAGCTGCGGCGCGGGGTCGACGGGGCGGGCCGGCGGGTCCTCGTGGGAGGTGTTGACCGCCTCGTTCCCGAACGCCGGGTTGAGGGCTCCGACGGCGTTGACGCTGTTCCCGCTGACGTTCACAGGGATGTGCACCGGCAGTTCGATGCCGTTGCCGGACAGGACGCCCGGCGAGTCGTGCGTGCGCCCGTCGGCGTGGGCCCCGCCCCCCGAGGAACTGGCGGTCCCCGAAGTGGCTCCGCCCGGCGAGGAGTTGACGCACTTGTTGCCCATCGCCGGGTTCAGCAGGCCGACGACGTCCACGGTGTTCCCGCACAGGTTCACGGGGACGTGCACCGGGATCTGGATCGTGTTCCCGGAGACCGCTCCGGGCGAGTCGGCGGTGGATCCTTCGGCCGCGGAGTCGGCGTGGGCGGGCATCGTCACGGCCATCGCACCGGACGCGGCGACGACGGCGAGCATGCCGTTTCGGGTCACCCGTCTCATGGGGTCCCTGCCTTCACAGTCGGGGGCGCGGGCGTTCCCCGCACCCGGACACGGGCGTCTCGCCCGCACCGGTTAAAACGCGGGCGAACCATCGGAGTTATGGCTCATCGTCCTTTCACCCCATCGAGTGGCCCGCTTGTCGAACTGGCAGTAAAGCCGTCGAATCGGCCGGACGAGTGCGGAGGATAACGCCGGTCCGCACCCCCCGCACCCCGGCGGGCGCGCCTCCCCGACCCCGCCTATCGTGACCGTGGGCACCCCGCTCAGGGAGGCATCGATGCTGGTCACGTTGGTCGTCGCGCTCTCCCTACTCGGCACGGGCGCGGCCGTCCCCGGCCCGGAACCCGCCGGGTTCTACCGTCAGAAGGTCGTCTGGTCGGCGTGCGCGGAGCAGGACGTGCCGAGGGATCTGGAGTGCGGGAAGGTCGATGTCCCCCTCGACTACGCGCACCCGGACGCCGGCACCCTCGAACTCGCGCTCGCCCGCTACCGGGCAACCGGCCGGAAGCGGGGTTCGGTGGTGCTCGACTTCGGTGGTCCCGGCGCGGCGGGCGTGCCCGAACTGGCCCACGGGCGGAGGACGTTCGCGGATCTCACCAACCGGTACGACGTCGTCGCCTTCGATCCCCGGGGTGTGGGCCGTTCCTCGCCGGTGAGTTGCGGGGACGGGGACCTGGGGCCGTCCGGCGACGATCCGTCGGCCCTCCTGGAGCGGCTGCGGCAGGTCGCCGTCCTGTGCGCGAAGCACTCGGGGCCTGTACTGCCGTACATAGGAACGGTGTTCGCGGCCAAGGACCTCGACGTGATCCGCTCGGCGCTCGGCGAACGGCGGCTCAACTACCTCGGCTTCTCGTACGGGACGCGGCTCGGGGCGGTGTACGCGGCGCAATTCCCGCAGCGGGTGGGGAGGATGGCGCTCGACGGGGTGGACACACTGACCGAGCCGCTCACCGAGCAGGCGCTCGCGGGGGCTCGGGGGCAGCAGGTGGCGCTGGACGACTTCACGGCGTGGTGCGCGCGGGGTTCCCACTGTCCGCTGGGAGACGATCCGCGCACGGCCCGGGAAAGTGTCGTCCGGCTGGTGCGGTCGCTGGACGAGGACCCCGTACCGGCCTCCTGGGGCGGGGAGTTCACCGGGCAGGACCTGGTGGGCGCGCTGGCGCAGGCGCTGTACCTCAAGGACTGGTGGCCGTCGCTGGAACAGGGGCTCGCACGGCTGACGCGGGACGGGGATCCGAGCGGGGTGCAGGCGTTCGCGGCGGGCGGGGCGGCTCCGGTAGGCGGCGGTTCGGGGTGGGGGCGCGGTGAACGCCTCACCTCTGCGGGCGAGGCTGCTCCCGGAGGCGGCGGCCCGGGACAGCGGCACGGCGCGCACCTCACCTCGGTGAGAGGCGCCAAGTCGGCACGGCCGCAAGGTGA
>DATCQX010000506.1:0-4606 GCA_036569285.1 Streptomyces sp.
GCGAAGAGCCTGGACGAGATCGCCGAGTTCGCCGAGCGGGCCACGAACACGCTGCCGGCAACCCTCGGGATCCGATGTCATCTGCTCGGCTGGCGGCGCAGCCCGAAGCCGGTCACCATCGGACGCGTCCTCATGGCACTCGATGGCGACGCCCTGGACCAGGCCATAGGCGCCTGCCTCGCCGACCAGCACCGCAAGTTGACGTGCACGGATCCGTCGGCGTCCCGGGCACGGCGGGTTATCGCCGTGGACGGCAAGGCGTTGAAGGGCTCGGCCCGCCTGGACGCGCCGCGCCGGCACCTGCTCTCGGCGGTCACGCACCACCCCGTCGCCACGCCGGCCCAGGTCGAGGTCGGCGCGAAGACGAACGAAACCCGGCACTTCAAGCCGCTGCTGGCGCCGCTCGACCTCGCAGGCGCCGTGGTCACCTTCGATGCCCTGCACTCGGTGAAGGCCGACATCACCTGACTGGCCGAGACGGAGAAGGCCCACTGCATCGCGGTCGTCAAGACCAACCAGCCCACCGCGTACGCCCAGCTCGCCACCCTGCCCTGGACCTCGATCACGATCCAGCACACCGCCTCCGCCACCGGCCACGGACGACGCGAGTCCCGCTCCGTCAAGACCTGTTCTCTCGCCGACAACCTCGGCGGCATCGCCTTCCCGCACGCCCGCCTCGCCCTCCGCGTCCACCGCCGCCGCAAGCCCGCCGGCCAGACGGAGAGCCGCGAGAGCGTGTTCGCGGTCACCAGCCTGGACACCCATCAGGCCGACCCGGCCGAGTTGGCCGCCGCGGTCCGCGGGCACCGGGGCATCGAAAATTCCTCCCACCACATCCGCGATGTCACGTTCGCGGAGGACACCTCGACCGTTCACACCGGCAGCGCCCCGCGTGCCATGGCCAGCTTCCGCAACCTCGCCATCGGCACTCTCAAGATCCTCGGAGCCGACAACACCGCCAAGACCACCCGCACCATCCAGCACGAACCCAAACGAGCACTCGCCGTCCTGGGCATCACCAACAACCAGGACACTCACGGCACTTGATCAAGCCCTGGGCGTCGGCCGGGTACTGCGACGACTACACGCTGGTCAGGCTTCCCTGATGACCCGGTGATCTCCTGAGCGGCGGACCGCTCCCCCGGCCCGCCGCCCTGCTGTCCTCCGGAGTCCGGAGCCCAGAGCCCGGAGCCCGGAAGGATAGGGTCCCTCGCACCACTCCCCTCCGGGCGAAGGAGCACCATGGCGCGCATCACCGGCCGGACCGTCCTCATAGTCGGCGCCTCCTCGGGGATCGGTGCGGATGTCGCCCGGCTCCTCGCCCCCGGCGGCAACCGGCTCGTCCTCACAGCCCGCCGCGCCCCAGAGCTCGCCGCCGTCGCGGAGGAGGTCCGTGCGGCGGGCAGTTCCTGTGTCGCTCTCCCTGCCGACGCGCTCGACCCGAAGGCGTCGGCGGAGGTCGTCGCGGCGGCCGTCGAGGAGTTCGGCTCGGTCGACGTGGCCCTCCTCAACGCGGGCCAGGGGCCGGACATGTCGATGCGGGAGGTGACCGTCGCCGACGTCGCCCGCATCATGGCCCTCAACTACGACGTCGTCGTCAACTACCTCGTCCCGCTCATCGACCGCATGAACGCGCAGCCGGACGGCGGACTCATCGCCCACACCAACTCCCTCGCCGGCCTCATGGGCATCCCCCGGCAGGGCCCCTACTCCGCCGCGAAGGCCGCCGCCCGCACCCTCGTCGACGCCGCCCGCGTCGAGCTGGCTCCTCATATCCGGTTCACCTCGGTCCACCCGGGCTTCGTCGCCACCGACCGTGTCGCGGGGGACGGCCTCCCGAAGCCCTTCCAGGTCCCCCAGGAACGCGCGGCCCGGTACGTCGTCCGCGCTCTGGAGAGGGAACCGGCGCAGGCGTACTTCCCCTGGACGACGGCGACGCTGGTCCGCGTGCTGCGCGGGCTGCCGACGCCGGTCGCGGCGGGGGTGCTGCGGAGGCTGGCCGCGGGCTGAGGGGGCCGGTATGTCCGAGGGCGCCCTCATCGTCGTCCAGGGTGAGCGGCGCCGTGTGCCGAACGGTGACCTTCGCGGGCGTAACCAAACCCGCTGTTTTCCCCTCTACACAGGTGACCTACCTACGGGGGGAACGATGAACTGGTCCAGGGCCGTGGCCGTCGCGGCGGCCGGGCTTGTGCTGTGCGGATGTGCCGCCACGGCGGAGAAGGCCGGGACGGCGCCGAGCCCGAGGGCGTCCGCGCACACGACGCGCGAGTCCGTGAGCCCCGCTCCGGTGACGCCGACGGGCAAGCCGTCGCTGATCCTGAACGGCCAGACGGACGCCCGGCCGGGGGGACTGGTCCAGATGATCCTGTACGGGGTCGGCCCCAAGGAGGGCGGTGACGCGGTGATCGCCCGGTCGTCCGCGTTCGGCGGGCCCGTGCGGCTGCGGTGGGAGGGCGACAACTACGGGGCCGACGGCACGGTGCGGATGACGACCGAGCCAGGGTCGTACCCGCTGACCCTCACGGTGCGCGACCGCGTCGTGGCCCGCGACACCGTCGAGGTCGTACCGTCCCAGCGGCCCTCCTTCACGCTGTCCGCCTCGGACGTCACCCGCCCCGGCGAGTCCGTGTCGCTGCGCTACGACGACCTGTACCCCGGCGAGAAGGGCACCGACTTCACCGTCCGCTCCGCCGCGCTGCCGAAGCCCGTGCGTCTCGTCCACAACAGCCTGTACGACTACTACAACCCGCGCGCGTTCTCAGCCGGCCCGCAGCTCAAGGCCGATCTGGCGGACGGCACGTACACCTTCACCCTGTACGGTCCCGGCGGCCGGCGTATCGCCGAGAAGAGCCTGAAGGTCCGCGCGTCGCGGCCGGGCGACCCGGACTACCTGGGCGACGCCAGTGGGCCGGATTTCTACGAGCCCGGCGACAGTTGGTGGAAGGGTGACCGGGAGTTCAAGCCCAGGGCCGGTCACCAGGTCGGTGTCATGTGGCACGACGTGTCCCCGGACCCGGGCGAGGAGCACAGCCTCACCGCCACCTCCCCCGCGTTCACCGGCGTGCTGCACCTCAAGCTCGACGACTCCAAGAGCGCCGACGGCGACGACCCCCGTTTCATCGGAGACGCCACCATCCGCCCCGGTCTCGAGCCGGGCCGCTACCCGGTGACGGTCGTCTCGCACCACGGCCGGGTGAAGAAGACGACGTACGTGACGGTGACGGCCGGGTAGAGGCCTTCGGTCGAAACTGCGGTGACGAGGCGCTGTGGCGTACGCCCTCGTGATCGCCCTGGTAGGAAGGGCGCCGTGGGAGATCTTCTCGCCGCCACGATCCGGCGGCTGCGGTTGGGTGCGGGGCTGACCCAGGAGGCGCTGGCCGAGCGTTCCGGTGTCTCGGTGAGCACGATCCGCGGGATGGAGACCGGCAGGCGCCGCAATCCGCAGCTCGCGTCGGTGCGCAGGCTGGCGGAGGCGCTGGAGCTGCGGCCGGAGGACCGGGACGAGCTGCTGGCGGCGGCGACCGGCGAGGAGACGGCTCCGGCCGTGCCGGTCCCGCGCCAACTGCCCGCCGCGCCAGCGCCGTTCGTGGGACGGGACGACGAACTCGCCCGGCTGGACGCGGTGCTGGGAGCCGGATCCGAGGGGGCGCCGACGGTGGTGGTGTCCACGATCGCCGGGGCGGGCGGGGTGGGCAAGTCGTGGCTGGTACTGCACTGGGCGCACCGCAACGCGGGGCGGTTCCCGGACGGGCAACTGTTCGTGGATCTGCGGGGGTTCAGCCCCGACAGTGAGCCGATGGACCCGGCGGTGGCCGTGCGCGGTTTCCTCGACGCGCTGGGTGTGGAGCCCGGCCGGGTCCCCGTCGCCGTCCACGCGCAGGCGGCGCTGCTGCGCAGTCTGGTGGCGGACCGGCGGATGCTGCTGGTGCTCGACAACGCCGTGGACACCGCGCAGGTCGTCCCGCTGCTGCCGGGCGGCGACACCTGTGTGGTGGCGGTGACCAGCCGCAACCGGCTGCCGGGGCTGGTCACCGGGCACGGCGCCCGGCTCGTGTCCGTGGACACGCTCACCGACGCCGAGGCGCACGGCCTGCTCGTCGCGCGGCTCGGTGCGGCCCGCGTCGACGCGGAGCCCGGGGCGGTGCGGGAACTCGTCCGGCTGTGCGGCGGGTTCCCGCTGGCGCTGAGCATCGTCGCGGGCCGCGCCCACACCCACCCGCACCTCTCGCTGACCGCCCTCGCCGGTGAACTGCGGGACGACGTCCTCGACGTCCTGGACGACGCCGATCCGGCGGCGAGCCTGCCCGCCGTGCTGTCGTCGTCGCACCGGGCGTTAAGTGCCGAGGAGGCTCACGTGTTCGCGCTGCTCGCACTCGCCCCCGGCCCGGACATCTCCCTGCCGGCCGCCGCCGGACTCACCGGCCTCGGTGCGGGCCGGACCCGGTCGGTGCTGCGCAGGCTGGAGCAGTCGTCGCTGATCGCCCAGGACACAGCGGGCCGGTATCGCATGCACGACCTGATCCGCCGGTACGCCGCCACCGTCCACACCATGGACGACGCTGGGCTGCGGCGGGTCCTCGACTTCTACACGCACACCGCGTACGCC